>CAMFKX010000039.1 GCA_945957375.1 uncultured Roseiarcus sp.
AGATCAGCGCGAGCGCGATGAACAGCGCGCTCGCCAACCCCTTCAGCGACCGGCTCGCGGCGTAGGCGGCCAGCGCCGCGATCGGCGCGCCGGCGTAATAGGCATAACGCTCGGTGAGGCAGAGCTCGCACGGCAGGACGCCGGCGGCCTCGAAGATCCACACCGTCGCCAGGATCGCCAGCGCTGCGGCGACCATCCACAGCGCCCGTCCGACCTGCGAGGGCGGAAGAAGAACCGTCGCCGGGTTCATCAGAAGACCTTCACCGCGATAACGAAGCCGACGATCACCAGCGCCGCGAAGCCGCCGAGCACGGCGGCGAAATTCTTCTCCATCGCGTTGCGCACCGGCTCGCCGAACCAGTGGAGCGCGCCGGCGACGAGAAAGAACCGCGCCCCGCGGGTGACGACCGAGAGGGCGACGAACAGCGGGAAATTATAGGCGAGCAGGCCGCTGGTGATGGTTACGAGCTTGAACGGGATCGGCGTCACGCCCTTGACCAGAATGACCAGCCAGCCCCACTGGGCGTAGGTCGCCTTGAGCGCGTCCATCTTGGCGCCGTAGCCGTAGAGGTTGATCAGCCACTGCCCGACGGTGTCGTAGAGCAACGCGCCGATGGCGTAGCCGAGCATGCCGCCGAGCACCGAGGCGACGGTCGCGACCAGCGCGAAGCGCCAGGCGCGCTGCGGGTGGGCGAGCGCCATCGGCGCGAGCAGCACGTCGGGCGGAATGGGAAAGAACGAGCTCTCGGCGAACGCCACCGCCGCCAGCGAGGCTTCGGCGTGCCGGCTTTGCGCGAGCGCCTGCACGCGGGCGTAGAGCGTGTCGAACATCCAGGAATCCTTGCGGGGCGGCGGAGCTTTACCCGCTTCGCCCGGCCATGTCCACGCGCGCCGTGGACGAACGTTCGCGTCGGCCGGCGGGGGAACCGCGAGCTGGCCTGCGCATTGCGGGGCTGTTCGGGCCGTTTGGGGGCGCGGCCGGGCGTTGACCCCCGCCGCGTCCGCGGTCTATATCGCTGCCGTCCGCCTGGCGCGGGCCCCTATGGCGGAACTGGTAGACGCGTCCGACTCAAAATCGGATTCCGCAAGGAGTGCTGGTTCGATTCCGGCTAGGGGCACCACCTTCTTTCCCAGACGCATCCGAAGCCATCCGCCCTGCCCCAGGATAACCAAGGCTTTCCGGATGGCATGCGTCCTGAAGCGTCCGGTCTAGTCCGTTGTAATCCGAGAGTCGCGTTGGTACGGTCGTTGGTATCGAGGGGGCGAACCAACAGCCTTCGCCGTCCAGTACCAACAAGCAGATACCAACATGGCCCTCACACAGCTTCAGATCGAAAAGGCCAAGCCGGGGGACAAGCGTAAAAAGCTTTCTGATGGCAAGGGCCTGCAGCTTTGGGTGGAGCCTGACGGGGCGAAGCGTTGGCGCATGGCGTATCGCTTTGACGGCAAGCAGTTGGTTTATGCAATCGGCGTGTTCCCCGAGATCGGCCTGAAGGACGCCCGAGAGGCGACGGACGCAGCAAGGAAGCTGCTGGCGGCCGGGATCGATCCGACGCAGCAAAAGCGGCTGGACAAGCTCACGGCAGCGCAGGAGCGTACAAACACATTCGAGGCCATAGCGGCTGAACTGTTGGACAAGAAGCGGCGCGAGGGGTGTGCCAAGAGCACGCTGACCAAGTCGGAATGGCTCCTCGGCATCGCCAAGGCGGACCTCGGAAAGAGGCCGGTGGCGGAACTCAAAGCCTCCGAAGTCCTCGCGGTCCTGAAGGAGGTCGAGGGGAAGGGCAACCATGAGACCGCCACGCGCCTTAGAGGGATCATCGGCGAGGTCTGTCGGCTAGCAGTGGCCACTGGGCGCGCTGAGGCGGACCCTACATGGGCGCTCAGGAGAGCGCTGGTCACGCCCACGGTCACACACAGGGCGGCTATCATCGAGCCGGTGGCCTTTGGCGGCTTGCTCAGGGCGATTGACGGCTACGATGGAACGCCGGAGACGCTGTACGCCCTCCAGTTGCTCGCGTTGACCTTCCTGAGGCCCGGCGAGCTACGGCAGGCCGAGTGGTCCGAATTTGAGCTTGAGCAGTGCGTCTGGACCATTCCTGGCCCGCGCATGAAGATGAGAAAGCCACACAAAGTCCCGCTTGCCCCTCAGGCCCTTGAGGTCCTCAAGCAGCTTCAGGCCATAACCGGACGGGGCAAGTTTCTCTTCCCTTCTGTTCGTTCCTCATCCCGCTGCTTGTCCGAAAACACGCTCAACGCGGCGCTCAGGCGGCTTGGGTACACCAGTGAGCAAATGACGGCCCATGGCTTCAGGGCGGCTGCTAGTTCCCTTCTCAACGAGAGCGGACTTTGGAACCCGGACGCCATCGAGGCGCAGCTTGCGCACCGAGAGTCAAACGAAGTCCGCAGAGCCTATGCCAGAGCCGAGTACTGGGACGAGCGGGTACGCATGATGACGTGGTGGGCGGACAAGCTGGACGCGCTTAGAAGCGGTGGCAACGTCATTCGGTTAAGGGCGTGACGACCTAGAATTCCACGATCTTACACGGGCTATAAATATAGTTCCGTGTACCTGAACCAGTGTCCAATATTTTCTCTCCAATTAATCGTTTTCGGTTAAATCGAAGAATAGTCTTTCCATTTCCGAAGCACATGATTTCTGACTCATCCACCACATCGATATCGCATGACACATCGTCAGAGCGTCTTACTTCTCTTTTGCTCATATCAATTGTAAACGTTACAGCATCTGCTTGCATTGGGTGCGAATTAGTACCTTTGACGAAACTGTACACTGTTGTTTCACACTTTATTGTTAACTGTTGGGCGGCTGCACCATAGATCAACGCAAGCGACGCGATGATTGCGTAGGACAATCGCTTTGCTTGGACGCCGATCCCCACAAAGGCATTCTGCCTAATCATTTTCACAACACCAATCCGTTGATGCAAGTCACTAACTAGAGGGGCGCTGATAGGGCCTCACCAAACACCTGGCCCGGGAAAGCAACTAGTGGCAACAACTTGCGCGTCAGGAAACTTCACGCCCCAAATAACGACGAAGAGGTCTGCGGTCAAACTCAAGACCTGGGTGGAAGAACTGTCCACAACAGCAACGGCTGCTCGAAGGAAACCCGAAAAGCGACTCGAAACGGAGGCAGGTGGGCGCTGCTCTGAAAAACTCACGACTTAGAGGCGATTCTACGTTAAATTTCAATATGTTACGAAGTGTGAAGGAACGAGACTGGACACTTATGCCAGAGGCCGCCTGCCTTCTCGTTCGCCACCGCACCGAGAGATACACCACCTTATCGGGCGATAAGCCAAGAAAATCAGGCACTTCGTCGAATATTGAACCCCGTTTTGGACACTTATGCCGGAGGCCGGACTTAAATTAGGGGGCCGGACTTTAGAAGAAGGGGCGGCGAAAGGCACCGGAGACGGTGTCTTTTTTGTTGTCAGTTAGTCAAGAAAGGAAATAGCGACTGTGCATGTAACACTAAGATACCCTGAGCCACGAGGTGTCAGGGCAAACACTGCGTTCTACGGCTTCTATGCTAGAGCTACTGGCGAACTCAGGTCGCTCATTGAAGAGGCACAACATAAGCTCACCGACCACTATGGCGCACCACCAAGCAACGCTGTGCTGCTTAGAGACGCGCTAAGAGTATTGGTAAGTCGGGGAGTCGATGCAAACCTTCGAGCAGGCATAACGAGGCGTCTATGAGACGAACGAGGCATATATCCAAGCATGATCAGGAATCTATAAAGGAAATCAGCGACAGGATGATGAGTGTTAGATTCCATCTTGGTAGGAAATTACTAGTGGATATTCAAGACATCAATAGAGATCCTTTCGTTAGCCTCAGTCGCGCCCTGAATGCTGCGTTACATGTAGCGTTTAATCATAAAGATGAGCTTGAGCAGCGGCTCAGCGAAATCAGTTGCGAAATTCAGAGGCCTATCGGAGGCAAGCCGGAGGATAGAGTCAAGCCTGATGAGCCTGTATGTGAGCCAGACTACATACGATACCAATACGACACTTTTGAGTATCCGAGTCACAGACCAATCGGAGTGAATATCGAACACAAACGGAGTCAATAGCTGTGCAATTTCATAGACACTGCGCCTCACCTAGCCAGTTTCTCGACTCCACAATTATCAAAGCATTCACACCGCTACGCATAACGTCAGAAAGGACACAAGTAACACATGGAAGAAGAGTTTATACAAGATTCGCCATCCGGTGAGACCCTAAAGCGACTCAAGCTTGCTTATGAGTACGGTAGCTACGAGAACTATCGGGATAAGATGGCGCTTCGGCTAGCCTACAAGGACACCGACGCAAGTTACAAGGATCTTGTCACAGCCAAGAAGAAAGGCGTCATCAAGCCCCGCATTGACGATATCACCGAGGAATTAGACTTCAAGGTTTCGTACTGGATGGACCCTATCGCCCTGCGTAGTCTTCCGCTCGCCTTGATAGGCTCACCGGAGGGTTCTGAAGAGTGGAACAGGGATAACGAGAATCAGCCAAATCCATCGGCTAGAGTCATTAGTCCATCGCGGGTCTTTTACTACGATTACGCAGAGATGGGATGGCCCGCAAGTGCAGGCAAGCCTGTGCGAAGGGTTACACCTCAAGAACACAGGGAACTCCTCCGCAGGCTCAGGGCTACGGGGCTTACCAAGCCGGGAGCCGAGGTGCCTACGGTGGGTAAGACGCTGGCGCAGATCATCGAGGAAGACCGTCCGCAACCGGGATGGATTATCAAAGACGTTCTGCGCTGGGGTGGCGCTGCGATGGTCTACGGTCCCTCAGGCATTGGCAAGACGTGGCTGGTCCATACCCTCATGCTGATGGCGGCGGCGGGGAACGGCGTAGGGGTCTACAACGAACAAGTGGGCCGATGGACCTTTCAGGCTGGGGGCCACAAGGGAGCGAAGGTCTGTCTGATTGATGGCGAGATGATTACACCGGACATAGGGGCGCGCGCTCAGACCCTTTGTGGGGCCTTGGGGCTGCGGATGGTTGGTACCATCGGAGGCGCTGAGCCAATCGACACAGACCAGCTTCGCTTGGCCCTGGAGGCCAGTGGAGAGGACCCCAGTGTGGCCGCTGAAATTGTCCACCAGGTAGATGAGCGGGATAGCCGAAGGGCGCTCAGGTTGCCTCAGGCCTTGGGGACTGTGGGCGAGTACATGGAGGGGCTGAGGGAGGGTGGTAGCTCCGCTCTTGTTGATCTTTCGCGAATCGTTGTCTTCCCCAAGGCTGAACAGGATCATCGGGCGACCTTCGTGGACCTGGCGGACCCTGAGTGGAAACACAGGGTGATTCAGTATTGCAGGAAGGAGGAGGTCAAGGTGTTGATCCTCGATAACCTTGCGACCCTCAGCGAGAGCCTTGAGGACGAGAACTCTGCGGCCAACTGGAACCCGCTCAATTCGCTCATTGTTGCGCTCAAGAAAGAAGGCGTGGCAACGATCATCGTGCATCACACCAACAAGACGGGACAGAGCTACAGGGGCTCGACCAGTATCGAGACCACACTAGAAACCAGTATTGGACTTGAGAGAGTCGAAGGTGAAAACGATGGCGCGGCTTTCAGAGTCGTGTTCAAGAAGAATCGCGCTCACGGAAAACCTGAATCCGATGGCAAGATACTGAAGCTGAAGGAAGGACGCTGGGTATCTGAGGTTGATCCTGCTGACCTTGCAACCGAAGTCGTAATCATGGCGCGAACTCTGAAGTACAAGAACCAAACCGAGATTGGCCTTAAGCTTGGCGTTGATCAAGCGACGGTGTCGAGAGCTATAACTACAGCTGTAGCAAAAGGGCTAGTGGAAGACGGAGAGGTCAACACGTTGCTACGGCAGGCGCGAGAACTTGCAAAACAGCTTGAGAAGCCAGTTGACCCTGAGGTCATCGACGATGGACCCGAAGTGGAACTTGACCTGTAGGCCTTTGGACCTCAGAGGACGGACGAAGTCCTCCTCGGTATGATACAAACATTTATGCAATATGGTCTTCCTACGGGCCTGCATAATGCATAAACCGGTGTCGTAGCTCGGCGAACGTACAATGAAAACAAGCATATAGCCTTTATGCAAGGCGTTCACAGACTTACCCAACCGTGCATAGGCCATAGGCGAGGAGGCGAGGCCGAAAGGAGCGTACTGGGCTACTTGGGTCCCGCCGTCCCGTCAGTCTCAGGCCGTTAAGTCTCTCAATCCCGCGGCATCGAACCTATCAAACAACGCGCTCGCCCCTGCATCGCTCGTGGTCCTAAGGCAGCCCTCAGCGTCCAGAGGCAACCCGGCGAACGCCTCAAGGGCGCGAGGGGTGAGTGGGCGAAACACAACATCGCCTCGGTCCGAACCTACGGAGTAATCGACAACAGGTGGGTTTTGCATGGTCACCTTCTACGTAAATGAAAGGAGAACATAACTCAGAACGAAGCGCAATTCAAATACACTATAGCAATATATAGACAAGTACATGCTAATGCGCATGTCGTATATCACAATGTTATTGGCTAAATTACTACAACAACGAGTTTTAATAACGTTAATAGATCATATCTTCGATATAAGTGGCCCGGCCATTCCCCGCCGGAGTCACAAGAACTCTAGACGTATCCCCCCGTTGCTGAAGGAGGCCGGGGGTGTTGGGCGAAATAACCTGGAGAGCCATCAGGAGGCTCAAGGACGGTCGTCAGACTTCCCTTGGCTCTTTGGGGTGGGCAACCCCAAAAAGGCCCTCAGTGGGCGTCTACGGCCATCTGTGGCGTTCTCAGTCAGGGCCTCACTACACGCCGGGGACGAACAACGGTTGTCAGGCTTTAGCTCGATTTTTGAAACCGGGGGTAGTGGTCCCGTCTGAGGGTCGAGAGGGACTAGGGTCCCATCCTCCGCCCCGGCCGGGTCAACCACAACAGCTTCTCAACGTGTCCGCCGAGGCCGAACGCAATCCCGCGTTTGGTTAACGACGACGCATGGCTCAACGAAAGGAACGCAATGACAGTGGATAATGGTAAAGGGACTACCCAGAAGGCAGAGCCTACGGCCCATAGGTTGGCGTACCGAGTTAAGGAAGCCGCCGATGTGATTGGGCTGGGAAGGTCCACGCTATACGACCTGATGGCGAAGGGAACTCTGCGCTTCGTGAAGATTGGGAACACACGCTTGATACCGGCTGACGCGCTCAGGGCTCTCATTGAACCTCAGGCCGTCGCCGTGTAAAAAGGGCAAAGCCGCTCATACCTTCGTAGGGAGCCGGGAGGACGCGCCAGGGATCCACCCAACGTCCTTCCGCCCACCCGGCGACGGCGAGGAGTTGGTACGAATGTTGGTATACGCGCAAACCGCACTATAAAAACGACTATAAAAACAAGTGCTTATGCCGCTAGTGCGATGACGGCTAGGGCACCATTTGTCGCCGCGCTTGTCGTCGCGACTAGTCTAACCCCCGACCGGCGAGCAGAGCTCCACAAGGAAGCCGTTGTTGTCGCGTACGTAGGCGACCACTTGCCCCCAGGGCTTCGTCTGAGGCTCCTTGCAAACCGACGCCCCGGCCGCGACGGCGTTGGCGAACGCGGTCGGGACGTCGTCGGAGAGGAAGGCGATCTCCGCCGCCGCCGCGTCGGCGCCCGGACGATTCGGGCGCGTCGCGACGCCATGGCTTGCGGCCAGGGCCTCGGTGGCGAACGCGAGCGCGGTCGCGCCCGTCTCCATCTCGGCGTAGCCGCTCTCGTGGACGAACCGGCGCGAGACGCCGAACGCCTTTTCGTAGAAAGCGACCGTTTCCTCGAGATTGGGGACGTAGAGGATCACGTAGCCCAGACGCATGGAGTCCCCTCCTGCTAATCAAATCACAGCGATCTGTAGGCCGCTCTCGAACACGGGTCTACGCCGAGACCAACCGGCCGCGCAGGCCTGAAGCCAGAGCCAAGGGCCCAGCAGGGCAGCGAAGCCGATCCGGCCGCGCGCCAACACGCCCGATTGCGGCCCAGGGGTCGAGGCCGGTCGAAACGCCTGATCCCGCGATCGGCGTCAGGGTCGATCAGCGCGCCAGTTCGGCCCCGCGGCGCCTGGCCAAGTGAGCCAGGCCGACGAACCCGACCAGCAACATCGCCCAGGTGGAGGGCTCAGGCACCGCCGTCAAACTGCCGAACAGCCCGTCGGCCTCCCCGTTCGGGCCTGCGGTGAAATAGAGCGCGTCGGGGCTTCCGCCCGAACCTCCGTTGCCGATCGTCAGGGCCCAAAGGCCGTCGATGGAGAGCGGATTGCCGTCGAGGCCGTCCAGCGCGTCGACAAACGCGCCGGTGGTCGGGTCATAGGCGTTGATTCGTCCGTCGCCGAAATTCCCGACCAGGAGGTCGCCGGAGAACCTCCCGAAGCTCGACGGCGCGATCTGCAGCCCCCACGGCGAGTTCAATTCACCCGCCGAGATCAACCGCTTGTCGAAGCTGCCGTCGAGGTTGAACACGTCCACGTAGCCGTGGCCGGCGCCGGCGACGTCGTCGTGCTTGTCGGAGTCCTGTAGGGCATAGGTGACATAGAGTTGACCGTTGATCACCTTGTCGTTGAACGGCGCGTAGCCGGACGGCAAGGTCGGATCGACGAACGCCCCGGTCAGCGTCGGCGCAAAGCTGCTGTCGAACGCGTCGATCGTCCCGGCTCGGAAATTCGTCGCGTACAGGGCGCCCCCGTTGGCGTTCGAGATCGCCAGACCCTTGTAGACCGCATCCGGACCGTTATTCACCATGATCGATGCGGTCGTTCCGCCGTTCCATCCCGAAATCGCGCCGTCCTCGGAGTCGAACAGGAAAAGGGCCTTTCCCCCCGAGGCAAGCGCAAACCCGCTGGTGGCGTTGAACACCTGTCCCGTCGGCGACGATCCCGTCGCCGGGACAGCGCCGGGAATTGTGACGACCAGCGGAACGATCGCAGGCACGCCCGACCCCGGGACTGCGTAAAGCGTCGTAAGGCCGGCGCCATTGTCCGAGATCCAGAACGGGGAAGAGGAGCTCGCGGAGATTCCCCAGGCATTGACCATGTTGGGATCGGTGATCGCGGCCAGGCCAGGGATATTGGAGACAAGATTGGTTTGAAGGAAAAGCGGGTCGGCGGATGCGGGAGCGGCGCTCGCCGCGAGGAGGGCGGCTCCACCGACAAGCGAAATCATGGAAACGACGTCTCGACGGATCACGCTCGATTTGACGTTCATGGCGGTTCTCCCGGGTTCGGACCCAGCCGCGAGGCGAGGCGAGGCGGAAAGCAAACACCCGACCGGGCGTTCTTATTCTCCGTGAACCGCTCAAGCGTTCGCCGCGGTCGAGCTGTCCCGCCTCGCTGCATTTCGACGGGGGCGAGTGGTCTAGGATGCGCCCTTTCCGTCGGCGCTGACGGGAACGTCCTTCGAGACGCCCGCTTCGCGGGCTCCTCGGGACGAGGGCGCAGCAAAGGGTCCGCTCTTTGGAATTGGGGCGCCGCCCGAACCGTCACGCGTTCAGGCGCCAGACCGCGAGGTCGAGCAGCGCCACGAAGCCGATCCAGATCGCCAGCGGAACCAGCGCGATCGCGGACCACCGGTCGAGCGGCCAGAAGGCGCGGATCGTCGCGATCAGCACAAGGCCCTGCAACACGATGTCCACGAAACCCAGTCCCGGGCTCTGGGCGCGAAAGAACGCGACCGACCAGAGCGCGCCAAGGGCAAGCTGGGCGAGGAAGAGGGCGATCGCGCGGTGTCGCCCCGGCATGTCCGCCGGCAGACTTCGAATGCGCCAGAAGGCGAGCGCCATCAGGAGATAGAGCGGCCCCCAGACGTAGCCGAACACCTCGTCCGGCGGCGTGAATCCGGGCTTCGCCAGCCCCTCGTACCAATCGGAGAAATTGGGAAAGGTCGCAACTTGCGCGATCCGCGACGCGGCCCCGACCGCGACCACCGCGACCACCGCAGACCAGGTGTCGCGCCAATCCGGGACCGGCTTCTCGGCTTCGGCGATGGAGCGGAACGGAAGAGCCATTGTCGTCACCGACTTGGGTTGGGGTTTCCGCCCAAACGCGCAGGCGCCGGCAGGGTTCCAGGCGATGGTCGCCACGAAGGACACGAAGGGACGCGAAGACTTCGCGGGCGCGATTTCCTTGATGCCGGGAGCCCGCCGCGAGAGGCGGACCCGGAGCCGGCGCGGTTCCCGTCGACCATTTGCGGAATGGGTGAAACGATGGTTGTATACATTTCTGGCGGGCAGACGCGCCGGCGCTCCGATGACCGTCGGCGAAGTCGCCTCGTCCAAGACCTTGATGAATGCCTTAAGTCCGAGAGACGACGGAGCCGCCATCAATGGATCCCCTGACGCTGCAAGGAATCGCCCAGGCCTTGTGGATGAAGGACTACGACCCGGCGCGCATCCCGCCCGAGATCTCGAAACGCATCGACTCGGCGCCGAACAGCGAACGCAGCTACGCCGAACGGTTCCTGGCGCGCCTCGATCAGCTCGAGGCGAACCCGCTTTCCCTCGCGCCGAGCTTCAAGGAGCGCTACGCCCTGTTGCGCAGCCACGTGAAGGCCGGGATGGCGATGAGCCCGCGCCAGTTTTATGCGAGCTGTCTGTTTCTGGGGCTCGAGTCCAACGTCGGATACGAGCCGATCCCGCTCGATCCGAAATTCACGTTTCCTTCAACCGACCTGCCGCAGCTGAAAAAGCAATTGGGCTGGCATTTCTTCGTCGGCAATTTCACAGACGCCGACAAGAACCACTATAGCGTCTTGCTGATGTTCTGGCAGTACGCGCTGCTGCCGCCGCCGCTGGCGAAGACGCTGGGGCTGAGCGACGTCGACAATCAGTCGATCGAGATGCATCTCGCGATCTGCGATCCGCAGAATGCCGTTCAATATCGCGCGGACACCGTGGTCGTGGCGGGAACAACCGGGCTGATCGACGTTGTCGAGAAACCCTACGCCTTCCGGCTGGGGAAAAACGCCATCGAGGGCCTGTCCGAAAACGGCGAATTGTTCCCGGCGCGGTTGCGCGGACTGGGATGGGACCGTGGCAAGTCGCCCAATGTCGAGTTCGCGATCGATCTCACCGTCGACGATCCGAAGGGCTATTTCATGCAGGGCGACGGCGGGTGTTCACCCAGCGTCGACGGGCTCGGCACGCTGTACTACTCGGCCTCTCGGCTGCAATTGCGCGACGGCGCCGAAAGCACGATCACCATCGACGGCCGGCGGATTGCGCTGACCGGCGGGCGCATGTGGTACGACCACCAGTGGACGACCGGCTTTTGGCCATCCGGCTCGCCGCAGCATGCCGTGTTGCGGGCCGCGAAGAACCTCGCCGCGCCGGCGCCCGCGGGATGGGACTGGTTCGAAATCCAGTTCCACGCCAACGCCGCGATCGGACTGCCGGAGGAGGCGCAATTGACCTTCGCGGCGTTGCATACCCAAGCGAACCAAGGGTTCTACGGTCAGACCGGCGACGCGCCGCCGGGGCGGATGACGGCCGCGTTCAAGGGCAAGTTCATCGACGCCCGGAATCAGGCCCGCGATATCACCGGAACGATGATCGTAACCGACTGGGTCCGGATCAAGAGCTCGCCCAATCCCGCAATCTATCCGGTCACCCGCACCTGGTATCCGGCCGGCTATCTGTTTTCCGTGGACCAGGCCGTGCCGGAGCCCTTGAAGGAATTCACCCTCTCGCCGCTCATTGCTTCCGGGCAAACCGGGTTTTTCGGTCCGGGGCTCGAATATACCGAGGGCGGCGCGATCGCGCGCAATCCTCAGGGCCTCGAGATCGGGCGCGGATTCGCCGAGGGCACCGGCTGGGCGAAGCAGGCGGAAGCTGTGGTGTCGATGGCGGGGCTGCCGGTCAACGACCAGACGCTCGCGTTGCTGACGCCTGCTCCGGCGTCCTGGCTGCTGCGACTGGCGAGCGCCGCCTATGCGTGGTTCGCTCAGGCGAAACTGAAAGAGATCATGGCCGCCGCCAAGGGCCTGTAAAGCGCGCGGCGGGGCGCGAAGCCCGGGATGCGGCTCAGGCCGCTTCCGGGGCCTGGCGCGACAGCATCTCGACCAGCAAAGCCGGCAGGGCGGCCGCGGACTGGCCGTCGGCGGCGACCTTGACCAGGCCGAACTGCTCGAGATCGGCCATCCCGTGCACGGCGCCGAAGATCAGCGCGACGATCTGCTGCGGGTCGCCTTCGCGGATCTGGCCCGACTTCTGCGCGTCATGGACCAGATCGGCGACGGCGGAGAACGCCTGCCGCGCCTCGGCTCCAACGGCGTTGTCGGCCCGGCTCTCCTCGAGCAGCAGGCGATAGCGCACCGGATACTTGCGCGCGAACTGGTAATATTGCTCGACCACCTTGTTGAGCGCCGCCGCGGGCGAAGCCGCCTCGCTCCTCGCCTGATCCACCGTCTCGCGCAGCTGCTCGATGATCTGCCGCACCATGGCGTCGAGCAGGGCGCGCTTGTCGGCGAAATGGCGGTAGGGCGCAGACTGCGAGATGCCGGCCGCATCGCCGACCGCCCGCAGAGTCACGGCCGCGATGATGCGCTCTTTGGTCGACAACATGACCCGTATCAGAATCATATTGCGTTAACGACGTCAACCCCGGCGATCTGGAATTGCGTGTTAACCGATTGTAATCGCGGCTCAAACTCCCGGCGGCGCAGCCTTCGGCGCGCTACTCGTCGTTGCTCGCGTTGAGGTTTTCGAGGTCGATGGTTTGCGGTTCGCGCCCCGCGCGCAGCCTCACCCCGACGCCGCCGCCGTTTTCCGGGATGAACTGCGCGCCCGCCGTCTCCAGCGCGGCGACGATCCGCGCGGCGGTGCCGACGCGTCCGCCGATCTCGCCGCTCCGCGATTCAATGCGTTTGATCGTCGGGATCGACAGGCCGGACGCGCTCGCCAGCCGGGTCTGCGACCATCCGAGCAACGCTCGTGCGGCCTTGAGCTGCTGCGTCGTCACGCGGGACGTCGGCATACGCGCCCTCCGGGTTCGAACAAGCGGAATGCGGGCTCGCTTTCGGTATCGCACAGAGCCGCGTCCGGCTCCAGTGGGTTACGCCGCGAGGGATTGTCCCCAGGGAACCTGAGAGCCGCGCCCCCGTTGTCTGCGCACGATCCCGTCTCCAAGGAGAATTCGCGATGTCGACATCGAGTTCCTGGATTTTCGCAGCGGCCGTGGCGCTCGCCTCCTCGAGCGCGGCTTGGGCGCAATCCACGGGCGCCGCCGCGCCCCAGACGCCGCCGGGGGCGGCCGCGCCGCAATCGCCGGTCGGGGACGGGTCGCGCTCCGACTCCCCCTTCGCCGCGCCGACGCCGGCGCAGCGGATGGGCCAGGTGCCGCACGGCGACCCGATGCCGCGTGGTCGGCAGGACTGCAACAAGGCCAATTGCGTCGACAACGGCGGCAACTGAGCCGGCCCGGCCGGCGCGAGCGGGCAATCGCTTGAACGCCAGCGCAGGCGCCGAGAGCGCCTCCCCTTACGGGGGAGGATAGAGGAGGGGGGTCGCGCCGAACTTCGACATGAGTTCCCTTCAAACCGCCGAACAAAAAGAGATTGGCGCGACCCCCCTGGCCCGCCCCCACAAGGGGGGCGGGAACGCGTTGCAAGGCTTGGGGTCGTCTTCAGGCGATCGCCCCGGCCGGCGCGGGCGGGCCTCGCCTGCGCCGGTCGATCCTGTATAAGGGCGCGGTCAGGAGTCGCGCCTTGTCCGCCAAGCCCATTCTTTCGCCCGTTCTCCATGCGGCGGCGCTCGCCATCGCGCTGGGGGCCGCGGGCTGCGGCCGGATCGGCCCGCTGGAGCCGCCGCCCGACGCCAACGCGCAGGCCAAGCCCGCCATGCCGAAGCCCGATCAGGTGAGCGCCGAGACGCTCAACCCTCAGATGAAGCCGAAGATTCCGCCGATCACGGCGCCCAATCGGCCTTTCTTTCTCGATTTCCTGCTGAAATAAGGGCGCATGAGACACTTCGCCTATCGCGACGACGCGCTGTGCGTCGAAGACGTCCCGCTGGCCGAAATCGCCGAGCGCGTCGGGACGCCGTTCTACGTCTATTCCAGCGCCACCATCGAGCGGCATTTCCGGGTGTTTCGCGACGCCTTCGCCGCCCAGGACGCGCTCGTCGCCTATGCGATGAAGGCGAATTCCAACCAGGCGGTGCTGAAGACCCTCGCCGCGCTCGGGGCCGGCATGGACGTGGTCAGCGAAGGCGAGCTGCGCCGCGCCCGCGCCGCCGGGGTCCCCGGCGAGCGGATCGTGTTCTCCGGCGTCGGCAAGACGGCGGCCGAGATGAATCTCGGCCTCGACGAGGGCATCCTGTGCTTCAACGTCGAGTCCGAACCGGAGCTCGAGGCCTTGTCCGCGGTCGCCGTGGCGCGCGGCGCCGTCGCCCCGGTCGCCATTCGCGTCAACCCGGACGTCGACGCCAAGACCCACGCCAAGATCGCGACCGGCAAGTCGGAGAACAAGTTCGGCGTGCCGATCTCGCGCGCCCGCGACGTGTTCGCCCGCGCAAGCGCCCTGCCCGGCCTCGCCGTCCATGGCGTCGACATGCACATCGGCTCGCAGATCACCGATCTCGCGCCGTTCGACAACGCCTTCGCCCTGCTCGCCGACTTTGTCCGGACGCTGCGCGCCGACGGCTGCGCCATCGAGCACGTCGACGTCGGCGGCGGCCTCGGCGTGCCCTACCGGGTCGACAACGACCCGCCGCCTTTCCCCGAGGCCTACGCCGAGATCGTCGCCCGCCATACCAGCGGGCTCGACTGCCGGGTGATCCTCGAACCGGGCCGGCTGATCGTCGGCAACGCCGGCGCGCTGGTCGCCTCGGTGATCTTCGTCAAGACGGGCGAGGCCAAGAGCTTCGTCATCGTCGACGCGGCGATGAACGACCTGATCCGCCCGACCCTCTACGACGCCCATCACGACATCCTGCCGGTGCGGGCGCCTGCGCCGCGAACCGCGCGCATGATCCGCGCCGACGTGGTCGGCCCGGTGTGCGAGAGCGGCGACTATCTTGCGCTCGACCGGGACATCCCCGAAGCGGCGCCGGGCGACCTGATTGCGGTGATGACGGCGGGCGCCTATGGCGCGGTCCAGGCCGGCACCTACAATTCCCGCCGGCTCGTGCCGGAGGTGCTGGTCAAGGGCGCCGAGTGGGCGGTGGTTCGGCCGCGGCCGAGCTACGAGGAAATGATCGCGCTGGACAAACTTCCGCCGTGGTTGGCGTGAGGACTGACTCCTTTCGCGGACGATCGGGACGGACGTGGCGAAGGACGACTTGCCGAACGAGAATGCGACGCGACGCCCGCCGGAGCGGGATCCCGAGCGCCTGTTGAAGGCGCTCCGCCGGGCGGCCGCGGGCGTGCTGCTGGTCGAGCGGATCTGGCCGCCGATCGTGGCCGCGCTCGGGGTCGCGATCCTGTTCCTCGCGGTGTCGTGGTTCGGGGCCTGGATCTTTGCGCCGCGCATCGTGCGCATCGTCGGCGTCGCGCTGTTCGCGCTGGGCCTCATGGCCGCGCTTCTGCCGCTGATCCGCTTGCGCTGGCCGCCGGCGCGCGACGTCGCGGCGCGGCTCGATCGCGACTCGGGCGCGGCGCACCGTCCGGCGACCTCGCTCTCCGACAGTCTCGCCAATGCCGACGACCCGATGGCGCGCGCGCTGTGGGCGGCGCATCAGGCGCGGCTCGCGCGCGCCGTCGAGAGCCTCAAGGTCGGGCCGCCCGCCCCCCGGATGGCCGAGCGCGACCCCTTCGCGCTGCGCTTCGGCGTGGCGATGATGGCGTTCGCGGCGGCGGTCATCGCCGGGCCGGAGCTCTACGGGCGGCTCGCCGCGGCCTTCGACTGGCGCGGCGACGACGCCGCCCTCGCCGCCGCCGTCAGCCGCGTCGACGCCTGGATCGATCCGCCCGCCTATTCCGGGCGCCCGCCGGTGGTGATCGACACCGGCGCCGGCCCGCCGCGCCGGATGGAGGCGATCGAAGATTCCACCCTCGTGGTCCGCGCGGCGCCGGGCGCCGTCGAGACCAAGGTGGAAGGCGCGATCGCCCCAGTCGAGGCGAAAGCCGGCGCGAGCGGCGCCCCGTCGGAGCGGAGGTTCGTTCTCCACGGCGACGGCCGCGCCACGATCCTGCGCGGCGGAACGACCGCCGCCGACGTCACCTTCGCCGTCACGCCGGCCGGGACGCCGACGATCCGGCTGACCCAGGAGCCGCAGACCAACCTCTCCGGCTCGCTCTCCCTCGCCTACCGGATCGAGGACCGCCATCGGATCACCGGCGCGCGCGCCGATTTCGCCCTGCCGCACGATCCGGGGAAGCCGGCGCCGCGGAGCCTGGCCAAGCCGCCCCAGGCGGGCCTGGAGACGCCGACCTCGGAGACCGGGACCGGCGACGCCCATTCGACCATCGATCTCTCCGAGCACCCCTGGGCCGGCGCGAAGGTCACGATGACGCTGAGCGCGACCAGCGTCTCGGGCAAGACCGGCGCGAGCGCGCCGATCGAGGTCACCCTGCCGCAACGGCCGTTCCACAATCCGCTGGCGCGCGCGCTGGTCGAGGAGCGGCGGGAGCTGATCCTCGACCCGGACACGGCGCCGCGGCGCGTCGCGCCCGCGCTCGCCGGCCTCGCGGTCGCGCCCGAATTGTTCGACACGCCGGCGCCCGTCTATCTCGGGCTGCGACAGGCGCGCGGCAGCCTGGAGACCGCACGCACCGACGCCGATCTGCTCGACGTCGCCCAGTTGCTGTGGACCATCGCGCTGAAGATCGAGGACGGCGATACGACGCAGGCGCAGCGCGACCTGCGCGCGGCCGAGAACGCGTTGCGTGAAGCGCTCAAGCGCGGCGCGAGCGACGAAGAGATCCGCAAGCTGATGCAGAACCTGCGCGAGGCGGCGCAGCGCTTCGCCTCGGAAATGGCAATGAAGGCGGAGAAGAACGGCGACCAGAGCCCGCAGGAATCGAACCAGCAGAGCCAGAGCCTCGACAAGATGATGGACCGACTCGAACAGAGCGCCAAATCCGGCGCGCGCGAGGAGGCCGAAGCGATGCTCGACCAGATGCAGAACATGTTCGAGAACATGCAGAGCGCCGAGAATGGCCAGGAGAACGCGGCCGAGCGGGCGCTCAAGAAGCAGATCGACGAGCTCGGCAAGCTGATGCGCGACCAGCAGGCGCTGCGCGACGACACCTTCCGCAGCGACCAGCGCGACGGCGAGCGCAAGCGCGGAAAAAAGCGCGCCAAGCCGGGGGCCGATCCGTCGCAGGGTCAGGACAGCCAGTCCCAGGACGGCCAGAAGGACGCGAGCCCGGGAAGCGAGCAGGACGATTCCGACGCCGAGCGCGAGGACAAGAGCCTCGGCGACCGGCAGAAGGCGTTGAGCGAGCGGCTGGCCGAGATGCAGCGCAAGTTGAAGAGCCTCGGCATGAAGCCGCAGAAGGGCTTCGACGACGCCGAAGGCGACATGAAGGAAGCGGAGGGCGACCTGAAGGCCGACCAGGGTCGCGAGGGCGAGCCGAACGGCCGCCAGGATCCGCGCGGCAAGTCGAGCAAGGGCGCCGCGGTCGAGGCGCAGGGCAAGGCGCTGCAGGCGATGCGCGAGGGCGCCCAGGGCATGCAGCAGCAGATGAACGGCCAGGGTCAGCAGGGCAAAAACGGCAAGGGGCGCTATCAGGCCCGCCGCGCCCGCCCCGACGACCAGCAGGGCGACGATCCGCTCGGCCGCCAGCGCGACGGCGCGACCAACCGTCAGGAGGGGGCGCTGCGCGAGATGGGCGGCGTCGCCGAGCGCGCGCGCCGGGTGATGGAGGAGTTGCGCCGCCGGCTCGCCGACCCGAACCGGCCGGCCGACGAGCGCGACTATCTCGAACGGCTGATGAACCGGGATTGACGGGCCGCGCCTCGCCGGCCTTCAGAGGAACATCGCGCGGTCGCGCGCGATGGAATCGGCCAGATGCTCGGCGACGGCGCGGATGCGGCCGAGGCCGCGAGTGTCCTCGTGGGTGACGAGCCAGTAGGCGCGCGTGGCGCGTCTTTCCGGAAGCACGCGAACCAGATCGTCGAACCGGCGCGCGATGAAGTCGTGCGCGACGCCGAGGCCGACGCCGGCGCGCAGGGCTTCGAGCTGCGTCACCGCGCTCGCGCATTCGAAGTGGGTCGGCGCGCCGGCGAACAGGTCGCGCACATAGTCGAGGGCGGTGGAGAAGGCGTGCTCCTCGACATAGCCGACCAGTTTGTGGCCGCGCAGCGCCTCGACGTCGGCGGGCGCCCCGTTGGTCGCCAGATAGGCGGCGCTGGCGTAGATTCCGAGCGAATAGTCGGTCAGCTTGCGGGCGACGAACCGTCCCGCCTCCGGCTTGTCGAGCCCGACGACCACGTCGACCTCGCGCCGCGCGAGCGGCGTCAGTTGCGGGAGCGGCATCAGCTGCAGGCGCACGCCGGGATGGCGCTCGGCGAAGTCCTTCAGGGCGCCGGTCAGGTAATAGGTCGAGAAGCCGTCGGGCGCGCCGATCCGGACGTCGCCGACGAGTTCGAGGTCGACGCCGGAGATCTCCCCCTGCGCGTGCAGGAAGGCGCTCTCCATCTCCTCGGCCGCGCCGAGGATCCGCTCGCCGGCGCTGGTCAGGGTCGCGCCGGTGGTGCGCCGGTCGAACAGCTTCGCGCCGAGCGCCGTCTCGAGCGCGCCGATCCGGCGACTGACGGTCGCGTGATCGAGCTTGAGCCGCTTCTCGGCGGCCACGAACTGCCCCGCCCGGGCGACGGCGAGAAAGACCCTGACGTTATCCCAATCCATGCGCCACTCTAGCGCACTTGACCGCGGCGGGGACCTGCGCCGCGAGCCGATCCTCATTTCGACGACATTGCGCAACGGAAAACAAAGGCATAATTCCTCAGATGGCGATGCATTTGAAGTCTATGCGGGGAAGATCGACAGCAGACGACAAAGGGGATGGCTCCGCATCGCCGGGCGAAGGCAGGGGATAGGCATCGGGTTTCATCGGGGGCGGACACGCTGAAGCAATCGCGTCGGGAGTGTGGCCATGAGGTGGAATCGTATCTTCGACCCGAAGGCCGGAACCGAAATCGATTCCGACGCCGCCCCGTCTGCGCCGACCCGGATCGCTTCCCGGGCCGCTGTCGCCTCGGCGACCAGCGTCGCCGCGCCGACGACGCCATCCGCCAGCGCGACTGCGACGACGACCGGGGCGGTCAGCGCGACTTCGCCCGTCCCGACCTGGATCTCCGCGCTGAAAGACGCCGCCCTCAAGGCCGACCTCAGCGCCGACGCCGCGAGCGGGACGATCACCAAGGCGCAATTGGGCGCGGCGCTCGCGGACCTCGCCGGCGAATTGTCGTCGCGCGGGCTGACCCTGTCGGCGAGCCAGCTCGCCGACCTGAAAGCCATCGCCGCAAACATCGCGTCGATGGGCTCCTCGGCCTATCTGCAATTCATCACCAAGGCTTTGGTCAACGGTAACGCGGCCAACGCATGGTGGACCGGCGGGGCCGCGACCTCCGTCGCGCTCGGCAACCTCGCGACGGGCTCCAGCGCGACGAAGCTCCAGGAATTGATCGGCAAGTGGTTCTCCGGAACCGACCTTCCGGCCAGCGCCGTTTCGATGGACGGCCATCCGGATTTCACGATTTCCTATTCCAGGGTCAGCGCGCCGCTGTTCGGCGCGTCGGGCCCGAGCCTGTCCGACGTCAACCAGGGCTACCTCGGCGATTGTTACCTGCTGGCGCCGCTCGCCGAGGCGGCGAGCCAGGATCCTGCCGCGATCACGTCGATGATCACGGACAACGGCGACGGGACCTACGGCGTGCGCTTCTACGTCAACGGCGCCGCGCGATACGTCACGGTCAACACCCAACTGGCGGACGGCGGCTGGGAGTTCAATCACGGCGCGAACCTGTGGGCGAGCCTGATCGAGCAGGCCTACGCCGAGGCGCAGGCGCAGGGGCTGATCACCGGCAATCCGCCTTACGCGGACGGCAATTCGTTCTCGAGCATCGGCAACGGAGGGTCGCCGGAATTCGCGCTCGAGGAGATCACCGACGCATCCGCGATCACCGATTTCAACGCCGACAGCTCGAATAGCGGCTGGGATCGCGCCGTCTACAACCGGTCGCTCTCGGGCGGCGTCATCGCTTCGAACCTGACCACCAGCGCCGTGCTTTCCACCCTGGACGCGGATCTGCTGGTGGGCGACGATCTGGTGCTGACTTCGCTCACCTACGCCTGGGACTCGTCCGGCGCCCTCACGCTGATCGCCGATCACGCGATGTCGATCACCGGCTATGACGCCGCGACCGGCCTGCTCCAGATCCGCAACCCGTGGGGCGGCTCCAATTCCTACTGGGACACGACGTTCGAGATCAGCCTAAGCACGCTGCTTGCCGATGGCGACACGATCACGGTCGACAATGTCGGGACGGCGAGTTCGGTCGCAGCCGCGCCGGTCGTCGCGGCGTCCGCGTTGCAATCCATGGCGCAGGTCAAGACCTTTTCGGTGAGCGACGCCGTCGCCAACGTCGACGGCGGACTGGCCGGACTCAAGGCCGACGGCAAGCTGACCTCGGTGACCGTCACCGGGACGTCCGGAGCCGACGCGCTCGTGTTGACCGGTCTCAAGGCCGCGACGACGATCGCCATGGGCGGCGATTCCGACGCCGCGGCGCTGACGAATTTCACCCAGAAGTCGGCCGGCGTAGGCGCCGCATCGGGCATCTCGCTCGGCAGCGGCTACGACTCGATCGCGCTCGGCTCGGGAAGCGACACGATCGCCTTTTCCCTCGGCGCCGCGAGCGGCGTGGAGAGCGTCACGGCGTTCAACTCGGCTTACGACATCCTGTCGGTCACCCTCAACGGGGCGAGCCTGGAGCAGACGCTGGTCGGCGGCGGCGACTGGATTTCGTCTTCCACCGACCTCACCCACGGCGTGTATCTCGCCGGCGTCAAGAGCGTGCAGAAGGCCGCCATCAGCAACGGCGTCGCGACCATCGCCTGATGGCGGACCGGCGCAGCAATGCCACCGCCACGTTCTGCACAGCCGATGCGCGATCTCTGGAATTGCTGTGCGAAATATCCTGCGCCATAAGTCGGTCAGCCAAATGAGGCGCGGAGGAAGCGGATCATGATCGAGTACGGGCATTTCGTCGGCGGCGCGGCCGTCGCCGGCAAGTCGGGACGCACCGCCGAGGTGTTCCAGCCGATGGACGGGACGGTGCGCGGCCATGTCGCCCTCGCCTCGAAGGCGGAAGTTCGCGCCGCGGTCGAGAACGCCGCCGCCGCCCAGCCGGCGTGGGCGGCGACCAACCCGCAGCGCCGCGCCCGCGTGCTGATGAAGTTCCTCGAGCTGATCGCCCGCGACAACGACAAGCTGGCCGACATTCTCGCCCGCGAGCACGGCAAGACGATCGCCGACGCCAAGGGCGACATCCAGCGCGGCGTCGAGGTGGTCGAGTTCGCCCTCGGCGTGCCGCACCTGATGAAGGGCGAATACACCGACAGCGCCGGCCCCGGCATCGACATCTATTCGATGCGCCAGGCGCTCGGCGTGGTTGCGGGCATCACCCCGTTCAACTTCCCGGCGATGATTCCGCTGTGGAAGCTCGCCCCGGCGATCGCCTGCGGCAACGCCTTCATCCTCAAGCCTTCCGAGCGCGACCCCGGCGTGCCGATGAGGCTCGCCGAGCTTTTCATCGAGGCGGGCGGACCTCCCGGCATCCTCAACGTTGTCAACGGCGACAAGGAGGCGGTCGACGCCATCCTCGACGACCCGGACATCCAGGCGATCGGCTTCGTCGGCTCGACCCCGATCGCGCACTACATCTACTCGCGCGGGACGGCGGCCGGTAAGCGCGTGCAGTGCTTCGGCGGCGCCAAGAACCACATGGTCGTCATGCCGGACGCCGACATGGACCAGGCGGTCGACGCGCTGATCGGCGCCGGCTACGGCTCGGCCGGCGAGCGCTGCATGGCGATCTCGGTCGCAGTGCCGGTCGGCCAGGAAACGGCCGACGAACTGGTGCGCCGCCTGATCCCGCGGGTCGAGGCGCTCAAGATCGGCCCCTCGACCGACTCGACCGCCGATTATGGCCCGCTCGTCACCGCGGCGGCGCTCGAGCGCGTGCGCGGCTATGTCGATCTCGGCGTGCAGGAAGGCGCGAAGCTCGTCGTCGACGGGCGCGGCTTCAAGATGCAGGGCTACGAGAACGGCTATTATCTCGGCGGCTGCCTGTTCGATAACGTGACCAAGGACATGCGTATCTACAAGGAAGAGATTTTCGGCCCCGTCCTCTCGGTGGTGCGCTCGCCCGACTACGCCGAGGCGCTGCGCCTGTGCAACGACCACGAATACGGCAACGGCGTCGCGATCTTCACCCGGGACGGCGACGCGGCGCGCGACTTCGCCTCCAAGGTCAAGGTCGGCATGGTCGGCGTCAACGTGCCGATCCCGGTGCCGCTCGCCTATTACACCTTCGGCGGCTGGAAGCGCTCGGGCTTCGGCGACCTGAACCAGCACGGGCCGGATTCGGTGCGCTTCTACACCAAGACCAAGACGGTCACCGCCCGCTGGCCGTCGGGCATCAAGGACGGCGCGAGCTTCGTCATCCCGACGATGCACTGAGCGTTAGCTAAAGCCGTCGATCGCCGCTTCCGACGACGCGGCGATTGAAGTTCGACCTCGTTCGCTGACGGAGGGGCCGTAGAGCAATCGGCGGCCGCCTTTTTTGCCGCGCGGACGGCAGTTGGGTATGATGCATCAATCCTCCTGTCGTCCGATCGGACAGTCCACAGCGCTGAAGCTTATGACGGTCGATGAATTCCTTCTTTGGGCCGAGGGACGGAACGGACGTTGGGAATTGCACGACGGCGTCCCAGTTCAGACGCACGGCCGCGCCCCGACCGCGATGGCGCCGGAGCGCGCGGCGCACGTTCGGACCAAGTTCCGGGCGGCGACGGCGCTTCAAGGTGCGCTAGCGCCGATTGATCGGACCTGCGAAGTGTTCTCGGACGGCCTCGCCGTCAGGATCGACGCCCAGACGACCTTTGAGCCTGACGCGATGGTGGTATGCGGTCTGCCGGCGCCTGACGACGCCCTCGCCATCGATAATCCCGTCGTCGTCGTCGAGGTCCTATCCCCAAGCACCGCCGCCATCGACCACGGCCAAAAACTCAGCGGGTACTTCTCGCTGGCGAGCGTCGAGCACTATCTGATCCTTGACCCCGAGCGGCGCGTGGTCATCCACCACAAGCGCGGCCACGGCGACGCGATCGAGACGCGCGTGCCGAGCGCTGGCGTCATCATGCTCGATCCGCCGGGGGTCGAGGTCCCAGTCGAGGCGCTGTTTCCGCCGCTCGAATCCTGGCTCCGTTCGATCAGCGGGGCTTTCGAAGCGCGGTTGCGTGCGCGTAGGATAAGGGAAACGGCTTCAACGCCTTTGGTGGTGGGCAATGTCGACCGCACTCAAGCACATGACGTCCGACGAGTTCCTCACCTGGGCTGAGGCGCAGGAGGGTCAATGGGAGCTTTTCGACGGCGTTCCGATGATGATGGCGCCCGAGCGCGTCCTCCACGGCGACACCAAGGGCGAAGCCTATGTGGCGTTGCGCGAGGCCGTTCGACGTGCAGGGTTGCCATGTCGTGTCCACCCCGACGGGGTCGCCGTTCGCATGAGCGCGAAGGCGACCTACCAGCCGGACGCCTCCATTTCCTGTGGCCCTCGGCCTGCGATTGACGCTCTCGCCATCGACGACCCGATCATCGTCGTCGAGGTCCTGTCGCCGAGCACCGCCGCGATCGACCATGGGCGCAAGTTCAGCGGATACTTCTCGCTGGCGAGCGTCGAGCACTACCTGATCCTTGACCCCGAGCGCCGCGTGGTCATCCACCACAAGCGCGGGCGCGGCGACGCGATCGAGACGCGCGTGCTGAGTTCGGGCGCGATCCGTCTCGATCCGCCGGGCTTTGAGGTCGCCGTCGAGGCGATGTTCCCGCCTGCTGATTTGTAGCCGCGGTCCAAAGCCCGTCAAGAAACGGGCGTCCTTTTGGACGCGCTACGGACCGCGGCGGACGCGGTCAGCGACCGCGTCTACAGCTCAGAACTGGAACAGCGGCGCGCCCGGCACGCCGTATTGAGGCGTGACGCGCTCGCGGCCGCGATAGCCGGAGAACGTGCCCTGCACGCTGGACGGCTGGTCGAAAGTGCTGGTGACGTAGTTGTTGCCCGCCCCGACCGGCGCGTCATTGCCCAGCGTGAGCCAGGACGGGGTCGCGTTGGCGTTCTTGTTCACGGTGATGTCGCGACCGTCCAATCGCTTGGCGTGTTGTTTCGCGCTCGCGCGCTGGGCCTGCGTCCCCGACGCGGGCGACGTCTGCGCCTCCGCCGTGGAGACAAGCGCAACGGCGACCAGCGCCGCCCCGATCCATCGCATCACACGAACCATGGTCCTGCCTTTGTCGCGCCGGCCGCGAGGCGCGCGCAGGGGGCATAGCGCCGGCGGACCCGGAATGGCAAGTCCGCGCAGCCCCCGGCGCCCCGCCTCCCGCCCGGCAGCCTCCCGCCCGGCCGTTGCGCCCCGTAACCGGCGCCGCTATCATTTTTAACAGCAACAGCTTCGCCCCCGACGGGAGTTGATCGCATGGGGCAAGTCCTGATCCGCAATCTTCCCGACGACGTCGTCGAGGCCGACCGCGCCCGCGCCAAGGCGCAGGGGCGGTCGCCGGGGCAGGCGCTTCGCCACGCGATCGAGCGCGCGGCGCCGGACACGCCGAAGGAGCGGCTGGCGGTCGCCCTCTGGTTTCAGCGCCAGACGCCGCCCGGCCTGCGCTCCGATCCGGCGGAACCGATCAGGGAAGACCGAGGCCGGTGAGCGCGGTCGTGATCGACGACAGCGTCGCGATCTGCGGGTTCGTGCGCGAAGCGGAACCGAGCCGGCGAACCGTTGGGTCGCCGGCGCCTGCAAGCTCGTCGCGCCGTCGCTGATGCCGGCTGAACGCGCCAACGCCCTTTTGAAGCCGACGCGGCGCGGAGAGGACCGCGACGCCGTCGCCGGGGCGGGACTTCGCGAAATCCGACGCTTCGTCCCGAAACCCGTCGACCTTGCAGACCTTGCTCCGCCCGCCCTCGCGATCGCCGTCGATCTCGGACGACCCGTCGCCGATTGCATTGATCTCGCCCCGCGCGGCGCCGGGAGGCCCGGGGGCGACGCGCGACCGCCACCTGACGGCGCGTCTCGCCGCAACCGGTTACCACCGCGACGCCGTCCTGCTCGGAGACCGAACGGAGCTTTGACCCCCGGCTGGCGACGGCCGCAACACCGACGAAAAGGGAGAGAAACATGGCCAACATCGCATTCCTGGGTCTGGGCAACATGGGCGGGCCGATGGCCGCCAATCTGGTCAAGGCGGGGCACTGGGTCGCCGGCTACGATCTGGTCGAGGCCGCCAAGCAGACCGCGGCCGAGACCGGGGTCGCGATCATGGGCAGCGCGCGCGAGGCGGTGGCGGGCGCCGAGATCGTCGTCACCATGCTGCCCGCCGGGCGGCATGTGCTCGCCGCCTGGGCCGACCTGCTGCCCGCGGCGCCGAAGAACGCCCTGATCATCGACAGCTCGACCATCGACGTCGACAGTTCGAAGCGCGCGCATGAGGCGGGGGCGGCCGCCGGGATGATGACGCTCGATGCGCCGGTTTCGGGCGGCGTCGGCGGCGCGGCCGGCGGCACGCTCACCTTCATGTGCGGCGGCTCGCAGGAGGCTTTCGCGAGGGCGAAGCCCGTGCTCGAGGCGATGGGCAAGCGCATCGTCCACTGCGGCGGCGCCGGCGCCGGGCAGGCCGCCAAGATCTGCAACAACATGGTGCTGGGCGCGACCATGATCGCCACCTGCGAGGCCTTCGTGCTGGCGGAGAAACTCGGCCTTTCGGCGCAGGCGCTGTTCGACGTCGCCTCGACCTCGTCGGGCCAGTCGTGGTCGCTGACCAGCTATTGCCCGGTTCCCGGCCCGGTGCCGACCTCCCCCGCCAACCGCGCCTATCAGCCGGGTTTCGCCGCGAATCTGATGCTGAAGGACCTCAAGCTCGCGCAGGAGGCGGCGGCGAGCGCCGGCGTCGCCACGCCGCTCGGGGCGGAGGCGGCGCAGCTCTATAC
>CAMFKX010000040.1 GCA_945957375.1 uncultured Roseiarcus sp.
GTTCGGCGCCGACCTGCCCGGCGTCGACATCGACGAGATCCCGCCGCTGTTCCAGCTTGAGGCGACGGTCACGCGCAAGCGGCCGGGCTTCCGCGACGACCCGCCGATGGTTCCCCGGCAGCGGATCACCGTCGAGGAGGCGATCCGCGCCTTCACGCTCAACGGCGCGATACAGCTGAGGCTCGAGGACAAGGTGGGATCAATCGAAGTCGGCAAGCTCGCCGATCTCGTCGTGCTCGGCGCCGACCTGTTCGAGGTCGATCCGCACGACATCCACCGCGTGCCGGTGCTGCTGACCCTGATGGACGGCAAGGCGCGGCACGACAAGCTGGCGGGCTGACGGGCTGGCAAACAACCGCTGAGCTCATCCTCAGCATTGACGCCCGTGATCTGGAACCTCTTTCAACAGGCTCAGGGCGAGGTTCGGCGGCGCTGCTCTTGGAACGGAGACGACCTTGTCCTGGATTTACCTTGCTTTCGCCGGACTGCTCGAGATCGGCTGGCCAGTTGGCCTCAAGATGGCGCAGTCCGAGGGGCAGCGCGTGATCGGAATCCTCCTCGCGCTCGCCTTCATGATCGGCAGCGGCTTCCTGCTGTGGCTGGCGCAGCGCGAGATCCCGATCGGCACGTCCTACGCCGTCTGGACCGGGATGCCGGGACGTTTCTCTACGGCATCCTCGTCTACGGCGACCCGGCGACCGCCGCCCGGTTCGTCGGCGTTGGGCTCATCCTTGCGGGCGTCGTCGCGCTGAAGCTCGCGCACTGAGCGCGCACGCCGACGCCGGTGCGCCGTCAATGGATGGCGGCGTACATGATCTTTTCCTCGGTCGCTTCCAGCGCCGAGAATTCCTCGACCACCTTGCCCTGGCGCGAAACCAGGATGCGGTCGGAGAGCGCCATGATTTCCGGCAGGTAGGAGGAAATCACCACCACCGCCTTGCCCTCGTCGGCGAGACGGTTGATCAGGTCGTGAATCTCGACGATCGCGCCGACGTCGACCCCTCGGGTCGGCTCGTCGAAGATGATCAGGTCGGGCTCCTGCACCAGCGACTTGGCGATCACCACCTTCTGCTGGTTGCCGCCGGAGAGTTCAACGACCCTGGCTTCGTCACTGATCGCCCGCACGTTGAGCGCCTTGATCCAGTTCGAACCGACCGTGTTGGCTTCGCGCCGGGAAAGCAGGGCGCGGCCGCGGGGAAACTTGGACAGCAGGCCGAGGTAGATGTTGCGCGCGATCGAGGCGGTCTCGAAGAAGCCCTCGACCTTGCGGTCCTCGGTGACGTAGGCGACACCGGACTGGACGGCGAGCGCTGGGACGCGGAAGCGTGCGGGCTTGTTGCGCAGAAAGATCTCGCCGCCGAAGAAGAAGTCGCGCTTGAGCACGCCGGAGACGATCTTGAACGTCTCGGTGCGGCCGGCGCCCACGAGGCCGAACACGCCGGTGATCTGTCCGGCGAAGATGGAAAGCGAATTGTTCTTCACCATCGGCGCCATCTTCAGGTTCTGAACCACCAGAACCCTGTCGCCGGCCTTGCGCACGCTCGCCTTGCGGACGCCGTAGAGCGTGTTCGAGAGGTCGCGCCCGACCATCGCCTGTACAATGCGCGCGCGGTCGAAATTCACGGCGTCGTCGGTGACGACCTTCTTTGCGTCCCTGAGGACGGTGATGCGGTCGGCGAGGGCGAGCGCCTCCTCGAGCGCGTGGGAGATAAAGACGATCGACACGCCGCGCCTCTTCAGGTCGCGCACCAGGTCGAAGAAATACTTCTTCTCCTCGGGCGTCAGCGTCGCGGTCGGCTCGTCGAAGATGATCACCTTGGCCTTGTGCAGGACGGCGCGGGCGATTTCGACCATCTGCTTCTTGGCCGCGCCGAGAGCGCCGACGGTCGTGGTCGGCGTGACGTCGAAATTCAGCGACTGCAGGAACTGCTGGGCCGCGATATAGATGCCGCGCAGGCGATTGTAGAAATGCTCCTGGCCGAGAAAGAGGTTCTGCGCCACGGTCATGGTGGGGACGAGGCTGTTCTCCTGGAACACCATCGCGATGCCGAGGTTCCGGGCCTCCAGCGGCGACTTCGGCGAGACGACGACGCCGTCGACCGCCATGGCGCCGGAGGTCAGCGTGACGACGCCGGCCATCACCTTGGTCAGCGTCGATTTGCCGGCGCCGTTTTCGCCGACGAGCGCATGGATCTCCCCGCGCCTCAGTTCGAAATCGATGCCGTCGATCGCCGCGACGCCGGCGTAAAGCTTCGTGGCCTTGGTCAGGGACAGGACGATGTCGTCGCTCATGCGCCCAGTTCCTTGTCGAGCGAGGCGATCGGAAGCCGCAGGATTCGCCCCGAGCCCTTTGCGATCATGACAAGGTCGCCGCGATGCTCGACCGCCGCGACGACGCCGTGATTTGTCCCGTCGGCGCGGCTGTGCAGCGAGTAGAGCGGCGCGCCTCTGGAATCGAGACGAATGACGAGCCCATAGGATCGCGGCGGCGCCCAGGGCTTCACGACCCCCATCGTCTTGATGTGCGCGCCCTGCAGCGGCTCCTTGAAGGACTGGCCGGAGCGCAGGCGCGGGACGATCCAGTATTCGGGGTCGATCTCCGCCATCATCCGCTTGCGATAGGCCGGCTCGCGCAGGATGAACTCGACGAGCAGCGTTCTGGCCACGAATCCGGTCAGCCAGTAGCCGCCGTCCGACGCCGGAGACAGGCGCGACGGATAGATCGGCAGATGCGGCAGGACGACCCGAATCGCGCCGCCGGGCCGGACGGCGATCAGCCGGTGCTTCCAGCTTTCGCTGACCAGGATCTCGTCGCCTGCGGTTTGCGAACCGAACGCGAAGCTGAGGCCGCCGGCCAGCAGCTTGGTCGATCCGTCAGCCGGATTGAGGACCAGGACCCGGCCGCTTTGGCCGCGCTCCAGGAGATCCCAGGCCCACTGGTCGACTCCGCGGGCAGCCGAACCGTCCGTGGCGACGAGGGTTCCGCCGGCGCCCGGCGCGAGCGCGTTGACCGCGCCGAGTCCGGTCGCGAAGACGGCGACGGGCTTCGCAGCCGTTGGTTCAGAATAGACGCGAACCTCGCGCCCCGAGAGCGCTACGGCGAGCTTGCCGTCGGCGAGCAAGGAGATCGCCGAGATCGGACCCTCGAAGCTCCGCACCTCGGTCGCCGTCTTGCGGTCCAGACACAGAAGCCGCGGCCCGTCGGCGAGCAGGAGCGTGCGGCCGTCCGTCGCCAGATCTTCCGGCGCCGCGCATTCGAGAAGCGTTTCCGCCTCCTCGAGTTTCTGGTTGGCTTTCAGGGCGCCGTCGAAGGTCGGGACGGCGATCGCCGCGTCGCCGCGACCGAGAAGGCGGTTCGCCAGCCCTTGGATTGCGCCGATCACGGAAGTCGCCCCCAGCGTTTCTCGTATTGGACGAAGTTGGGATCGGCGCCCTCGAGCTTGTAGCGGCCGATGCGGTTGTTGGCGATCCCGCCGAGGTAGAGGTGACCGCGATGCTCGCGCATCGAGGTGATCATCGGGTGATTGAGGCCGTGGAGGTCCCAGTAGGAATCGAGGATCTCGCCCTTCTCGTTGAACTTCACCACGCAGCCGGTATTGATGTTCGGAAACAGCCACTCGTCGACCGGCAGACGCTTGGCCATGCGATTGCGGAAAGCCGGCATGCGCCAGGCGAGATCGAGCGAAGGGCTGCGCATGCCGACCAGCGCGAGCCAGTAGTTGCCGTCCGAGGCGAGGTTGATGTTGTCGGGATAGCCGGGGAGGTTGTCCATGACGACCTCGATCCGGCCCTTGTTCGGCCCCTCGAACCAGTAGCGCTTGATCGAGCAGCCGAACGTTTCGGCGAACAGGATCGATTGACCATCGCTCGCGACGCAAATGCCGTTCGGGAATTTGAGGCCGCGGACGGCGGTGTGCGTTTTGCCGGTGTTGGTGTCGTAGCAGATGATTCGCCCGTTGCCGCGCGCTTCGAGCCCGTCGACCGGCCATTCGTCCATTTCGTAGCGGATGGTCGCCTCGGAGAAGAAGATCAGGCCGTTGTCGGTGATGTCGAGGTCGTCGGCGAGCCTCAGGCGGCTGTCGTCGTTAACCGAAAGCCAGCTTCGGTTGGTCTCGTCGGTCGCCTTTTCGACCTTGCCGTCTGGGTCGATGCGGTAGAGGCCCATCCCGCCGATGCAGATAAAGAGGTTGTCTTTGCGGTCGAACGCCATGCCGAGCGGCTGGCCGCCGATGTGGGCGAAGATCTCCATCCGCGTGTAGTCGGGGGCGAAGAAGCGGATCACGTCGCCGTGGCGCGAGCCGGCGTAAAGGTTGTCATGCCGGTCGAGGATGACGTCCTCCGGCGCCTCGATCCGGCCGAGCCCGATCAGTTCGACGTCGCGCAGCCTGTCGTTCTGTTCGAACGGGCCGCCCTTGCCGATCTCGGTGGTCGGCGGCGGCGGCAGGTCATGATAGGTCGGGCTGACATAGACCTTGCTGATGATGCGCGTGCGGTTCTTCTGCCAGCGAATGTCGATCATCGCAGCGACGAGCAGGATGGTCGCGAGCGCCATCCGGGTGAAGCCGCCGCGCGCGTTCATGGTGGTGAGGCCGTTGGTGATCAGCAGCACGATCAGCGTGCCGACGGCCGACCTCGTCACCGATCCCCGGCCGCCGCCGAGCGTGATGCCGCCGAGCACGGTCGCGGTCAGCACGATCACCTCGAGCCCGACGCCGATGTCGCCGCCGACCGTGCCGAGGCGGGCGGCGAAGAACAACGCCCCGACAGCGGTCAGCGCCCCGCTGGCGACGTAGCAGAGCGCGATCGTACGCCGGACCGCGATGCCGGAATTGTAGGCGGATCGACGCGATCCGCCGATCGCCGTGATGTGCCAGCCGGGCCGCAATCGGGTCAGGAAGATATGCCCGAAGATCGCCACCGCGAGATAGACGACCGCGATGCTCGGCACGCCGACCACGTCGCCGCCGCCGATGAAATTCCAGGTGGGGAAGTCGGGGAAAGCCGAGGCGATCTGGTTCGAGTAGCGCTGGATCAGCAGGTCGAACGCCGAGCGATAGATAATCAGCGTGATGAGGGTGGTGATGAACGCCCTGAGCCCAAGGTATCCGACGAGGAAGCCGTTGATCGCGCCGAGCACGGCGCCGCACGCGATGGTCGCGGCGGCGACCGCGACGACCGGCCAGTTCAGGACGTCGAGGGTGTAGAGCGCGCAGAAATCGGTCAGGGCGAACATCGACCCGACGGAGAGGTCGATGCCGCCGACGATGACGACCAGCGCTTCGCCCAGCCCGATGAAGCCGATCTCGGCGGCCTGGCGAGCGGTGTCGGCGAGACTCGACGGCGACAGGAAGTTCGGGATGGTCCGGCTCAAGCCGAAGCCGACCATCAAAAGGACGATCACCGGGACCGCCGTCTCGGTCCAACGCTTCGACAGGATCTCGCCGAGGAGGTGGTCCGGCCAGAACCGGTAACGCCAGCGTGTGAGGGTGTTGAGCATCGAGGGCCGGACGAACGAGGAAAGCGACGGATGAGAGGCGCCCGGGCGGAACCCGGGCGTCGATATGCCTTGGGTCCGCTATTTCTTCAGGTCGCCGAGGTTCCAGCACGCCGTGTCGGAGCCGGCGTTGTCCTTGGTCACCGGGATTAGGGTCGTATAGGACGAACCCTTGACCGAGCCCGGCTTCACGCCGGACGAGATTAGATACTTGATCAGCGCCCCCATCTGCGCCGCCTGGGTGGGCACGTCGTAGCTCATGTCGAGGTCGAAGGCGCCGGCCTTGACCTGCGCGCAGGCGCCCTTGCTCTCGCCGCCGCCGGACGTGGCGACGAACACCTTGCCGGTGAGGCCCGCCTCCTTGACCGCGGCCGCGGTGCCGATGTCCATGCCGTCCCAAAATCCGATGATGCCGCAGAGGTCAGGGTTCTGCTTGAGCACCGTTTGGGTGATCGCCTTCGCCTTGGCCGCGTCCCAGTCGGCCGCCTGGCTGGAGACGACCTTGATCTCGGGGTGCTTGGCGAGCACGTTCTCGACGCCCTTGAGCGTGTAGGCGCTGGCCGCTGCCGAGAGCGCGCCTTGCACGATGGCGATCTTGTTGGACTTGCCCTCACACGCCTTGACGACCGCCTCGGCGTCCTTCTCGCCGATCTCGATCCAGTTCGCCCCGACGAATCCGGAGCTGCGATAGGCGGAGCCCATGTTGATCTGGATGACGTAGATGCCTTCGTTTTCCGCGCGCTGCAGCAGCTTGGCGTAGGTCTGGACGTCGGGATTGTGGACGACGATGACCGCCGGCTTCTCGGAGATCAGGGAGGTGACCGCCTGCGCGCCGTTGTTCGTGTTCCAGTTGGGGTCGCGCAGTTCGAACTTCACGCCATAGGGCTCGAGTTCTTTTTTCAGGCCGGCGTACCAGCCTTCGGTCAGGTCGAAGTTCATCGCGACCGGAACATAGGCCACCGTCTTGCCGGCGAGCGCTTCCTTGAACGGCTTCTGGAACGGCTCATCGAGACCCTGTTGCGCTAGAGCCGGCGCGGCCGTGGACAACATTCCGAGCGCCAGCAGCGCCATGGTCGTCATTCGCTTCATATTGGTTTCCTCCGTGATGAAAACTGTGCGAGTGCGCGTCGTTTAGATGTCGCCCTGCTGCGCGGTTTCTTCGTTGCGCGGGTTCAGGAACGAATCCGTGATCACCGCGAGCAGCAGGACCACGCCCTTGATCAGGTTCTGCCCGGCGTAGGGGATGTCCAGGATGGTCATGCCGTTGAGCATGGTGCCGATCAGCAGGGTTCCGATGATGACGTTCAGGACCCCGCCGCGGCCGCCGGAGAGGCCGATGCCGCCGAGCACGACGACCAGGATCACGTCGTAGATGAGCGTCGAGTTGAAGATACGGGTCGGCATCGAATTGATCGACGCCGCCATGACGAAGCCGGCGAAGCTGCCGATCAGCGTGGCCAGAACATACTGCAGGATGATGATTGGCCGCACGGGAAGGCCGGTCACCCGCGCCGCATTCGGGTTGTCGCCGATGGCGTAGGTGTAGGCGCCCCACCGGGTGAGGCGCAGGAAAACGGCCACTGCGACGCACGCGATCGCGAACATCACGATCGGCGTCGGGACGCCGAAGATCGCGCCCTGTCCCAGGCGCTGGAAGCCCTCCATGCCGGGGCTCCATTGCACGACGTCGAGCTGGAACAGGAAGGCCTGACCGAGCCCGGCGACGAAGATGCCGGTGGCGAGCGTCGCGAACAGCGAGGGCACCTCGGCGACGGCGATGAGCCAGCCGTTGACCAGCCCGAAGACAACGGCGAACAGCAAGGCCGTGACGATCGAGGCGGGGAGCGAGTGGCCGTTCTGCACCATCTGCAGGACGATGCCGGGCGGCACCGCGAGCGCCGCAATCAGCGAAATGTCGATGCCCCGGCCGAGCACCACGATCGCCATCGCAAGGCCGAGGATGCCCAGCACCGCCACGTTCTGCAGCAGCGTCAGCATGTTGTCGGCGGTGAGAAAGCCGGGCAGCAAGATCGAAAACGCGGCGAACAGGACCGCGAACACGACGAAGACGATTTCCTGCTGCGTGACCCGGAAGCGTTTCATGCCCAGTCCGTTCGTTTGAGACTTGCGGCGCGAGGTTCAGTTGGAAGGAGGCCTCGATCCGCGCGCGATCAGGCTTCAGATCCGCAAGGATGGCCTCGCCCCAGCACGTCGCAAGGCCCGGGCGACCTCTTCCTTCCATTCGGGGATCGTGCTTCGCCCTGATGCCGGCGCGCCCCACTCCCTCGACGCGCGAGCCCATCGCCCGCGTTGCGAAACTCGCAAGCCTCCCTCCCTGTCCGCCCGCTTCTATGAAAAAGCGGTTGCCCTACGATTGCAGGGAAAGGGGCGCGGCGAAAGGGGGTAAGCCCAACAATAAGAGCGACCGTCATCTCGCTCAGCCTGCGCGCTCGACCAGATAGAGGTGGTCGGCGACCAGAACGCAGTCGCCCGTCTGGTTCACGACTTCGAGCCGTTCGACGACGATTCCGTGACCGGGACGCTTGGGGTGATCGCGCTTCTCTGTGATCGTCGTCTTCGAGTGGAGGGTGTCGCCGATGAACACCGGCTTCACGAACCGGAGCTTGTCGTAGCCCGTCGACATCGCGCGCGGGTTGATGTCGGTCGCCGTCATGCCGACGCCGATGCTGAAGACGAGCGTGCCGTGGGCGATGCGGCGCTTGAAGTCCTGCGTCGCGCACCATTCCGCGTCCATATGATGGGGGAAGAAGTCGCCCGTCTGTCCGGCGTGGGCGACGATGTCGGCCTCGGTAATCGTCCGCCCGAGCGTCACGCGCGTCTCGCCGACGGCGAAGTCCTCGAAAAAGCGGTCCTGCACTCTCATAACGCGTCCTCCTGCCGTTTTCGCTTCATATGTGGATCATCCATTTGTATATGAATTGCAAGCGCGGCTTCGTCGCCCGCGGCGAGAGGAAGGCCAGAATGGGCGTCGTTCTCAACGGGATGACCTGGAGCGCGCCGCGCGGCTACGCGCCGCTCGCCGCCTGCGCAGAGGTGTGGCGCGCGGAGACCGGCGTCGAGATCCGTTGGGACGCCCGCTCCCTTCAGGACTTCGAGAGCTATCCGGTCGAAGATCTCGCCAGACGCTACGACCTCATCATCATCGACCATCCGCACGTCGGGCAGGTCGCGCGCGAGGGTTGCCTGTCGCCGTTCGACGACCCGGAGCGCGGCCCCGTCCGCGCGGCGCTCCGGAGCGCGAGCGTCGGGCCGTCTTTCGACAGCTACGCCTGGCGCGGCGCCCAATGGGCGCTGCCCATCGATGCGGCGACGCAGGTCCAGGCCTGGCGGCCCGACCGGATCGGCGCGCCGTGCGCGACGTGGGGCGAGGTGCTCGATCTGGCGCGCGCGGGCGCCGTCCTCGTCCCTATGCGTCCGCCCCACAGCCTGATGTGCCTCTACACGCTGGCCGCCAATCTCGGCCGGCCCTGCGCCGTCGCCGGCCCAGATCTCGTGGATGCGGCCGCCGGCGTGGAAGCGTTCGAGAGCCTGCGCGCGCTCGTCGCGCAGGTCGATCCCGGCTGTTTCGCCATGGACCCGATCGAGGTCCTCGAAATCATGGCGGCGGACACGCCGATCGCCTGCGCGCCGCTGATCTACGGCTATGTCAGCTATAGCGTTGAGGGGTTTCGCGAACGCGGCGTCAGGTTCGCCGACATTCCCGCTCTCGGCGCCGACGGTCCGGTGGGCTCCGCCCTCGGCGGCACGGGCATCGCCGTCTCCGCCCTGAGCGCGCGGAAAGCCGAGGCCGCGGATTTCGCCTATTGGGTCGCGAGCGGGCCGGTGCAGGCGGGCGTCTACGCGCGCGCAGGCGGTCAGCCCGCCCACGCCGAGGCCTGGGATTCGGACGCGGTCAACGCTCCGGTCGCCGACTTCTACCGCGCCACCCGACGGACCTTCGAGGGCGCATGGCTGAGACCGCGCCACAACGGCTACATGCCCTTCCAGGACGCGGCCGCCCGCCTCGTCAACGGGGCGCTGCGGACCGGCGCGGACGCGGCGCAGACGATCGCAACGATCAACCGCATGTTCCGCGAGAGCCTCCAGCACGCCTGACGCGGCGCGCCCGGCGTGCCGCCGCTCAAGGGTAGCTGCGCAGCGGCGTCGCCGGGCGAGCGCTCGATTCGAATGCCGCCTCGACCAGCGCCATGGTCGTCCAGGCGTCCTCGACCGAGGCGATCAGCTCCTGGTCTTCTCCGGCGACGAAACGCTGAAGGTTCGCCATCCGTCCGACGAAGGCGTCGGGGAACCAGCCGCCGTGCAAGGGGACGGACACCCACTCCGTCTCGCCCTTCGCCCGGATCGTCAGTTCGTCGGGTTCGCCGCGCGGGTAGTCGAGCAGCACGCCCATCTTGGCGTGCGCCGCGCCCTCCGAACCTTCGAAGCGGAACTCGGCCACTTGATGGCGACGGCCGAAGGCGTGGTTGTGGTTGACCGACATCGCGCTGCGCACTTCGTCGCCGTAGTCGAGGATGGCGGCGGTGCGGGTCTGCGCCATCTCGGAGGACGGGTGGCCGATCGTCTTGGCGTGGACGCCGGCCGGATCGCCGAGGAAGCCGCGGATGAGGTCGAGATAGTGGATCGAATGGACCGCGATTTCGATGCGCGGCAGATCCTTGAGGAAGGCGAAAAGGCCCCAGGGCGTGTCGATCGAGACGCGCACCTCGACGTCGAGCAGCCTCCCGAACAGGCCGCGGTCGAAGGCGTCCTTGACCGCGAGCATCATCGGCGAGAAGCGGAGCTGGAAATTGACCGCGGCCTTGAGCGCCCGTGCGCGGCAGATCCCGAGGATCCGGGTCGCGTCGTCGAGGTCGGCGCCCATCGGCTTCTGGATCAGGACGCCCGACCCCACCGGGACGCGCTCGAGCACGGCGTGATGCGCGGTCGGCGGCGTCGCGAGATCGAAGATCGCGCCCTCCGTCGCCAGCGCCTCCTCGAGCGAGCTGAACACGCGCACGCTGAATGTCTCGCCGACCGCCCTGGCCCGTTGGGCGTCGAGATCGAACACGCCGGCGATCGGAAAGCCGCCCTTCCGGTAGGCGGGAAAGTGGGCGTCGTTGACGATCGAGCCGGCGCCGATCGTGACGATCGGCCGGGGCTGCGAGGGCTGCGGCCAGGTCTGGCGGAGGGATGTCGGATCGAAGGTCATGACGATCGCGCCTCAGTCGAGATGGAAGACTTCCTCGGCCATGGCCCACCATTCGTCCGGCTTGCGGGTCGAGAGCGGCGCCTGCATCGGCTTGTGGATCGCCCACCATTCCTGGGTCTTCGGGTCCGCCTCCATCTTCGCGGCGTCGGCCGCCCACTCGTGGCCGTGATACTCCCAATAGCCGAACAGCAGGTTCTCCGGCTCGCGCAGGAAGATCGTGTAGTTCTTGATGTTGCACTCGGAGATCTTGGCGAGGATCTCCGGCCAGACGGCGGCGTGGCGGCGCTTGTATTCGGCGATGTGCTCCGGCTTGACGCCGATCACCATGCCCATGCGCTTCATGGCTTTCCTCCTATCGTCCGCGTGTGCTCGGCGACGCTCCTCGCCTTCACCGCGTCGTGGTCCCACTCGATGCCGATGCCGGGCGTCGAGGGCGCGATCGCCATGCCCCCTTCGATGGCGAGCCGCGACGTCGTCAGGTCGTCGAGCTGGGGAATATACTCGACATATTTGCCGTTCGGCACCGCGCAGGAAAGGCCGACGTGCAATTCCATCAGGAAATGCGGGCAGACCGGCATGTCGAACGCCTCGGCGGCGTGCGCCACCTTGAGCCAAGGCGTGATCCCGCCGATGCGCGCGACGTCGACCTGGACGATGCTGCAGGCGCCCTTGGCCATGTATTCGCGGAAATGGCGGATCGAGTACATCGACTCGCCGACCGCGATCGGCGTCGTGGTCGATTGCGACAGGCGGATGTGGCCGTCGAGGTCATCGGCCGGCAGCGGCTCCTCGATCCAGGCGAGATCGAGGTCGCGGAACCGCCCGGCGCGGCGGATCGCCTCGTCGAGGGTGAAGCCCTGATTGGCGTCGGTCATGATCTCGTAGCCGGGCCCGAGCGCGGACCGCACCGCCTCGAGCCGCCTTAGATCTTCGGAGACGTGCGGCCGGCCGATCTTGACCTTGGAGCCGGAAAAGCCCTGCTCGCGCGCGGCGAGCGCGTCCTCGACCAGGGCGCTGTCCTCGAGGTGCAGCCAGCCGCCTTCGGTGGTGTAGAGCGGCCGCCGGTCGGCGGCGCCGCCCGCGACGATCCAGAGCGGCAGGCCGCGCCTCCGGCAGCGCAGGTCCCACAAGGCTGTGTCGATCGCCGCGAGCGCCAGCGCCGAGATCGCGCCGATGGTGGTCGCGTGGGTCGCGAATTCCAGCTCCCGCCAGATCGCCTCGATCCGTTCGGCGTCCTTGCCGATGAGCCGGGGCGCGAGATGGTCGGCCAGAAGCCGCATGACCGAGGAGCCGCCAGTGCCGATCGTGTAGCTGTAGCCGGTCCCGACCGCCCCGTCGCTGTCGACGATGGTGACGATCGGGGTCTCCTGCGAGACAAAACTCTGGATCGCGTCGGTGCGCTTGACCTTCGGGGGAATGTCGACGAGCCGCAGCTCGACGCGTTCGATCCGCGCCATCTCAGCCCCCCGTCGGTTCGATAGCCCGACCGTGATCGGTCGAGAACAGATGCGCTTTGGCGAGGTCGAACGACATCGCGATCGGACGGCCGGGTTCGAGCGGCGAGGGGTTCAGCATTCGCGCGACCCAATCGTGTCCGCCGTACGAGGCGAACACCAGGGTTTCGTTGCCGAGCGGCTCGATGACCGACACGATCGCCTCCCGCTCGACGACCTGGCTCCCCGCGGCCGAGGGCAGGCCATGGCCGGTCGGGTAGACGTCGTCCGGCCGGATGCCCAGACCGCAACGGTTGCCGAGGCGGGCGCCGACGAAGCGGTCGGGGACCGGCAGCCAGTCGCCGTTCGGGAACACGATCCGGCCGTCGACGATGTCGGCGTCGACGATGTTCATGGTCGGCGAGCCGATGAAGGCGCCGACGAAGCGGGTGGCCGGGCGGCGGAAGACCTCGTCGGGCGTCCCGACCTGCTCGATCAATCCGTCGCGCATGATCACGATGCGGTCGGCGAGCGTCATCGCCTCGACCTGATCGTGGGTGACATAGACGACGGTCGAGGGCACGCGGGCGTGCAGCAGCTTGATCTCGGTGCGCATCTGGGTGCGCAGCTTGGCGTCGAGATTGGACAAGGGTTCGTCGAAAAGGAAGACCTCGGGCTTCCTCACGATGGCGCGGCCCATGGCGACGCGCTGGCGCTGTCCGCCGGAAAGCTGCGAGGGGCGCCGGTCGAGCAACTCGTTGAGGTGCAGAATGTCGCTCGCCTCGGCGACGCGACGGTCGATCTCCGCCTGCGGCCGTTTGGCGACTTTGAGCGAAAAGCCGAGGTTCTCCCTGACCGACATGTGCGGGTAGAGGGCGTAGGACTGGAACACCATCGAAATGTTGCGCGAGCGCGGCGGCAGGTCGTTGACGACTTCGCCGCCGATCCGGACTGCTCCCGAGGAGATCTCCTCGAGGCCCGCGATCATGCGCAGCGTCGTCGACTTGCCGCAGCCCGACGGGCCGACCAGCGCCACGAATTCGCCGTCGGCGATCGTGAGGTCGATCGCCCGCACCGCCTCGATCGGACCGTATCGCTTGACCAGACGTTCGAGTTCGACCGTCGCCATCGTCAACCCTTCACTGCGCCGAAGGTGAGCCCGGCGACCAGCCGCTTCTGGATGACGAAGGTCAGGGCGAAGGCCGGCGCGATCATGACGACCGCGAGCGCGCACATGCCGCGCCAGTCGATCGTGAATTCGGAGGTGTAGTCGAGCAGGCCGACCGGCAGCGTCTTGGAATTGACCGAACGGGTCAGTTGCGAGGCGAGCGCGAATTCGTTCCACGACGTCATGAAGGCGAAGATCGCCGCCGAGGCGATGCCGGGGCCGGCGAGCGGGAACTCGACCTGCCAGAACGCCTGCCAGCGCGTGCAGCCGTCGATCTGGGCGGCTTCGGCGAGGTCGCGCGGGACCTGGCGGAAGAAGCCGTCGATCAGCCAGATGGTGAACGGCACGTTGAGCGCGACATAGGTGATGATCAGCGCGAAATGCGTGTCGATGATGCCGAGGCGGGCGTAGATGATGAACAGCGGCAGCGACAGCGAGATGCCCGGCACGGTCCGGCTCAGCATCAGGCCAAGGAAGAACGCCGACTTTCCGCGGAAACGGAAGCGCGCGAAGGCGTAGCCGCCGGCCATGCCGATGGCGATCGCGATGACGGTCGAGGTCACCGAGATGATGAGCGAATTGCGGAAGTAGTCCCAGACCGGAACGCCGCCTTGTCCGACGGCGCCGAACATCGACGTATAGGCCTCGAGCGTGAGTTGCCGCGGGATCCAGACCGGCGGCTTCGCCATGATCTCGACCGTCGGCCGCAGCGAACTGAGCACGATCCAGACGCCGGGCAGGCAGATGACGAGGAGCGCGAGCCCGAGTCCGACGGCGTGCGCGACGGCCGCGAGGCGTCCCCAGATCCTGGAGCTCTCGTTGCGCGTCATCTCACCACTCCGCCGCGATCTGCGTGCGCGCGGCCGCGAGCTTGCGGAAGAAATAGACGGTGAAGACGATCGACAGGGCGATCGAAGCGTAAGCCATGGCGTTCGCCGCGCCCATGCGCGCGTCGCTGTAGGCGGTGCGCGCGACCAGCGTCCAGATGAGTTCGGTGCGCCGCGCCGGGCCGCCGTCGGTCATGATCTTGACGATGTCGTAGGCCCGGCCGACGTCGAGCGAACGGATCGTCATCGCGATATAGGCGAAGGGCATGATGAACGGCCAGGTGACGTATCGAAAGCTCTGCCAGGGCGTGCAGCCGTCGACCTTCGCCGCTTCGATCGGCTCCCTCGGCATCGCCAGCAGGCCCGCCAGAATGAGGATGGCGAACACCGGGGTCGAGGACCACACTTCCGCGGTGACGATGGCGATGAAGGCGAGGGTTCCGTTGATCAGCCAGGGGATCGCGGCGTCGGTGATCCCGAGCGACTGGAGCGCGTTGTTGATCAGCCCGACGTTGTCGTTGAACATGAACTTGAACTGAAAGCCGACCAGGATCGGCGAGAACATCATCGGAAACATCATCAGCGTACGCAGCAGGCGCTGGCCGCGGGTGACGCGCTCCATCAACAGCGCAAGGCCGAGGCCGAGCAGCATCTCGAGGTTGAGCGCGACCGTGAGCAGGAGGACGGTGCGTCCGAACGCGGCCCAGAAAACCGGGTCGGTGAAGGCGTTGACGTAGTTGCGCGCGCCGACGAAGACCCAGAGCGTCTCGGGTCGCGTGAGCTTGAACGGCGTCAGGCTCGAATAGAACGACAGCGCCAGCGGCAGGGCGACCGTCGCCAGCAGGACGACGATCGCCGGCAGCAGCAGCAGGAACGGCGTGCCTAGGCGCAGCGACTTCATCGGTCGAACACTCGTGCGCCGTTGCGCGTCGGACGACGCTCGGAGGCGGGCGGCGGCTGGGTCATCGAAGTCGCCGCCCGTCCGCCGTCAGAGCTTGCCGGCGTCCTGAAGGATCTTGGTCGCCTTGTCGGCCGCCGTGTCGAGCGCGGCTTTCGCCGTCTTGTCGCCGAGGATCGCCGCCTGCAGTTCAGGATAGACGACGTTCGAGATCTCGATCCATTCGGCGAGCGGCGGAACCGGGAAGGCGTATTTCGCCGATTCCTGGAAGGTCGACAGCACCTCCTTCTTGTAGGGGTCGCTCGCCGCCTGCGCGACGTCCCACTCCCAGACGGCGGTGCGCGTCGGCAGCGAGCCGGCGGCGGCCTCGATCTTCTGGCTGTCGTCGTTGGTCAGCCACCACACGAGCGACGCCGCGGCGTCCTTGTGATCGCAGGCCTCGGTGACCGAGAAGCCGTGGCTGCCGGACCATCCGGTGCGCTTGCCCGAAGATCCCGCCGGCTGCACGACGATGCCGACGTTTCCGGCGGCCTTGGAAGACTTGGGATCGTTGAAATAGGTCGCCCAGCCCGGCCAGTCGAGATCGAGCGCGATCGTGCCGGACGCGAAGCCCGCGCCGAGGTCGTCCCAAAGGTAATTGGTCGTGCCCGGCGGGACGGCCTTGTTCTTGTAGAGGTCGACGAAGAACTGAAGCGCCCGCACTCCGGCCTCGGAATTGAAGGCGGGCTTGCCCTTGGCGTCGATGTAGTCGCCGCCCTCGGCGACCACCATCTCGTAGAAGCGGCCGTTGATCGCCTCTTCCTTGCCGGCGAACTCGGTTCCGTAGAAATTCGGCGGGTTGGAGAAGAAGATCGACTGGTCCTTGACCTGCTGCCAGGTGGTCGGCGGGGCGAGGTCGTAGCCGTACTTCTCCTTGAACGCCTTCTTCTTGGCGTCGTCGGTATAGTTGCTCTTGAGGAAGTAGAGCGCCGAGACGTCGAATTTGGCGCGCGGCAGCATGACCAGCTTGCCGTTGACCGTCGACGCCTTGATGTTCGACGCCACGAACTTGTCGAGCTCTTCCTTCGGAACGTACTTCGTCAGGTCGGTGTAAAGGTTCGGATACTGGGGCGCGAACGAGGTGTGGTTCGATCCGACGCACCACTTGATCGAGTTGGCGGCGATGTCGGATTTGAACTCCTTGTCGAGTTCGAAATGGTTCTTCTTGGAGATGATGTTGACCTTGGCGCCGGTCAGCTTCTCCCACTCCGCGATGCGGGCGTAGAGCGGCTCGTATTCCTTCCCGCCGATCAGCTTCGCGTCGATCGTGACGCCGGGGAAAGAGCCCGGCAGGTTCGCCGCGGGCGCTGCGCCCGACGCGAGAAGCAGCGGCCCAATCGCCGCGGATATCAAGGCTGCGCGCTTCATCGTTTCCTCCGTGTGGCCCTTGCGCCCGGTTCGCCGGGTCTTTTGGGCGCCTGTCGTGCCCATATTTGAAATTAACATTTACTAGCAAATCATATAGACTCGGGACTGTCAACGTCGCCCGGAGCGCGTTCGGCATGCGAACAGGCAGCGGCGAGGCCATGACGGATATCGACGACAGGGACCGCTATCGCGCGCCGGCGCTGGACAAGGGCCTCGACATCCTCGAGCTGCTGGCCGGCCAGGAAGGGGGCTTGAGCCAGGTGGAGATCGCCAAGGCGCTCGGCCGCACCCCCAACGAGCACTACCGGATGCTCGAGCGCCTGGTGCGCCGCGGCTATGTCGCGCGCACCGCCAGCGACCGCTACGAACTGACGCTGAAGCTGTTCGGCCTCGCCCATTTTCATCGGCCGATCCGGCGCCTCGTCGCGCAGGCGACGCCGCTGATGAAGGACCTCGCGGCGCGCACGCTCCAGTCGAACCACCTCGCGGTCTACGACCGCGCCGGCGTCACGGTGATCGCCCAGATGGACGCGCCGGGTTACTGGGGCCTCGCTATCCGGGTGGGCGCGCGCGTCGACCTGTTCAACACCGGCTCCGGCCATGTCCTGCTGGCGTTTCGCTCGCCCGAGGAGCGCGCCCTGATGATCGCCGAGCAGGACGTCGTCGAGGGGCGGCGCGAGGAGCCCGGCGACCTCGAGGACCGCCTCGTGCAGATCCGTCATCGCGGCTACGAGGTGATGCCGAGCCAGCAGAGCGCAGGCGTCTACAATCTGTCGGCGCCGGTGCTCGGCGCGGACGGCTACGCGCTGGCGGCGCTGACCTGCCCCTATATCGCGCCGCTCAATCGCCCGAAGGCGCCCGACATCCCCGAAACCATCGCGCTGCTGCAGGAGACGGCGTCGAGCCTGTCTCTCAGAACGGCCGGCGTGGGCGATTCGGAGGCGCCGTAAGAGTGCGCGTAACTTTCTATTTGAATGAATCATTCATATGTGATTAGACTGCTTGCGAGGAAACCCCAAACAAGGGCCGGCGGACATGACGGCGCCGATCGTCGACACCCACCTTCACACCATCGACCGGGCGCGCCTGCGCTATCCGTGGCTCGCCGGATTCGCGCCGCTCGACCGCGACTTCCCGTACGAGACCTACGCGCTCGAGGCGCGCCGCTGCGGGATCACCGACGCGCTCCACATGGAGGTCGACGTCGCTCCCGAAGACATCGAAGCGGAGACCCGCTGCGTCGCCGAGGTCGGGGCGCGGCCAGAAAGCCTGCTGCGCGGCGCGATCAGCGCCTGCCGCCCCGAGGATGAGGGGTTCGAAGCGTTCCTCGAACGCCAGCTCGCCGATCCGTTCGTCAAAGGCTTCCGCCGCGTGCTGCATGTCGCGCCCGACGACGTCAGCGAAGGCCCTCTTTTCCGCCGCAACATCGTCCGCCTCGCCAGGACCGGGCGCCCGTTCGACCTGTGCGTGCGGCCCGACCAGATCGACAAGGCGATCGCCGTCGCCGACGCCGCGCCGGGCGTCCAGTTCGTGCTCGACCATTGCGGCGTCCCGGCCATCAAGGACCGCGCCGAGCATCCGTGGCGGGAGAAGATCGCCGAAATCGCCCGCCGACCCAACGTTGCGGTCAAGATTTCCGGGGTCGTCGCCTACGCCGACGGGGCGACCTGGACGGTCGCCGACCTCAGGCCCTATGTCGAACACGCCATCGCCTGTTTCGGCTGGGACCGCGTGGTCTGGGGCAGCGACTGGCCGGTCTGCACGCTGACCGCTTCGCTCTCGACCTGGGTCGCGGCCACCCACGCCCTCACGCTCGGCTGCTCGGTCGACGAGCGGCGCGCGCTGCTCAGCGCCAACGCGCGCCGCCTGTGGCGACTCTAGAACTCGAGCCGGGAGGCCCCGCCATGTCCTTCGCCCCGACGGTCGGCGTCCACTCGACCCATCCCGCCGACATGCCCGCCGACCATGCGTCGCTGCCGGTGTGGAACGCGGAAAACTGGTTCTACGAAGACTTCGAGGTCGGACATCGCATCCGCTCGCTCCGGCGCACGATCTCCGAGGGCGAGTCGATGCAGTTCAACGCGCTCGTGCTCGACATGCACCCTTACGTCGCAGACCAGATGTTCGCCGAGCGCGAGGGGATTTTCGGGAAGCGGCTCGTCGCCGGCGCCTTCGTCTTCTCCGCCGGCCTCGGCCTCGTCGCCACCAATTGCGTCAACGCCTTTTCCTACGGCTACGACAAGCTGCGCTTCATCAAACCGGTGTTCATCGGCGACACGATCTACTCGATCCGCTCCCACCTCGACAAAAAGCCGAAATACAAGGACATGGGCCTCATTCGCGCGAGTTATCAGGTGTTCAAGGGCGAGGGCGATCTCGTACTTTATTGCGAGCACCTTCAGACGGTGAAGTATCGCGATCCCGCGGCCTTCGCCGACCAGATCGAGGCGGGGCGATGACCGCGGGCCTCCTCGAGGGCGTCACCGTCCTCGACATGAGCCAGTTCCTGTCGGGGCCGTTCGCTGCGCTGCGCCTGAGCGACCTCGGCGCGCGGGTGATCAAGATCGAGCGGCCGGACGGCGGCGATCTCTGCCGCCGGCTCTATCTTACCGATACCGAGATCGGCGGCGATTCGACGATCTTCCACGCCATCAATCGCGGCAAGCAGGGCTTCGCCGCCGACTTCAAGAACCCCGCCGACATCGCGGCGGTGAAGCGGCTGATCGCCAGGGCGGACGTCGTCGTGCAGAACTTTCGCCCGGGCGTGATCGAGCGGCTCGGCCTCGACTACGCCTCAGCCAAGGCGATCAATCCCGGCATCGTCTACGCCTCGATCACCGGCTATGGCGAGGAAGGTCCCTGGGCGATGCTGCCCGGGCAGGATCTGCTCGCCCAGGCGCGATCCGGGCTCATGTGGCTGAACGGCGACCACGACCAGGGTCCGGTTCCCTTCGGCCTCGCGATCGCCGACTTCCTCGCCGGCAGCGCGATCGTCGAGGGCGTGCTGGCGGCGCTCGTCCGGCGCGGCCGCACGGGGCGCGGCGCGCATATCGAGACGAGCCTGCTCGAGGCGCTGGTCGACTTCCAGTTCGAGGTCCTGACTACCCATCTCAACGACGGCGGCCGGATCCCGACGCGCTCGACGTTCCGCAGCGCGCACGCTTATTTGTCCGCACCTTACGGCGTCTATCAGACCCGGGACGGCTGGCTCGCCATCGCCATGACGCCGCTCGACAAGCTCGCCGAAGTGATCGATCTGCCCGCCCTCGCCGGACTGGCGAAATCGGCCGCGTTCGAGAAGCGCGACGCCGTCAAGCGCGCGATCGCCGACCATGTCGCGGCGCAGACGACGGCTTACTGGCTGGCGCGCATGCAGCCGGCCGACATCTGGTGCGCCGAAGTGCTGGACTGGCCGGGGCTGTTCGCCAGCGAAGCCTTCCGCCGCCTCGACATGATCCAGACGCTGGCGCGGCCCGACGCGCCGCCGGTGCAGACCACCCGATCGCCGATCCGCGTCGACGGCGAGCGCGGCCGTCCGAGCGCCGCGGCGCCGCGCATCGGCGAGCACACCGAGGCTTTGCGCGCCGAATTCAGCCTCGGCCGATGACGCGCACGGGGCGGACGGCGCGGCGGCGAAACGGGGGCGACAGGCGATGACGGTTCTGGTCACGGGCGGCGCGGGGTTCATCGGGGCGGCGGTCGTGCGTAATCTGCTCGCCCGCGGCGTCCCCGTGGTGATCGGCGAGCACAATCCCGACCATGCGGTGCTGGCGCGGCTCGCGGGGGCCGCGTACGAGCCGCTGGACGTCGCCGACGCTCAATCGGTCGAACGCGTCTTCGCCCGGCATCCCGACGTCACCCATTGCATCCATCTCGCCTATCTCATGAGCGCCGAGGTCGAGGCGGACATGGCGCTCGGGGTCAAGGTCAACGTCCTCGGCATGGTCAACATGTTCGAGGCGGCCGTGCGTCACCGCCTGCAGCGGCTCGTGTTCGCCAGCAGCGAAACCGTGTTCGGCGCTTCGCAGTCCGTGTACGGGGATCGGCCGGTCGTCGAGGACGACTACTGCGGCCTCGACGACCATGTCTTCACCTACGGCGTCATGAAGCTGCTCGACGAGTTCATCGGCCGGAAATACGTCGAGCGCAGCGGCGTCGGCATCGCTTGCACCCGGCCGCCCGTCGTCTTCGGCCACGGCCGCAAGCGCGGCTCGGTGCTCTGGGCTGAAGCCTTCGCCACCGAGCCGGCGCTCGGGCGGCCGGCGAAGCTGCCGTTCTCGCGCCGTTCGCGCGACACCTGGATCTACAAGGACGACTGCGCCGAGCAGCTTGTTCGGCTCGCGCTCAAGCCGTCGGTCGCCCATTTCGCCTACAACAACGGCGGCGCGGCGGTGACCGCCGAGGAACTCGCCGCCGCTGTGCGCTGCTGGCTGCCCGAGGCCGAGTTCACGTTCGACGAGACGAAGCCGAGGACGCCGCTGATCGACCGGCAGGATGGCGCCCGGCTCGAAGCCGAGATCGGCTTCGTCCCACGCTCGCTGCGCGACGGCGTGCGCGCCCACATTAACGAAGCGCGAGCGGAGGCGGGCCTCGAGCCCGTGTGATCCTGATGACCCGATACGCCAACACCGTCGTCGGCAGCTATCCGCGCCCCGTTCAGGCGGCGGACACGATGAAGAAGCCGACGCTGAGCGAAGCCGAGACGGACGCGATGGTGGTCTGGGCCGCGCAGGACCAGAGCGCGCTCGGGCTCGACGTCATCACCGACGGCGAGGCCTATCGCGAGAACATGTATTACTTTTATCAAAAGCGCGTCGACGGCGTGACGTTCGAGGACATGCCCCGCCTCGCCTTCGGAGATGCCGGCTTCGGCATCGAATGCCCGCGCGTGATCGGCAGACTCGAAAACCCGCGCTTCGAGCTTGCCCGTCATTGGCGCACCGCCCGGGAGGCGGCCCCCGCGCATGTCCGCGTCAAGCAGACCGTGACCGGCCCCCATGTACTGACCCGGTTCAGCGTCAACGAGCGCAAGGACCTTTATCCGGACGACGAGGCGCTGTGCCGCGCCTGGGCCGCCGTGCTCGCGGAAGAACTGCGGCAGGTCGTGGACGCGGGCTGCCGCGACGTCCAGTTCGACGAACCGATGTGGACCGAAGCGCCGCAGCAGAGCGAGTGGGCGGCCGAAGTCCTCAACGACCTGATCGCCGAACTGCCGCCGCACGTGCGAGTCGGGCTGCACGTTTGCGGCGGCAACCCGAGGCGAAAGCGCGTCTACTTCACCAAATACACCGACCTCGCCCCCGCCTTTCGCAAGGTGAAGATCAACGAGGTGCTGCTCGAGCACTGCACGCTGAGCTACGACCTGATGCCGCTCTTCGACCTCTGGGATTTTCAGGGCGACCTCGGTCTCGGCGTGATCGACCAGCGCAGCGACGAGATCGAGACGGTCGACCGGATCGCGAAGCGGATTGAGCCGGCGCTCCAGCGCTTTCCCCGGGAAAGGCTGATCCTGACAAGCGAATGCGGCTTCGGCCATGTTCCGCTCGACATCACGCGACGCAAGCTCGGGGTCCTGGTCGAAGCGTCGCACAAGCTCTGAGGCGCCGCCTCCCGGAACGCTCGGGTCGCCCGCTCGCTTGTAACGGGCGGGGTGGACGACTAGCTTGAACGGACCCGAGCGAGATCGAAGCGTTTTGCCCAAATCGTCCCACTCCCGCCGCGCCGCGGCGCCGGCTGCGGCGGCCTCTGCCGCCATGCCGTCGCGCGAGGCGCTGATCGCCTTCATCGGCGGCGCGCCGGCGCCGAACGGCGAGAAGCCGCCGGCGCGGGTCACCAAGCGCGACATCGCCCGCGCCTTCGGCGTCACGGGGGCGGCCAAGGCCGAGTTGAAAGTCCTCATCAAGGATTTGCAGAACGAGGGCGCGATCGCGCGCGGCCGCAAGGCGCTCCACGCCCAGGGGATGCTGCCCTCGATCGTCGTCGCGGACGTCGCCGAGCGGGACCGCGACGGCGAATTGATCGCCAAACCGGTCGAGTGGGACGACGAGGGGCCGCCGCCGCGCATCCTGATCCGACGGTCCCGGGCCAAGCGCGACACCGCGCCGGCGCCGGGCCTTGGCGCACGAGTTCTGATGCGGGTCGAGTTCAACCCCGACGCCGCCGGCAAGGAGCCGGCCTATTCGGGCCGAGTGATCAAGATCCTCGAGAAGTTGCGCGCGCGGGCGTTCGCCGTGTTCCGCAAAGCCGACGACGGCTCGGGGCGGGCGCTGCCGGTCGAAAAGCGCTCGGCCGCGCGCGAGTTCGTGGTGCCGGCCGCCTTCGCGGGCGAGGCTGCGGATGGCGACCTCGTCGCGATCGAACCGTTGCGCGAGAGCCGCTTCGGCGCCCCGACCGCGCGGATCGTCGAGGTGATCGGGTCAGTCCGGTCGGAAAAGGCGGTGAGCCTGATCGCGCTCGCCCAGCACCATATTCCGCATGTCTTTTCGCCCGCGGCGGTCGAGGAGGCGGAGAGGGCGCGGCCGGTTCGGCTAGCCCCGCCGCGCGAGGACTGGCGGTCGCTGCCGCTCGTCACCATCGATCCGCCCGACGCCAAGGACCACGACGACGCGGTCCACGCCGCGCTCGACCCCGATCCGGCCAACGCCGGCGGCTTCGTCGTGACCGTCGCCATCGCCGACGTCGCGGCCTATGTCCGCCCTGGCTCGGCGCTCGACAAGGACGCGCTCGAACGCGGCAATTCGGTCTATTTCCCCGACCGTGTGGTGCCGATGCTGCCCGAGCGCATCTCCAACGACCTCTGCTCGCTCAAGGGCCTCGAGGACCGGCCGGCGCTCGCGGTGCGGATGATCCTCGGCGCCGACGGGCGCAAGCGCTCGCATCGCTTTCACCGCATCATGATGCGCTCGGCCGCCAAGCTGTCCTACGAGCAGGCGCAGGCCGCGATCGACGGGCGGCCGGACGAGACCACCGCCCCTTTGCTCGAAGAGGTGCTGAAGCCGTTGTGGGCCGCGCATGACGCGGTGAAGATCGAACGGGAAAAGCGAAACCCGCTCGACCTCGACCTGCCTGAGCGCAAGCTCGTCCTCGACAAGGAGGGCCGCCTCGCCGGCGTGCGCTGGCCGGAACGGCTCGACGCGCATCGGCTGATCGAGGAGTTCATGATCCTCGCCAACGTCGCGGCCGCGGAGACGCTCGAGGAGCAGCGATCGCCGCTGCTCTACCGCGCCCATGACGCGCCGAGCCTGGAGAGGCTCAACGACCTGGTGGAATTCCTCGGCACGATCGGGGTCAAGCTCGCCAAGGGCGATCGGGTGCGGCCTTCCCACTTCAACGGCGTCCTCAGCCGGGTGAAGGGTCAGGCGGTGGAGGCGCTGGTCAACGAGGTGGTGCTGCGCGCCCAGGCGCAGGCGGAATACAGCCACGAGAACTACGGCCATTTCGGCCTCAACCTCCGACGCTACGCCCATTTCACCTCGCCGATCCGCCGCTACGCCGATCTCGTCGTCCATCGGGCGCTGATCCGGGCGCTCGGCTTCGGCGAAGGCGGCCTTCAGGACATGCGCGCCGGAGAACTGGCCCAGGTGGCCGAGCACATCTCGGCCGCCGAGCGGCGGGCGATGGCCGCGGAGCGCGAAACGGTCGACCGGCTGGTCGCGGCCCATCTCGTCGACCGGGTCGGCGCGATCTTCCCCGCGCGCGTCGCGGGCGTCACCCGCGTCGGCCTGTTTCTCAAGCTCGTCGAAACGGGCGCCGACGGCTTCGTGCCGGCGGCGACGCTGGGCGACGAATATTTCCGGTTCGAGGAGGCGATCAGGGCTCTGGTCGGAACCCGAAGCGGCGTAACCTATCGCCTCGGCGATTCCGTGCAGGCGCGACTGGTCGAGGCTGCGCCCTTCGCGGGCGCGCTGCGCTTCGAGATCGTCGCCGAGCAGGCGAACGCGGCGCCGCGGCGAACGCGAAAGGCGCAATCCGAGCCGCGCGACCGTCGACCGAGCCGCAAGGGCGCCCGCCGATGAACGACATGTCGGGATTCCGCGCCTTCGGCGCGCCGCGCAAGAACCGGCCTCTGGGCGAATCGATCCGTCGCGGACTCCTCGGCCGTTGCCCCGCCTGCGGCCGCGGCCGGCTGTTTCGCGCCTATCTGAGGCTGGAGCCGAACTGCAAGGTTTGCGGCGAGAATCTGAGCCACGCCCGCGCCGATGACGCGCCGGCCTATCTCACCATGCTGATCGTCTGCCACCTCACGGGGGCCGGGGTGCTGATGTCGGACGATGCATGGCCGGGGACCTCGCTCATGGTGACTATCGTCATCTGGCTGGCCTTTGCCGCCGCCGTGAGCCTTCTCATCCTGCCGAGGATGAAGGGGGCGGTGGTCGGCCAGCAATGGGCGCTCTACATGCACGGGTTTGGAGGGGACGAGACGTGATCGCAAAGACGGCGGCGGGCCGGGCGCTGCGTCCGCGCGACGCGGCGACGCTGATCATCGTCGATCGCGCCGGCGCCGAGCCGAAGGTGCTGATGGGACGGCGTCACGCGGGCCACGCCTTCATGCCGGGCAAGTTCGTCTTTCCTGGCGGCCGGGTCGAGCCGGAGGACCGGCGCATGGCGGCGGCCGGCGCGCTCGACCCCTATGTCGAGGAGAAGCTGAACGCCCGCGTACCGCGCCCATCCTCGGGCTTCGCCCGCGCCATCGCCCTCGCCGCGATCCGCGAGACCTTCGAGGAGACCGGCATCGCCGTCGGCGTCGGCGACTACGGCGCGCCCGAGCATGCGCCCCCCGGCGTGTGGACCCGTTTCGCCGAGGCGGGCGTCTATCCGACGCTGGACGGGATCGACTTCCTCGCCCGCGCCATCACTCCGCCGGGCCGGGTCAAGCGCTTCGACGCGCGCTTCCTGGTGGTTGACGCCAAAGCGATCGCGAGGCGCGTCGACGGCGTCGTTCATGACGAGGCCGAGCTGATTGAACTCGTCTGGACGCCGCTCGCCCGGGCGCGCGACCTGGACCTGCCCAACATCACCCGGCTCGCGCTCGACGATCTGACGGCGGCGCTGGAGAGCGGGCTGGACCGGCGAAGGCCGCGGCCCTTCTATCGCGAATTGCGTGGAAAGCGGCTGCGCGAGCAGCTTTGAGCCGCGGGCGCGCCGATCAGGCGGCGACGGCGCCGCGCCTCGGACGCAGCGTCTCGGCGAGCTCCATCAGCACGAGCCGATAGGCCGTCGCGGCGCGGTGGGAGCGCTGGTAGCGCGAGCCGACGATCTCGAGAAGCTCCGTCAGGATGTCGGCGTCGACCTTCGCCAGATGGGTGGGCGTCAGGCCCGCCGCGCGGAGCGCCGCAACGAGCAGTCGGCGATGCGCCTCGGCGCCCGGCGCGTCGCCCGAGATCAGCGCCCGCCACACCGGCGCGTGCAGGCGGGTCAACCGCCCGGCCGCCGCGTCGTTTTTGACCAGCTTGCGAT
>CAMFKX010000041.1 GCA_945957375.1 uncultured Roseiarcus sp.
CAGGCGTTGTGGTTCAACCATGTCGCGACGACGGAAATGTTCCTCTCTCGCGTGCTCGGCGCGATGACGAAGCCGTTCGACTACCTCGAAGTCGGCCCGGGCCATGGTCTGCTGACTTTTTTCGCGGCGAAATCGAAACTCTCGCGCAAGCTCGAGGTCTGGGATGTCAGTTCGGTATCGCTCGACGAGACGAGAGCCGCCCTCGACAAGCTCGGGATGCGCAAGCCGGTGAAAATGGTCGAGGCCGACATTCTCCGGATCGCCGAGGCGCCGAGGCGCTTCGGTCTGGTCGTGCTGTCGGAGGTTCTCGAACATCTGGAGACGCCGGAGACCGCGCTTCGTTTCCTGCGCAAGGCGATCGCTGCGGATGGGCGGCTCTATGTCAACGTTCCGCTCAATAGTCCCTCCCCGGATCATCTTCGCCTGTTTTCGACCCCGAGCGAGGTTGTCGCGCTGGTGGAGGCGTGCGGTTTCCGAGTGGAAGACGTCGAAATGTACGCCACCCAGGGCCGACCGATCGAAAAGGCGTTGGCTCAGCGGATCAGCGTCTCGGTGGCGTTCGTCGCGCGACCTTCCTGAGGCGGCTCTTGCGGGCGTCGCCGAAGGCTGGAACCCCCGGTTAAGCAGGTACGGAAACCACATCGTGGGGTCCTGCTTGATTTCCCCATTTTCGTGTGTCAGGAAAGCCCGCGATTGCGACCGGGTGTATGCGCTCGACCGAAGCGCCTCGACGTTTGCATACTTCAGATAAATTGACGGTATTGAGCGAGGATGCATGCGCAGAGAGGAAATTCTCGTCGAAATCCGTGACGTGATGGCCGATGTTCTCGGCATCGACGCCGATGCGGAAGACGTCACCGAGGCGACGACCGCGTCCGACATCGAGGAGTGGGACAGTCTCAGTCACATCCGCCTGCTGGTGGCGATCGAGCGCAAGTTCAAGCTGCGCTCCCGCTTCACCAATTCCGAGATCGAATCGCTCAAGCGGGTCGGCGACCTCGTGACGCTGATCGAGAAGAAGACCTCGGCCTGATTCCATCGCGTCTCGCTTCAGGGGGTCGCCGATGTTGAAGCGCATGAACTGGCTTGTCGCCGCGCCGAAGGATTTTCGCGTCCAGGCGCGCGCGCTCCACGCGGAAGTCGCCGCCGCTCGCGACCGCGCGCCCGCCGAGGACCTGGGCCTGCGGATCCATGCGCTAGCGAACCATGCGCTGGACGAGAACCAGTTGGTCGCGCTCGCCCGTCTCGCCGCCGACGCGGTCAAGACCGGCCTCGCGCCGCAGCTTTTCAGCGCGTTGAAGCTCGGCGTGTTCGGCGACGGCACGCTATCCCTGCTCGCCCCGGCGATCGCCGGAACGGCGCTGCGCCACCGGCTGATGATCGACACGCTGGTCGGCGAGTTCAACGCCGCGCTGTTCGAGGCGCTCGACCCGGCGAGCCGGGTGCGCGCCGCCGGGCTCGACATGGCGCTCATGGTCAGCGACGCGCGCGTGCTCGGCCTCGACCAGCCGGCCGCCTCGCGCGAGGCGGCGGAGGCCGCCGTCGACCGCGCCTTCGCGCAATTGCGTCAGACGGTCGAGGGCCTGCGGCCGTGGGTCGCATCGGCGATCCTGGTCCAGACGGTCCCGCCGCCGCTCGAGCCGCTGTTCGGCAGCTACGACCGCGTCCAGCCGGGCTCGCCGCTGTCGATGGTCGCTTCGTTCAACCAGCGCATCGCCGACTGGGCCGCGAGCGGCGCCGTCGTGATCGTCGACGTCGCCCGCCTCGCCGCGAGCGTCGGCCTCGAGACGTGGGACGATCCGGGCCACTGGCACGCCTCGAAACTCGGCTTTTCGCCGGATCTGCTGCCCGTCTACGCCGACGTGGTCGCGCGCACCATCGCCGCGGTGCGCGGCCTGTCGCGCAAGTGCCTGGTGCTCGATCTCGACAATACGCTGTGGGGCGGCGTGATCGGCGACGACGGGCTCGCCGGCATCGTCGTCGGGCAGGGCTCTGCGACGGGCGAGGCCTTCCTCGCGGTCCAGCGCATGGCGCTGGCTTTGCGCGCGCGCGGCGTCGTCCTCGCGATCTGCAGCAAGAACGAGGAGGCGAACGCCCGCGCGCCGTTCCGCGAGCATCCCGACATGCTCCTGCGCGAGGATCACATCGCCGTGTTCCAGGCGAACTGGACCGACAAGGCGGCCAACCTACGCGCGATCGCCGAGACGCTGAACATCGGCGTCGACGCGCTGGTGTTTCTCGACGACAATCCGGCCGAGCGCATGCAGGTCCGGCGGGCGCTGCCGCTGGTCGCCGTGCCGGAGCTGCCCGAGGATCCGGCGCTCTACGCGCGCACGCTCGCCGCCGCCGGCTATTTCGACGCGGTCGCCTTCTCGAAGGAAGACCGCGAGCGCGCCGAAATGTACCAGGCCAACGCCCGGCGCGCGGCGGCGCTGAGCGCCAGCGGCGACATCGGCGCCTATCTGGCGTCGCTCGACATGGTCTGCACCATCGACTTCGTCGACGACGTGGCGCGCGCCCGGGTCGCGCAGCTCGTCAACAAGTCCAACCAGTTCAACCTGACGACGCGCCGCTACTCGGAAGCGGAGCTCGCCGCCGCCATCCGCGATCCGATGCGGCGCGTGGTTCAGGTGCGGCTGGTCGACCGCTTCGGCGACAACGGCGTCATCGCGGTGCTGATCGCCGACAAGGGCGCCGACGTCTGGGAGATCGACACCTGGCTGATGAGTTGCCGGGTGCTCGGCCGCCGGGTGGAGGAGGCCTGCCTCGCTCACCTCGCCGCCGCCGCCAAGGCCAGCGGCGCGCAAGCCCTGATCGGCAAATTCGTGCCGTCGGCGAAGAACGCCATGGTGAAGGACCACTATCCGAAGCTGGGGTTTTCGCGCGAGCGCGAATTGGAGGGAACGGCGATCTTCAGGCTCGATCTCGACTCCTACGTCGCGCCGACGCTGGAGATGGCGGTCGACGACCGCACCCTGGCCGCGGGGGTCGGCCGGGAAGCGGCGCACGCATGAGCGTCGCCGGAGTCGCGGGCGGGGCTCGCTGAGTGCTTTTCAACTCCTTTCCTTTCCTGTTCGGCTTCCTGCCGCTCGCCCTCGTCCTGACCTACTGGGCGGGGCGGCGGCCGACGCCGACGCTGGCCAAGCTCACCCTCGCCGTCCTGTCGCTGGCCTTCTACGCCTACTGGAATCCGACCTACCTTCCGCTCCTGCTGTTCTCGATCGCCTTCAACTTTTTCGTCGGCGACCAGATCCAGCGGGCGCTCGCGGCGGAACGGCCGCGCGCCGTCACCGCCCTGCTGGTCGTCGGTCTGGTGGTCGACATCGGCCTGCTGATCTACTTCAAATACGCCAACTTCTTCGTCGACAACGTTAACGCGCTGACCGGCGCCGACTGGACGCTGCAGAAGATCATCCTGCCGCTGGCGATCTCGTTCTACACCTTCCAGAAGATCGCCTACCTGATCGATTCGGCCCGGGGCGAAGCCCGGCCGATCAGTCCGCTCGACTTCACCTTGTTCGCCGCCTTCTTTCCGCAACTGATCTCAGGCCCGATCGTCCATTACAAGGAAGTCGTCCCGCAGTTGCAGGGTCCGCTGTTCGGGCGGCTGATCTGGCGCAACATTCTCGTCGGACTCGTGATCATGGCGATCGGCCTGTTCAAGAAGACGGTGATCGCCGACACGCTGAGCAGCTATTCCGACCCGCTCTACCGGATGGCGGAGACCAACGGCGCCAGCGACTTCACCGCCGGCTGGCTCGCCGCGATCCTGTACACCTTCCAGCTCTATTTCGACTTCTCCGGCTATTCCGACATGGCGATCGGCCTCGGCCGGATGTTCGGGGTCAAGCTGCCGCTGAATTTCCATTCGCCCTTGCGCGCCACCAACATCGCCGACTACTGGCGCCGCTGGCACATGACCTTGCAGCGAATGATCTACGCCTACGTGTTCCAGCCGATGTCGCTTGCGCTCATCCGCTCGACCTGGCGACTGGGATTGTCGGGTTGGGGCGCCTTCGCGGCAAGCGTGGGCTTCCCGACGTTCCTGACGTTTCTGATCGTCGGCGTCTGGCACGGAGCCGGATGGTCGTTCGTCATCTTCGGCCTGATGCACGGTATCTACGTGACGGCGTTCGAGATCTGGCGCGAACGGCGCAGCAAGCGGCAGCGGCGGCTGCGCAAGCTCGGCAAGAAGATGCCCGAGCCGGGGCTGCTGCGCATCACCGGGGCGCGCCTGGTCACGCTCGTCGCCGTCGCCTGCGCCAATGTCGTCTTCCGCGCCAAGACGGTCGGCGCCGCCGGGCTGATCCTGTCGGGCATGATGGGCCTGCGCGGCGGCGGCAGCCTCGCGGTTCTGGGGCTGGACGTCTGCGCGCTGATTGCAGTGTGCGCGGCGATCGTCGCGTTCTTTCCCAACACCCAGCAGATCATGTCGCGCTTCGACCCCGCCTATAACTGGCGGGAATGGGCCGACGTCGCCCGCCCGGCGATCCTGTTCACCTGGCGGCCGAACGCGGTCGGGCTCGTCGCCGCCGGAATCGTGCTGTTCTGCGGCGTGATGGCGATCCAGCGCGGACAGGCGGTGTTCCTGTATTTCAACTTTTGAGGGGCGCGCGCATGGTCCCGCTGAGAGCCTTCCGCAAGACGGTGATCGTCCTCGCCGTCGCCTTCGCCTGCGCGGTCCTGGCGGCGATCCTGCCGGGGAACGCCTATCAGCGCTGGCAATTGCTCGACGGCACCATCCACGCCAACGCGCGCTGGATCTACGAGCGCACGCATTTCGATCCGGCGCCGCTCGACGTCGTGTTCCTCGGCCCGTCGCGCATGGGGGCGGGCGTGAACGCGCCGCGACTGGCGGCCGATCTCGCCGCGCGCGGCGTCGCCGCGAACGTGGTCAATTTCTCGCTGCCCGAGACCGGCCGCAACACCAACTGGGCGGTCGCCGAGGAAGTGTTCGCCGCCAAGAAGCCGAAGCTGGTCGTTCTCGGCGTGACCGAGAAGCCGTCGCGCTTCGGCCATGCGGCGTTCAAATACGTCGCCCCGTCCGGCGCAATCGCCGACCCGGGCTACCCGGGCGACTGGAACTATTTTTCCGACCTGATCTACCTACCCTACCGCCAGATGCGCCTGTTCGCCGCGGACCGGCTTCCCGGCGGGCTCGGCCTCGCCACCGACTTCGACCCGGCGCGCTATCGCGGCTCGTCGGTCGACACGACCGGGAGCGTCGTGCTCCCTGATGGGCGGATCAAGGACGGCGAGCGCCCCGGCTCGCCCGAGGACCTGGCGCGCGACGCGCGCAAGCTGGTCGCGGGCAACCATCCGCCGCTCCTGCCGGCGAGCCTCGCCGACCTCGAATTCGGCGACGAGCGCCATTACACGCGGGCGATCGCGGAGCTTGCGCGCCGCAACGGCGCCCAAGTGGCCTTCCTGTTTCTGCCGTTCTACACCGGCCCGCACGAGTTGAAGGACGTGCAGGAGCGGGCGTTCTACGAACAGTTCGGCCCGGTCCTCGACGCCGGCTTCGTCGCGCCGCACGCCGAGTGGTTCGCCGACGCCGCCCATCTGGCGCGCGGCGGGGCGAATGCGCTGACCGACTGGCTCGCCGGACCGGTCGCCCAACTCCTGACCCAGGCGAAGGCCGCTCCATGATCCCCAACATGCCCCTGCATCACGTCGGCATCGTGCTCCCGAGCGAGGAGGACGTCGCGACCATGATGGCCCTGCTCGGGATGCAGGAGGACTATCGCGGCTTCGTGCCGCAATGGTCGGCGCTGTGCATCTTCGCCAAGGCCGACAAGGGCTCGCTGATCGAGTTCGTCGTGCCCAACGGCGGACCGCTCGAGCGCTTCAACAAGGGCGCCGGCGGCGTGCACCATATCGCGCTCGAGGTCGCCGACCTCGCCGAGACGATGCGAAGCTACGAGGCGCAGGGGATGAAGTTCCTGGAGCCGGCGCCGATCAAGGGCGCCGGGCCGTTCCTGTGCAACTTCCTCAGCCCGATGTTCACCCGCGGCACGATGATCGAGTTCGTCCAGCCCTTGTGACCGGCCGCGGTCAGTAGCGCCAGCGCTGCGCCGCCGCGACCAGGAAGTCGCGGAACGCCTGGACGCGCGCCACGTTCTTCAGCTCCTCCGGATAGACGAGGAAACAGTCCATCTCGGGCATGTCGGCCTGCGGCAGCAGCCGGACCAGATTGGAGCCCTGCTGCACGGCGTAGTCGGGCAGCACCGCGATGCCGACGCCGTTTTCCACCGCCCGCACCATCGCCCCGAGATTGTTGACCGCGATCTGCGGGACACGCGGATTCTTCGCGTCCCGTCCGACCGTCAGCAGCGAATTGAGGTCGTAGAGCAGATGGGTCGCGGTCGCGGCGCCGAAGGCGACCAGATGATGGTGGTCGAGATCCTCGAGCTTGCGCGGCTGCGGCCGCCGCTTGAGGTAATCGGCGGAGGCGTAGGCGTGGAAATGCACGGTGAACAGCCGCCGGCGAATGAGGTCGGGCTGGCTCGGCTCGCGCAGCCGCAGGGCCATGTCGGCCTCGCGCATGCTGACGTCGAGCTCCTCGTCCGACAGCAGCAGTTGCAGCTTCACCTCGGGATAGAGCTCGACGAATTCGCCGAGCCGCGGCGCGAGCCAGTTGGCCCCGAGGCCGAGGGTGGTGGTGATGCGCAATTCGCCGGTCGGCTTCTCGCGGCTGTCGATCAGCCGGCTGCGCACGGCGTCGAGCTTGAGCACCACGTCGCGCACCGCGCCGAGCAGCATCTCGCCCTGCTCGGTGAGAATGAGGCCGCGGGCGTGGCGGTGGAACAGCGGCGCGCCGAGATCGGCCTCGAGCGCGCCGACCTGACGGCTGACCGCCGACTGGCTGAGGCCCAGGGTCTCGCCGGCATGGGTGAACGACCCCGCGTCGGCGGCGGCCTGAAAGATGCGCAGCTTGTCCCAGTCCATGGCGTTTCCTGAAGACCTGTTCCCGTCGGGGCGACGCGGCCGGCGCCCCGGGGCGGCCTTTTCCATTGTTATTCGGCGGCTTCCTGCGCCTGAGCCCGCGCGGCGAGGAAGCGGTCGGCCTCGAGCGCCGCCATGCACCCCAATCCGGCCGCGGTCACCGCCTGCCGGAACACGTCGTCGGCGACGTCGCCGGCGGCGAACACGCCTTCGACGCTGGTCGCGGTCGAACCCGGCGTCGTCTTGACGTAGCCGTTGGGCTTGAGCTCCACCTGCCCGCGCACCAGTTCCGTCGCCGGGGCGTGGCCGATCGCGACGAACACGCCGTCGGTCGCGAGCGTTTCCGCGGCGCCGGTCACGACGTTGCGCAGCCGGACGCCGGTCACCCCGCCGCGCGGCTCGCTGTCGCCGACGATGTCGTCGACGACGCTGTTCCAGCGGACCGTCACGTTCGGCCGGGCGAGCAGACGCTCGATCATGATCCTCTCCGCGCGGAACGAATCGCGGCGATGCACCACGGTGACGGTCGAGGCGATGTTGGAGAGATAGAGCGCCTCCTCGACCGCGGAATTGCCGCCGCCGACCACCACCACCGGCTTGCCGCGGAAGAAGAAGCCGTCGCAGGTGGCGCAGGCCGACACGCCGAGGCCCTTGAACGTCTCCTCGCCGGGCAGGCCGAGCCACTTGGCCTTGGCGCCGGTCGCCAGAATGATCGAATCGGCCAGAATCGTGCGGCCGCTGTCGCAGCGCACGACGAACGGCCGGCTGTGCAGCTCGAGGCCCACGACGGTGTCGCTCTCGATCCGGGCGCCCACCCGCTCCGCCTGGGCGCGCATCTGCTCCATCAGCCACGGCCCCTGGATCGGCTCGGCGAAGCCGGGATAATTCTCGACGTCGGTGGTGATCATCAGCTGGCCGCCGGCCTCGAAGCCAGAAATGAGCAGCGGGCTCAGCATCGCGCGCGCGGCGTAGACGGCGGCGGTGTAGCCGGCCGGACCCGATCCGATAATGACCACGCGCTCGCGCGCAATTTTGTGCGAAGACGTCAAGACCGACCCCCGTCAGGTGACCTCGGGCCGCGGAATTGGCCTCGCGCAGCCGTCGTTTTCACGCCTTATATGGGGGGCCGGGTTGCGCTACAACGGCGGCGGGTCGAAAGGGCGGGATTTCCCGCAGACTCGCTTCGCTTCGGGGAATTCGTCATGCTGGTGCTCAGGGCCGCCGCGCCGTCGCCGTTCGTTCGCAAGGTGCGCATCGCCGCCGCCCTCCTGGAACTCGACGACCGCATCGAGGTGTCCGCCGCCGACACCAATGACCCCGACGATTCGCTGAGGAGCCAGAACCCGCTGGGAAAGATCCCGGCGCTGATCCTCGACGGCGGCGAGACGCTCTACGACAGCGCGGTGATCGTCGAATATCTCGACTGGCTCGCGGGCGGCGGAAAGATCATTCCCGCCGACCCGGCGGCGCGGTTCCGCTCGCTGACCCGGCAAGCGCTGGCCGACGGGATCATGGAGGCCGCGGTCCTCATTCGCTACGAAGTCCTGTGGCGCGAAGCCGCCCAGCGCTCGGAGCGCTGGCTCGCCTACCAGAACGACAAGATCGCCCGGGCCCTCGCCGCCTTCGAGGCGTCGCCGCCCGAGGCGCTGTCCGACATCGGCACGATCGCGCTCGCCTGCGCGCTCGGCTATCTCGACCTGCGGCTCGAAGGCCGCTGGCGCGCCGACCACCCGCGCCTGGTCGCCTGGCTCGATCTCTTCTCCGCCGCCACCCCGAGCTTCGAAGCGACGCGGTTTCAGGTCTGAGCCGCCCGCCCGGCGGAGCCAGCGCGGGCCGGAAGCGCGGCCCCAGCTCCGCACGGAGCCCCTATGCGATCACGACCGTCCGCCCGGCTTCGCAGGCGTCCCTTCGGTTCTCGGGCCGAAGCCGTCACGAGGCACCTTCTCGACGCGCGCGGTGTCGCCTGGCCCGCTCGCCCGGATGCGCTCCACGCGTTCGGCGCTCAAGCCGAAGCCGACGGGCGCCTTCGGCGCCGCGGACTTCGGCCGGCTCCGCCGGACCGGCGTGGCGTCCAGCTGCGCCTGATACGCCGGGGTCGAAAGGTCCGGAGCGTCGTCCGGGTCGATCCACTCGGTCGCCGTAGAGGGTTTGTTCCCGGTCATTGGCCTTCCTCAAGCTGATGATGCGGCGGGCAGGCCGCGCGGAGTCCAGACGGTCACGACCATGCGGCCGGTCGACACGCACGGACGTCCTGTCCCGCCTTTCGATCAGCCTTGTCCCGGCTCGACCGTGACGACGGCCTCGAAGCCGCCAAAAATCATGCGTTTGCCGTCGAACGGCATCGGCTCGGCCCTCGCCGCGGCGTTGGACTGGATGGCTTTCATCGCGGCGTCGCGCACCGCCTTGTCGGGCCACTCGATCCAGGCGAACACCACTGTCTCGTCGCCGGTCGCCTGCACCGCCCGCGCGAAATCGGTGACCTTGCCGGCGGGCACGTCGTCGCCCCACGCCTCGACGACGCGCAGCGCGCCATGTTCGAGAAAGATCGGGTCGATGCGCCGGGCGTGTTCGAGGAACGCCTGCTTGTCCGCAGTCTTGACGGGAATCACAAAGCCGTCCACGTAAGCCATGGGTCGTCTCCTTGGGTCGGCGAAAGCGTTCGGCGGCGGGGAGGCCATGATGGCCGGCCGGGCCGACGTCGTCGCAAGACGGAACGCCTGAGCTTGCCAATCGAGCCGTACGACGGCAATAGACAGTGAGCTGGCCTGCCGGACCCTGGGTCCGGCGACAAGGACATTGGAACGCCGACACCATGATCACGAACCGTGGAATCGCCAATCCGGGCGCGATGGATCGGGGAGCCCCGCCCGAACTTCAGCCGGGGCGCCTCAGCCGCCGGTTGTTTCTGTTCGGCTCCGCCGCCGGCGTCGGCGCGCTGGCGCTCTCGGGCTGCGCGTCAACGGACGACTTGCTGCGCGCCGAGGCGGCGAAGGTCTACGGGCCGGCGCCCGACGAGAAATTCCCGGTCCCGGCGGTCGACGTCAAGAAGCTCGATCCGAAATATTTCCGAAAGATCGTGGACTATGAGAGCGCCGAAGCGCCCGGCACGATCATCATCGATCCGAGCAATCACTACCTTTACCGGATCGAAGGCGACGGAAAGGCCACCCGCTACGGCGCCAATGTCGGCCGCCCCGATTTTCTGTGGAGCGGCGAGGATTATGTCGGGCGCAAGGCCGAATGGCCTGTCTGGACGCCGCCCAAGGAGATGATCCAGCGCCAGCCCGAAGCGGCCAAATACGCCCGCGGCATGCCGGGAGGTCTGGAAAATCCGCTCGGCGCCCGGACGCTCTACCTCTATCGAGACGGCAAGTACACGCTCTACACGATCTACAGCACCAGCGATCCCGAGACGATCGGGACGGGCGTCACCAGCGGCTGCACCGGTCTCCTGACCCAGGACATGCTCGACCTCTATCCGCGAACGCCCGTCAAGACGAAGGTGATCATGCTGCCGGCATAGCCTGGCGGTCTTCACGACGCGTGGCGGATGCTGTGAACAGATTTGGCCGCGCCCTCGTCACGAAGCGCGTCTCCGAACCTCGTCCTGAGCCTGTCGAAGGACGCTCCAGATGGCGGCGACGGTCGAGACCCCTGGATCATCCTTCGACAGGCTCAGGATGAGGTCCGCGGCCGGCAGGCCGAGCCAGTCCCGGCCGCTGCCCTCGTCTTAGGCCTGTGTCTTCCACCGCCCTCGTCCTGAGCCTGTCGAAGGACGCTCCAGAGGGCGGCGACGGTCGAGACCCCTGGATCATCCTTCGACAGGCTCAGGATGAGGTCCGCACGACAGGCTCAGGAGGTCCGCAGGATGAGGTCCGCATTTTGCCTGACGATCAGGTCGAGTGGATGGCTTCATTCCTCGCCAGGGTGTGACGCTGGAACGCCAGGAAAGTCAGGCGTTCCAGCGCGAGTTTAGAGAACGGGAAGACCCGGACCCTAGAACTTGTAGTTCACGCCGGCGCGCAGGAGGCTCATGTCCATCGGCGCGCGGGTCGAGTAGGTCGGCGAACTGAAGAACGTCGTGCTCGACAGCGGCAGATACAGGTATTCCGCCTTGGCCGTGATGTTGTTGGTGAAGGCGTATTCGACGCCCGCGCCGAGCGCCGCGCCGCTGATCCAGCGGTTCTGCGAGCCGCCGAAGCCCCACAGCGGGGTGGTGATGCTGGCGTTCGCCCCGACGCCGGCGTAGCCGCCGGTCACGTAGAGCAGCGCGCGATCCATCGCCACGCCGCCGCGGGCGCGCAGGGTCAGGGTCTCGTTGACGGTGATCTTGTTCGAGAAGCCGGGGATCGACGACTGCGTGTGCGACGCATTGGCCCAGTCCCAGTCGCCTTCGACGCCGACCACGAACTGGTTGATCTGGTAGTTGCCGCCGACCGTGCCGCCGAACGTCCAGCCCGAGAGGCTGCCGAACGAGTTGTTGCTGGTGCTCGCCCAGGCCCCGCCGCCGTTGACGCCGAAATAGACCCCGGTCCACGTGAACGGCGGAATATAGGCCGGCGCGTAGGGCGCCACCGCCTTGCGCGTCGGAAGGTCGGCCGCGAGCGCCGTGGTCGCAACGCCGGCCATGAGCGCGGCGATCAAAATCCTGTTCATCTCATTCTCCTTGCCAATACCCCCACGGGCGGAAAAACCAGCACCGCTGGCTGTCCCGAGCTATAGACGTTAGGGATAACGAAACGTGTAACGAGCCGCTTGTTTTCGCGGTTTCCGATGTGGCGAAAATTAGTCAAGAAGTCGGCGCGGCGACGGACACAAGCGAGGACAACAACATTTTCGTGAAGACTATGATTAAAAGTTTGTTTCCGTCACGAATATCTTGCGTGCAGATCACGAGCGCGCGATGACATCGTCGTTAATGAATTGATAAAGCGAATTTTCGACGATCGCGGCCGACGCGGCGTCTTGCGCCGCTCCGGCGCACGACTGGCTTCCGCAGCGCCGGCGACGGGGTCAGTCGGCGGTCGGCAGCCGGCGCATGACGAACTCGATCTCGTCGTCGGGCAGCACCCGCCACGATTCGATCTCGGTCATGTAGGCGGCCTTGGGAAAGCGCTCGAACCACTCGCGCGCCTTGGCGCGCGCCTCGCTGCGCGGCAGGCGGAAGGTCTCGCGCCGCCAGACGTCTTCGTGCGCCGCGCTGCGCCGATCCCGGCGCTGCGCCGCCCGTCGCGCCAGATCGCCCGGATTCTTGGTGTCCATCGCCATCGCGGGCCCTTTCGGGCTTCACGTTACCGCGGATCGCCGCCGATGGGGAGTCGCGGACCATCCGACTGGTTATGGAAAAATCGCCGCGCCAGACGACGCGGCAGGCGCCCGTCGATGAACGCGAGGCCGAGCGCGATCAGGCCGTAGCCGACGAACTGGCGCGCCAGCAGGCGCTCGCCGAGCAGGGCCGCGCCGAGCGCCACCGAGGTCGCCGGCACGAGCAGGGTCACGAGCTGGACGTTGGTGGCGCCCGCCCCGGCCAGGATGCGGAAATAGACGATGTAGGCGAGCGCCGTCGAAAGGCTCGCGATGGCGAGGACCGAGGCGATCGTTGCGACGCCGGGCGTCGGCAGGGTCCAGGGACGGTCGAAGGCCAGCATGACCGGCGCGAGCACCAGCGTCGCCGCGGTCGCCTGGCCGGCGGCCACGTCGATCGGCCGCAAGCCGAGCCCGGCCATGCGCCGGCCGAAGGTGGCGCCGAGGGCATAGCAGAGCGATCCGCCGAGCACGGCGAGCTCCGCCCGGAGGTGGGCGCCGGCGCCGGCGATGAGATCCGGGCCGAGCAGCGCCGCGACGCCGGCGAGGCCGGCGAGCGTCCCGACCAGCTTGAGGCCGGTGAGCTTCTCCTCCTTGGTCAGGAGGTGGGCGACGATCACGGTGAACAGCGGCGTCGTCGCGTTGAGGATCGAGGCGAGCCCGCTCGGCAGGTCGGTTTGCGCCCAGGAAATCAGGGTGAACGGCACCGCGTTGTTGACGAAGCCGAGCAGCAGAAGCGCCGCCGCGGCCTTGCGGGTCGCCGGCGGCCGGACGCCGAGGATGGGCGCCGCAGCCCACAGGATCGCCGCCGCCAGCCCGACGCGCAGCGTGACCAGGGTCAAGGGAGGCAGCTCCCGGACCGCCACCCCGATGAACAGGAACGAGCCGCCCCAGAGCAGCGAGAGCAGCCCCAGCAACCCCCATTCCCGGGGAGTCATCGGACGTTGGGGGGCAGCGGGCATCGTCGGTCCTTTGGAGGCGGCGCAAACCGTGTAGCCTGCGCGGCGGCCCGCGTCCGCCCGAATCCTGCGCCGCGCGTCGGGCGAAGGCGTCGGGCGACGGCGGAATTCGGATCGCGCCGTCGCGCACGGCAAATTGTTGTGAATAACAGAAATTGATAGTAATCTTCAAACCGTCGGCGCCGTCAGGTCCGGCGCTGCTGTTTGACAAGTACAATCCAAAAGTGTGGCGCGCACGGCGCGGCGTCTCGAAACCTCAGGATGAGGTCCGCGTCGCGCAGTCGCCGGCAATCCAAGACGCGTCTCCAAACCTCGTCCTGAGCCTGTCGAAGGACGCTCCAGATGGCGGCGACGGGTGAGACCCTGGATCATCCTTCGACAAGCTCAGGATGAGGTCCGCGGCCGGCAGGCCGCGGCGGCCGGAATACCGACCTTGCCCCTGCGGCTGCCCTCGTCCGAGTTGCAGATTGGAGGCGCTAACGCCTTGAAAACGCTGACTTGCGCAACAAAGCGCGCGACGCCGTCGGCCGGGCGGCGTCATCGACGAGGGGGATTTCCGCGGCTTCGGCGGCGGCTTCCCGCCTATCGCCAAACGCTGCTATCGTCCCACCCGCGGAAATCGCGCCATCGCCTCGAGGTCGTCGAGGTCCATGCTGTTGCGGACGTAGGACTTGCCGGCGTCGCGGAACGGCTGGAAGTCCCAGGCGCGAACGTCGCCTTTGGCCAGCGCGGCGTCGACGAGGCGGCGGCGGCGCTGGCTCGCCCGGACCTCGGCGTCGAGCGCGTCCAGCCGCCAGCGGCGGGCGACTTCGTCAAGGAACGCCGCGACCGTGGCGGCGTGGGCGGTGCTCGCCGCCAGATTGTCGCGTTCGCCCGGATCGGCGGCGACGTCGAACAGCAAGTCGGGGTCGGGCGGCGCATGGATGAATTTCATGCGGCCGCGCCGGATCATCGCCATCGGCGCGATCGCGCCTTCGGCGAGATACTCGCCGATCGCCTCGTCATGGCCGGGACGGCCTTCGCAATGGGCGACGAGCGAGCGCCCGTCGATCGACCCCGCGGCCGGTGCTTCGCCGCCCGCGAAGTCGACCAGCGTCGGCAGGAGGTCGAGCGCGGACACGCTCGCCGCGACCCGGCGCGGGGAAAATCGGCCGGGCGCGGCGATCACGAGCGGCACCCGGGCGCCGCCCTCGAAGAAGTTCATCTTGTACCAGAGCCCGCGCTCGCCGAGCATCTCGCCGTGGTCGCTGGTCAGGACGACGATGGTGTTCTCCGCAAGCCCGGTTTCGCGAAGCGCCGCCATCAGCCGGCCGAGGCAATCGTCGACATAGGAAATCGCGCCGAGATAGGCGCGCCGCGCCGCGCGGACCTGCGCCGCCGTCACCGGCTCGGCGTCCATCGCGCAGACGTGGCGCAGGCGCAGCGAATGCGGGTCGAGCGGCGCCGGCGCAGGACCCGGCAGGGGGATGTCGGCGTCGCGATAGAGGTCCCAGTATGTCTGCGGCACGGCGAACGGGTCGTGCGGGTGGGTGAACGACGAAACCAGCAGGAACGGCCGCCGGTCGCGGGCGCGGGCGAGATCGTAGAGCGCGCGCTCGGAGGTGAACGCGACCTCGTCGTCGAAGTCGAGCTGGTTGGTGCGCACGCACACCCCGGCCTGCGCGACCGAACCCATGTTGTGATACCAGCTCGGCCGGTCCTGCGGCCGATCCCAGTCCGGCGTCCAGCCGTAGTCGGCGGGATAGATGTCGGTGGTGAGCCTCTCCTCGAAGCCGTGCAGCTGGTCGGGGCCGCAGAAGTGCATCTTGCCGGACAGGATGGTGCGGTAGCCGGAGAGCCTCAGGCGATGGGCGAAGGTCGGGATGTCGGCGGCGAATTCGGCGGCGTTGTCGTAGACCCGGGTGCGCGACGGCAGAAGCCCGGTCACGAACGAGGCGCGCGCGGGCGAGCAGAGCGGGCTCGCGCAATAGGCGCTGTCGAATACGATTCCGTCGCGCGCAAGTGCGCTCATGTGCGGCGCCCGGGTGAGCGCGTGGCCGTAGATCGGCAGGAAAGCCGGCGCCATCTGGTCGGCCATGACGAGGAGGATGTTGGGGGCGGTCAATGGAGCGTCCTCGCCGTCGGGTTCGACCAACGTCGCTATGCGGCTCCCGCCGCACGGTCAAGCGCGCGACGACGGTTGATGACGGGCGCGGGCGCGGCTAGGGAAACGTCCGGCCAGGGATTTCGATGAGCGGTTTTCCAGCGTCCTTCTCGCGCGTCTATCGGCTGCGCCCCCTCGGGCCGCGGCCGCACGACCATATCGCGCAGCTGCGCGTCCAGGGTCCGCGGGCGAGCAAGAACCTGCTGATGCCCTATTCGCAGGGGCTCGGCTATCTCCTGCTGCCGACGGCCGCAGGGGGTCTTCAGGTCGACACGGACGACTTCGCCGTCGAGCCGCTCGACCCGGCGACCTCGCTCTGGGCGCGCCTGCGTCTCGCGCTCCTGTTCAAGAAGAAGAAATTTCTGACGTTCGAGGATTTCGCCGTCTTCTCCATCGGGCCGAAGCCGGAGCGCAAGCGCTTCACCACCTTCAACCAGCACATGTTCAACATCGGCGTATCGCTCGACGGCGACCTGATCGCGGCCCATCCGGAGCTGCTCGAGGGCTGGGAGGACGCGGAAGCCGCCGGCCCGGTCCGGCGCGCGCCCGGGCCGCATCCGCTCGCGATCGTGATGCACGTCTATTACGAGGAGACGTGGGACGATCTGGCCGGCGTCCTCCGCCGCCTCACGACGCCCCATGACCTGATCGTCACCACCGTGCCGGGCCGCGAGCGCCTGATCGAGACGATCCGCAAGACCTTCCCCGAGGCCGAGATCGAGGTGATGGAGAACCGCGGCCGGGACATCCGGCCGTTCCTGGTCCTGCTCGAACGCGGCCGGCTCGACCGCTACAAATACGTCTGCAAGGTGCACGGCAAGAAATCGAGCGACGGCGGGCGCAAGTCCTACATGGGCTCGCTGTGGCGCCGGCGGCTGCTGTTCGACCTTCTCGCCGCGCCGGGGCTCGCCGACGCGGTGGTCGCGATGTTCGACCGCGACCCCTCGATCGGCATGGTCGGCCCGCGCGCCTTCCGGCTGCCGAGCGAGAGCTATTCCGAAGACTTGTCCTGGTCGAGCAACAAGGCGCGCGTGCTGGAGCTGGCGGCGAAGATGGGCATGCCGGAGGAAAGCTTCCGCCTCGATTTCTTCGGCGGGACGATGTTCTGGGTCCGGCCGGAGGCGCTCGCGCCGCTGCGCCGGCTCGCGCTCGCCGAATCGTTTCCGCCGGAAAGCGGCCTGCTCGACGGCGGACTCGAGCACGCGGTCGAGCGCCTGTTCGGCGCGGCGGTGGTCGCCGCCGGCTATCGGCTCGCCGACAGCGACGGTTACGCCCTGACGAGCGGGGAAGCGGACATGCGGCGTACGGGCCTCGGCTGAACGTTCGTGGCCTCACCATTGGCCGCCAAGCAGTTTCCGGCGTGTTTCGGACGGTAGCGTGGTCCGAATCGGCAGCGGTCCTCGACAACCGACACCTGGATATATAGACGCACGAGGCGAAATTGTTTGTGAAGCTTGATGGCCGGGAAACAGCTTCATCTCGCCGTGGCGCGCCGCGCCGCGGCGTTCGTCAGTCGATCATGACGTCAACAATTGCAGGCGATCCAGCATGAAAGCAGTTCTCCTCGCCGGGGGTCTCGGCACGCGCATTTCCGAAGAGACGGACGTCAAGCCGAAGCCGATGATCGAGATCGGGGGAATGCCGATCATCTGGCACATCATGAAGATCTACTCCCATCACGGGATCAACGATTTCATCGTCTGCCTCGGATACCGGGGCTACGTGATCAAGGAGTATTTCCGCAATTATTTCCTTCACATGTCGAATGTGACGTTCGACATGCGCACCAACGCCATGGAGGTCCACAACGCCTCGGCCGAGCCGTGGCGGGTGACGCTGGTCGACACCGGCGAGCAGACCATGATCGGCGGGCGCATCAAGCGCATCCTGCCTTTCCTCGGCGACGACAAGGAATTCTGCCTGACCTACGGCGACGGCGTCGGCGATGTCGATGTCGGCGCGGCGATCGCCCTGCACCGACAGGAAAGGCGTCTTGCGACGGTGACGGCGACGCAGCCGCCCGGCCGGTTCGGCGCGCTCACGTTCGACGGCGCCCGGGTGACCGGCTTTCAGGAGAAACCGGTCGGAGACGGGGGCTGGATCAACGGCGGATTCTTTGTGTTGTCGCCGGAAGTCGGCCGCTACATCGAGGGCGACGCCACGGTGTGGGAACAGGAGCCGATGAAGCGCCTCGCCGCGGAAGGGCAACTCAGCGTCTACTTTCATCGTGGCTTCTGGCAGCCGATGGACACGCTGCGCGACAAGCGGCATCTCGAGGATCTGTGGACCTCGGGCAAGGCGCCGTGGAAACTCTGGTGAAGGGCAGGAGCAGGGGCATGCGGATTCTGATCACCGGAAATATGGGCTACGTCGGCCCGGTGCTGACACGGTTCTTGCGCGAGCAATCGCCCGCAGCGGAGCTGATCGGCTTCGACGCCGGGTTTTTCGGCCACTGCCTGACCGGAGCTGATCTTCTGCCCGAGGCGCGGCTGAACCGACAGATCTTCGGCGACATCCGCGCCCTCCCGCCCGACCTCCTCGACGGCGTCGACGCGGTCGTCCACCTCTCGGCGGTGTCGAACGATCCGATGGGCAACAAGTTCGAGGCGGTCACCGCCGAGATCAACCAGCAGGCGAGCGTGCGCCTCGCCGAAGCCGCGGCGGCGCGCGGGGTGCGCAACTTCGTGTTCGCGTCGAGCTGCAGCATGTACGGCTACGCCGAAGGCGGCGCGCGCCGGGAGACCGACCCGACCAATCCGCTCACCGCCTACGCCCGCTCGAAGATCGGCTCGGAGCAAGCCTTCTCGCAGCTCGAGCTCGGCGGCATGACGGTGACCTCGCTGCGCTTCGCCACCGCCTGCGGCATGTCGGACCGGCTGCGGCTCGACCTCGTGCTTAACGATTTCGTCGCCGGCGCGATCGCCGCGGGCGAGATCAGCGTGCTCAGCGACGGCACGCCGTGGCGCCCGCTGATCGACGTCGAGGACATGGCTCGCGCCATCGCCTGGGCGATCGCCCGCACGCCCGAGGCGGGCGGAAAATTCCTCGCGGTCAACGCGGGTCGCGACGAGAGCAACTACCAGGTGCGCGAACTCGCCGAGGCGGTCGCCCTGCAGGTTCCGGGGACAAGGGTCTCGATCAACACCAACGCGCCGCCCGACAAACGCTCCTACAAGGTCGATTTCAGCCTGTTCAAGGCGCTGGCGCCGGCGCACATCCCGCAAGTGACGCTCGACCAGTCGATCGGCCGGCTCGTCGCGGGCCTGAGCGGGATGGGATTCGCCGACCGGGATTTCCGCAACTCGCCCTATATGCGGCTGAAGACCCTCGAGCGGCACATGGCCGCGGGCCGCCTCGGCCCGGACCTGCGCTGGGTCTCCGCCGTGCGCGCGGCGTAAGGAGACGCTCTATGAAATTCCACGAAACGCCGCTGCACGGCGCCTATCTGATCGAGCTCGAGCGCCGCGGCGACGACCGCGGCTTCTTCGCCCGGTTCTTCTGCGAGAAGGAGTTCGGCGCGGCCGGGCTGGAGACCCGCTTCGTGCAGATCAACAATTCCCTCACCGGGTCCAGGGGGACGCTGCGCGGTCTGCACTACCAGCTGCCGCCGTCGGCGGAGGTGAAGGTCGTGCGCGCCGTCAAGGGCGCGCTCTGGGATGTGATCGTCGACCTGCGCGCCGGTTCGCCGACTTATCGCAAGTGGTTCGGCGCCGAGCTGAACGAGGACAACCGCCGGATGATGTACGTCCCGCGGGGGTTCGCCCACGGCTTCGTCACGCTGACCGACAGCGTCGAGGCGCTCTATCTCGACAGCGCCTTCTACGATCCCGGCGCGGAGCGCGGATTGCGCTGGGACGACCCGGCGGTCGCGATCGAATGGCCGGTCCAGCCGCAGGAGATGTCCGAGAAGGACCGCAACTGGCCCGATCTCGAGTCCGAATTCCATCAGACGGAAGCGATGCGGGGCCTGACGTGAAAGTCCTGCTGACGGGCGCGAGTTCGTTCACAGGATATTGGTTCGCGGAAGCGCTGCATGCGGCGGGCGCCCACGTCGTCGCGCCGCTGCGGTCCGCCGCCGCGAGCTACGCCGAAGGAACGCGCGCCGAGCGGGTGCGCCGCCTGAGTCGCGTGGCCGAGATCGTCGCGGAGGCCCCGTTCGGCTCGGAGCGGTTCCTCGAGGTCGCGCAGGGCGGCGGCTTCGACCTTCTCTGTCATCACGCCGCGCGGGTCGGCGACTATCGCAGCCCGGATTTCGACATCGCCGGCGCGCTCGCCGAGAACACCGCCAATCTCCGGTCGGTCCTCGACGCGCTCGCCAGGAATGGGCTGCGGGGCGTTGTCCTGACCGGCAGCGTGTTCGAACAGGACGAAGGCGCAGGCGAGGCGCCGCTCGCGGCCTTTTCGCCCTACGGGCTGTCGAAGGGTCTGACGGCGGCGGTGGTCGCCCACCGCTGCCGCGAAGCCGGCGTTCGCTTCGCGAAATTCGTCATCCCCAACCCGTTCGGCCCGCTCGAAGAGCCGCGCTTCTGCGCCTACCTCGTTCGCACCTGGAGGAAGGGGGAAGCTGCGAAGGTCAATACGCCGCTCTACCTGCGCGACAACATTCACGTCTCTCTGCTCGCCAAGGCTTATGCGAAGTTCGCGGCGGAGACGGCGTCCCAGAACGGGCGGACGAAACTCAATCCGAGCGGTTATGTCGAAGCCCAGGGCGTTTTCGCCGAACGTTTCGCCGCCGCGATGCGTCCGCGGCTCGGCCTGAGTTGCCGGCTCGAACTCGGCCAGCAAACCGATTTTTCCGAACCGATGATGCGCGTCAATGTCGACTCCGCCGCCCGCTACGTCGGAGGCTGGGACGAGGCCGCCGCATGGGACGAGGCCGCCGACGGCTACAGGGGCTGAAGGACGCTTATCGAAATCGAGGCGCGAACTCGTTATGGTCGCGAGGGCTTCGGAGCGCCGAAACCCGGCAGACGCGGCCTGGCGAGCGCAGGGGAGACAAAGCGTGGCTCTGCAGTGCGTGGTTTGGGTTGGTGAGTCGGATGCCCGACAAGGAGAAAGAACAAAGCGCACGCCCAAGCCGCTGCTGGAGGTCGGGGGCGCGCCTTTTCTCGAAACCCTCATCAGCGAGGCGCGTCGGCGCGGCTTTGACGAGTTTGTCCTTCTCGCCGGTCAAGGAAGCGAAGCCGTCCAGTCTTTCCTTGCGGAACGCGAGATCGCCCGTCGATTTCGGTGTCGGGTGCTGGCGCCGGCGGATCCTGCGGCGCTTGGAACGTGGGGAGCCTTGGCGCACGCGGAAAAGGACCTGCGCGAGGACTTTCTTCTGCTGAACGGCGAGACGTGGTTCGACTTCAACTGGCTGGATCTGGTCGCTTCGGCTCGTCAGGAACGCGCAAGCGCAGCCATTGCGCTTCGGGAAATCTCCGATCCTGCCGGCTGCGAGACGATCGATCTGGTTGACGGCGTCGTCACGGGCTTTCGTCCGATGGGGGCGCCGCTGGAATCGGCCCTGAGCAGTGGCGGGGCCTATTATCTGACGCGGCGCGCGCTTGCGGGTTTTGGACCGCAGTGCTCGCTCAAAAGCGATGTCCTGCCCGCGCTTGCGGGCAAGGGGCAGTTGCGCGGCCGCGCCTATTCGGGGTTCTTCATCGACATTGGCGCTCCGAACAGCCTCGCGGCGGCGGGCGAACGCTTGACCCTGCACGGGCGACGACCAGCGGTTTTTCTGGATCGGGACGGCGTCCTCAATGTCGACCACGGCTATGTCCATGCCTCCAGTCAGGTCGAATGGGTGAGCGGCGCCAAACAAGCGGTAAAATTCCTGAACAACAGCGGGTTCTACGTCTTTGTCGTCACGAACCAGTCGGGCGTCGCCAGAGGCCTCTATTCCGAAGAGGCGATCCACGCTTTGCATGAGTGGATGGCCGGCGAACTGGCGGCCGAAGGCGCCTGGATCGACGACTGGCGGTATTGTCCGCATCATCCCGAGGGCGCCGTCGAGGCCTATCGCGCCGCGCACGCGTGGAGGAAACCCAGCCCCGGGATGATTTTGGACCTGTTCGCCAATTGGCCGATCGACAAGGACGGAAGCTTCCTCGTCGGCGACAACGCGAGCGACATCGAGGCCGCGCACGCGGCGGGCCTGCCGGGCTACCGGTTTGAAGGCGGCGATCTGCTGGCCTTCCTGCGGTCCAAGGTCGGAGTGGCGGATCGGGTCGCAATGGAGACGGAGATGGCGGGGCTGACGCGATGAGGATGACGATGCCGGACAGCGAGCTCCCGGTCTCTCTCCCGGATCTGGCGGGACACGCGAAGCGATGGTTGTTCGAGGACGCCGCCGACCGCTGGCGGATCCATGACCTCGCCGAGGCGCCGTTATTCCCCGAGCGCCTGTCGATCCACGGGGAGAAGGACGCCTGTCCGCATCGCCTTTTCGTCCAGGCCCGTCACGTCTTTTCCTATTGTGAACTGGGACGGCTGGGTTGGAGCGGTCCCTGGCGGGAAATGGTCGACGCAAACATCCAATTCCTGCTCGACCGCGGCCGACGCGCGGACGGGTTCTATGTTCATCGCTTCGATCCCCGCGGCGAGGTCTTCGACTCCCGCGCGGATCTCTACGACCAGGCGTTCATGCTGCTTGCGTTCGCCCATGCCGGGCGCGCGCTCGATCGACCGGACCTGTTCGGGGCGGCCGAGGCGCTCGACGACGCGCTCAACGCGCATTGGCGCTTGCCGCACAGCGGCTACTACGAAGGCGAGATCGCAGTCTGCCCGCCCTATCGGCAGAACCCGCACATGCACCTTCTGGAAAGCTTCATCGCGCTTGCCGATGTGACCGGAAACCCGCGCTGGCGGCGCGCCGCCGAGCATCTCGCGTCGCTCTGCGGCCGCTCGTTTCTCCATCCCGAGACCGGGGCGCTGCTCGAGTATTTCGACGCCGCCCTCAGCCCGCTTCCGGGAGAGGAAGGGCAGATCGTCGAGCCCGGCCATTGTTTCGAGTGGGCCTGGCTGTTCGAGCGCATCGCGCATTGGGGCTTGAGCGACGCGGTCGCCGTTTCGGACAGGCTCGCGCGCTTCGGACGCCGCCATGGCCTCGACGCCGAGCGGGGAGTGACGATCAACGAGGTGCGGATCGACGGCTCGGTTCGCAACGCGGCGGCGCGACTGTGGCCGCAGACGGAACGCCTCAAGGCGGCGATCGCCCGTCACCGGCGCACCGGCGCGCCGGAAGAACTGGCGGAGGCCGCCGCCGCCTACACGGGGCTGCAGAGGTACTTCGACACTCCGGCGAAGGGGGCGTGGCGCGACAAGCTCAAGGCGGATGGCGACTGGATCGCCGAGCCCGCGCCGGGCAGCTCGATGTATCACATCACCTGCGCGCTCGCCGAGCTGATCGACGCCGCCGACACGCCTCGCACGACGCGATGATTCGCAAGGGCCTTGCCGCGCTTTCGGCGGCTTTGCCGGCGGGCTCCTTCGAATTCAGATCGTCGGGGTAGGGACGGTCTTAGCGGCTCGGTGGTCAGCGAGATTGACCAGCTGGTCGGTTAGCGTCCGCTCCCTTCGTGAGAGGTCCCCGTAGGCTGGTGGAGAGCACTCGAACCGGAGGTCCGGAGAATCCGACGACCCATTCGACCAGGCGTCCGCTCCATTCACACACAGGGACCAATTCCGCATGTCGTCCCGGGATTTTCCATGGGGCTCGACATGCTATAATCGACAATCGCTTTAGCTGCGCGGTGGCCGGGTTTCGGAGTCACCTGCAAATTTTCATCAGAGGAACATCAAGTGATTGAGACCGTTAACGGACGGTATGGAAAGATTACATTCTTTGGTTCTGATTTGACCATAGGCCGAGCTCTACGCGCCTACGGAGAATGGGCGGAAAATGAAGTTCGCTTTCTGCTGACTTTAATCCGTTCCGGTGATACGGTCTTGGATGTTGGAGCAAACATTGGAACTCATACGCTGGCGTTCGCAAGGGCGGTCGGAGCCGCGGGCAAGGTTTGGGCATTCGAGCCAAGACCAGAGTTTTTTAGCGTCCTCGGCGCGAACATCACTGAAAACATGCTTGGCAACGTCATGCTTCGCCAAGCGGCAGTTGGGGCTCAGTCCGGTTCCATTTCGCTTCCGGCAATCAATCTCGACGCGGCCGGGAACTATGGCAGCTTAAGCATTGTTGACGAAATGGCGCTTGCCGCGGATCCGGCGTCGACTCCGACTGTTGATTGCTTGACGATCGAAATGACAACAATTGATGAGCTTGGCCTCGAAGCTTGTCGGCTTATCAAGATTGACGTCGAGGGGGCTGAAATAGCCGTCCTCGAAGGAGCGCGTCGCACGATTGAGAAAACGACACCGATTATCTATGCTGAGTGCAACTCATTGAATGATGGAATAAAAATAAAGGAGTTTTATGATTCCATAGGCTATATAACCTATATTCATTTGACGAATGCGTTCAACGCCGATAATTTCAAGGGATTTGCCGATAATTTATTCGGTCGTTCTTGCGAGTCGGCTCTCATTGGTGTCAATCGTTTGGCGTTGAATAGCATAGCGCTTGTCGACGAGATCCCCGGCCATTTGCTTCCCGTCGACGATGCAGACGACATTGCATTCGGTTTGCTGCAGAAGCCTCAATTCGCCCTTGAAGCGCTAGAGCCAAGCTCGGCGGGGGCTGCCTACAAGAAAGCGACCGGTCACTCCGGAGAACCTATGGATAGCATGCAAGCGCTGCACACGGCGACCGTTGCCGCCACGGAAGAGTCGGAGCGGTTGGCATCCGCCGTTGCGGAAGCCCAATTCTTGACGGACAGAGCCGCCTCGGAACGGGACCGTCTCGCCCAACAGCACGCCGCCGCCAGTGCGGAGCGCGACCGTCTTGCCGGACTGGACGCGACTGCCGCCGCGAAGCGCGAGCGGCTCGCCGAGCAGCGTGCCTCAGCCCTTTCGACCCTCGTCCGAGTGGCGCGCCGGCCATTGCGATTTCTCAACTGCAATCTCCAAAATTGGTTCCATGGGTATCCGCCGAACAGCGAAAGGCGTCGCCGGTATTGGCTTACGCATTTGAACGCATGGGGGGCTTTATCCCTAGCAATCCGGCTCACAGCTGCGTGGCGACACCCGTTCAACCGTACTAAGCGAAAACTCTTTAGGAATAACGCCGCACGTAATTGGGCCACTATACCAATTTCCTCAGAAGGACGAATGGTATATGAAGAGCGCCAAATCGTCGCGTCTGTTGCTAGTAAATTCCCCGTCGTTCCGCGTTACATCGACCCAATTGTCTCATGGCGAGTTCCACCGGCCACTTGTAGTCGTCGTATTGCAATTCATTTCCACCTTTACTATTTCGATCTCTTGGATGATTTCATACATAGATTTTGCAATTTACCTTTCGACTTCGATATATTTGTCTCTATATCGGACTCTACGTCGACTACGCAGATTGCGACTATCGAGCAGGCTATTCGTGAGGGTCTTCATTCCCGCGCCAAAAAAATCGTCATTAGTCCAGTTCCGAATCGGGGTCGAGATATTGCCCCATTCATAGTTGAGTTTGGAACAGCTCTACTAACATATGACATCATTGGTCACTTCCATACGAAGAAGAGCCCTCATAATCCGCAACTCGATGGCTGGCGCGATAACATTGTCGACCTCCTACTTGGTCCTTCTGGGAGTCCTGGCGGTCATTTCGCTCAAATCGTGGAGATGCTCGGAAACGATGCGAAAATCGTTTACGCAGAGGGATCCGCGTTTATTCCAAGGGAACCGACAGGATGGGCCGGCAATTACCTTTTGGCGCGAGATATTTTGTCAAAATACACTAATCTCTCAATTAACGATTTCCCAGCTGTCGAATTCCCCGAAGGTACAATGCTATGGGCGAGGTCAGATGCGCTAAAGACGTTCTTAGAACTTCCGCTCAATTACAACGATTTTCCACCGGAACCGCTTCCGGCTGACGGTACTTTAGCGCATGCGCTTGAGCGCCTCATCTTTATAATGTCGAAAAACGTAGATGGAAATCTCATTCGACTTCATCGCGGTGATTCAGCTCCTGATTTCAGATATTTTGAAGAGGCGCAGGACTTTTCGTCGCGACGGAATCATGCCGACGTGAAGGTGCTTTCGTACTACCTCCCTCAATTTCATCCGATTCCCGAAAACGATGAATGGCACGGCGCCGGCTTCACTGAATGGACGAAGGTGCGTGCGGCAAATCCATTGTTTCGAGGGCACTTCCAGCAACGTATTCCCCATCCAGACGTAGGCTATTATTTA
>CAMFKX010000042.1 GCA_945957375.1 uncultured Roseiarcus sp.
GTTCAAGCCAGTCGCTCCGCGGCTGCGACGCAGGCGAGCAGCGCGCAATTGGGCAGGAACCCGTCGAAGCGGTCGAGCACGCCGCCATGACCGGGGATGAGGCCGCTGTAGTCCTTGATCCCCGCCTTGCGCTTGATCCAGGACGCCGACAGGTCGCCGCCGAGCGCCACGATCGCCATGGGGACGGCCGCAAGCGCCATGACCAGAGGCTCGCCCGCCCACAGCGGCGCGAGCCACGCCGCCGCGGCCGAAGCCGAAACCAGTCCGCCGAGAAAACCCTCCACCGTCTTGTTGGGGCTCAGCGTCGGGGCGAGTTTTCGCCGGCCTAGCCATTGGCCCGTCACCTGACACATGCCGTCGAAGGTCGCGATCACGGCGAACACGAGCAGGGTCCGGTTCGCCGCAGCCAGCGCGGCGCCGGCGACGGCGAGCGCGGCGATCACGCCATAGGGAAACCAGACCCAGCCCGGCACGAACCGGCCCGACCCGAGGGCCGCGCGGCGGGCGTGGGCGATCTCGCCGACGCCGGTCACGGCGATCAGGGCGACGAGCGCGGCGAGCGCCGGGGCGCCCAGCGCGGCGAGCGCGACGAAGGCGAGCGTGAGCGCGAGGTAGCTGAAATATTTGACCGCTCCGGCGCGCCGCGCCGCCGCCGGCATCCGCCTGAGCGAGAGCCCGTGACGCGCGCCGGCGAGGGTGAAGGCGATCGCGATCAGGACGAACAGTCGGGTCATGCCCGCGCCCCGGCGATGCAGCGCAGCGCGCCCGGCCGAACCGAGATCGCGAAACGCTCGACGGCGGGAACGACCTCGCCGTCGAGATAGAGCGAAACCGGCCAGGACGCCTCGACCTCGACCCGGCGCGCCTGCTGCACCGGCATGCCGAACCGCCCGGTGAGGGCGAGGCGCAGTTCGTGGCCCTTCTCCGCCAGCAATCCTGGCGGCTGCGTCGAGACGTCGAACGCGCCGTCGTTCGAGGCGACGCCCGGATAGGGTTCGTAGCGCCCGAGGAACCGGGTGTTCTGAACCAGGATTCCCGAGACGCGCCACTCCTGAGGCGGGCCGCCGTCGATCGAGACGCGATAGGTCTGCGCCTCGGTGCGGCTGAGCAGGCCGGCGAGCGTGTAGCCGAGATCGCCGAGCGCGCGAAAGCGCGTCGCGTTCACGACGACGTCGGCGAGGCGACCGCAAGCTACGGCGTTCGCCGCGAGGACCGGGGGCGCGCCGTCGATCGCGATTTCGATCAGATCGATACGCTTGAGCCGTTGGGCGTCGAGGGCGCGGAGCGCCCTCGCGAAGGTCCCGCAGTCGAGATCGCGCGCGACGCAGTTTCCGCGTCCGAACGGCGTCACCGCGAGCGTCTGGCGGTCGAGGTCGAGCGCGTTGACGGCCGCCGCGACGCTTCCGTCGCCTCCGCAGACGACCACGCCGTCGATGTCGGGCGCGCCGATCGCCGCGGTTCGGGCGGCAGGATCGGGCGGCAGCTCCAGCGTCTTGATCCCCCGTCGCGCCAGCGCCCGGATCAACCCCGCCCGCGCTGCAGCGCGTTTCAGGCGCTGCGCCCCGGGATTGAGGAAGCCGATCCACCGGCCGGCCGGTTTCTCCACGACGGTCAGCGCCTCCGGTCGGCCAGGACCCAGTAGAGGCCGCGCACGTCGGTCCGGAACTCCTTCAGCGCCAGCGCGACGGCGATGGTCTCGATCGCCGCCAGCGTGCCGACGATCATCGTCGTCACGAACACGAAGCGCACATATCCCACCGTGAACAGCAGCAGGAAATTGAGCGCGACGAGATAGCCGGTCGCCTTGAAGGAATAGACGTGGAACGCCGGCATCTTGCCGAATTTCAGGTAGGGGATCAGGTCGCAGAGAATGTAGAAGACGATGAAAACGTAGAGCCAGCCGAGGTCCGGGCGCAGGAGCTCGAACTTGAAGGCGTACACGCCGATCAGGCCGACGACGAACGTGGCGTCGTCGGCGATCGAATCGAGCCGGGCTCCGATTCGGGTGGTCAGCCCCAACGTTCGGGCGAGGAAGCCGTCGACGAAGTCGGACAGCAGCGCGAAGACGATGAGGATCTGGAAAGCCTGCTCACGTCCCCGGATCACGCAGAGGAGAGCGACGGGGGCGACGCAAAGTCTGGCTAGGGAGATCGCATTGGGCGCGTTGAGCCAGTTTTCTTCGCGATGGCTGACGGGTTGATCCGCGTCTCTGGCGGCGGAGCCCCCAGGCTTGGTGCGCATGGGCGCATTCTGCCCAGGCCGACGCGCCCGGCATTGACGCCTGTCAATCAACGCTCGAAACAAGGCGAACGCGGAACCGCGTCGTCGCCGAAACGGTCGAGATCGGCGCTCTTCGGCGTTACTTCACCAGGCGAACCAGAAGCAGCGTGCCCGGTTTGCCGTTGTCGATGATCCAGTGATCGTAGCGGTCGGCCGCGGCGCGCATCCATCCCGGAACGACCGGCCGGTGCTGGCCGATGGCGGAGAGGTTGATGACGTCCCGCCCGGCGAACGCGCTCGTGCCGGCTTCGATCTGGGCCGGCGAGTTGCAGCGGTAGAAGGTCGGATAATTGAGATAGCGCTCCTCGCCGCGCTTGCCCATCAGCCAGCGCATGTAGAGGTCCTTGGCGTGCGAGCGCTCGAGCCAGTCGGAGGCCTTGGCGAACAGCGACCGGGCGTCCACCGTCATCCCCCAGAACACGCCGCCCGGCTTCAGGATCTGATGGATCTTGCCCCAGAATTTCTCCGGGTGCTCGACGTGTTCGAGCACCATGATGGCGAAGGCGACGTCGACGCTTTCGGCAGCGAGGGGCGCGTCTTCGAGCGTGGTGTGGCAGACTTCGGTGAAATAGTCGCCGGTTTCGACGTCGTCGGCGGGCTCGATGCCGATGTAGCGCGTGCACAGCCCAGCCAGGGACTTCTGCAGCGCGAGATCGTCGTCGAAGCCGTTGCCGCAGCCGATGTCGAGGACCGTGCTGTCCTTGCCGTGGGCGCGAATATCGTTGGCGATCAGATCATGGACGATCGGGGCGCGCCACTCCCCCCGACGATAGCGTTGCACATATTCGCCATATCGCCCGGGTTCGCCGCCAGCCATTATCGTCGGTCCTGCTGTCCTTCCGTCCACCCATAGGTCCGTCGAGGGCGGTCTTCAATTGGAAAGACGTCGGGATTCCGGTTCTGCGCCTGCGTCAGTATCCCGCAGGCGGGGCGAAGGCGCGGTCGCAGCGGGCGTGCGCGCGCCGCAGTTCCTCCAGGCTGCCGAAGATCCGCGAGGCGACGCCGGCGCACCAGTCGTCCTGCGGACCCGCGTAGGACGTGGGAGGTGGGAAGGGCTGCGGCGGATAGCCCGGGGGTCCGGCGGGCGGCAGGCCGCCGACGGAGGTTCCGGGGCCGACTTCCCCGTCGCCGGCGAGCGGGGGCTCGGCTCCGGGCGGCGGGACGGACGGGGAGGGCGCCGCGGCCCCTCCTTGCACAGGCGCGCCGTCGGGACCGACGACCGGCGAGTTCTCGAACAGCCCGGCCGGATAGTCCGAGCTGGCGAACCCCGGCGACCCGGAAAGCGCGAGGCCGCAGCCGACCAGCGCCGCGACGAGGAAAGCGCCGCGGCCTGAGCGGGCCGCGATGAAGACGGTCCTGATCATGCGCCGGGGACTTCCCACACAGTTGGGGCGAAGGCGTGGCCGGCCGCCGCTCCGAACGTCCGCCGGGCGACCGACAGGCTCGCCGAGCGTCCGTCCTACGTCGCCGCCGCTCAGGCTCCGGCCGCCTGAGAAATTCACCACCAAGGACACAAAGGACACGAAGGCCTTCGTGGTCCTTGGTGTTCTTGGTGGTGAATTGTCTTGGCGCAAAATCTGCATCCGCCGTCCCCATGGGCGATGACAACGACGACCGCATCGACTTCGGCGCGATTCCGCCGCCGATCGACGCGCTGTTGCAACACGGCGTGTCGCTTTCCCGACACGACAAGGCGGCGGCGGACGCGGTTTTCCGCGAGGCGCTGGCGCGCGATCCCTCCGTGCTCGCGAGCTACTTCTGCCTCTACAAGATCCACGCTTACGGCGGCCGGCTCGAGACGGCGCTCGCCGCCGCCGAGGCCGGGCTCGCGGAGGCGGCGCGTCAGGCGGCCCTGCCCGCCGACTGGACCGGCTGGACGGCGGACGCGCTCGCCAAAGCCGCGCCGGCGTCGGCGCGGTTCGCGCTCTATACGTTGAAGGCGGTCGCCTTCATCCGCCTGCGCCTCGGCGAGCCCGAGGCGGCGCAAAGCCGCCTCGACGCGCTCGCGACGCTCGGCGCCAGCGAGGGCATGGGCGGCGCGGTCGTCGCCGATCTGATGCGGGCGGTCGCGTGACGCGCGCCGACCTCGATGTCGAAGCGCTGCTCGACGGCGCGCGCGCCGCGCGCTCCGACCCGCTCGCCGCCGAACAGGCGGTCGCGAGCGCGCTCGCCGCGGCGCCGAACGATTTCGCCGCGCGCCTCGCGGCCTATAAGTTCTATTTCTACAACCATCGGCTCGCCGAAGCCCTTCCGCATGCCGCCGCCCTCATCGGCTTCGCCGCGCGCCGGCTCGGGATCGCCGACGACTGGCGCGCGGTGCGGCCGGGCGACGCCCGCTTCGCCGCCCACGAAGAAGCGCCGGGGCTTTATCTGCAGGCGCTGCTCGCCTGGGGCTATTGCCAGGCGAGGCTCGGCGCCCGCGACGCGGGCGCGAAAGCGATCGCCAAGGTCGCCGAACTCGATCCGCGCGATCGTTTCGGCGCCGGCCGCCTGCTTGCGGTGGTCTCGAAACCCGCGCCTTCGGACGAGGAGGACTGATGGCGAAGGTCGTGTTTTACGGGAAACCCGGCTGCGGCGGCAACGCGCGACAGAAGGCGGCGCTCGCGCGCTCCGGCCATGAGCTCGACGTGCGCGACCTCCTCACGGCGCCATGGACGGCGGAGGCGCTGCGGTCGTTCTTCGGCGCGCGCCCGGTCGCGGAATGGTTCAACGCCGCGTCTCCCCGGGTGAAGGGCGGCGAGGTGCGCCCCGAGACGCTCGACGCCGAGAGCGCGCTGGCGTTGATGCTCGCCGATCCGCTCCTCATCCGGCGCCCGCTGATCGAGGTCGACGGCCGGCGCGAGGCGGGCTTCGACGCGCCTCTGATCGACGCCTGGATCGGGCTCGCGCCGGTCGCGTCGCCGGTCGGCGAAGGCTGCCCAAGTCACGAGCGGAGCCCCGAGCGGAGCGACGCCGAAACGTGCGGGCGCAGCGCCGTCGGCTGACCGGCCCTCGATCGTCGCATTTCAGCGGCGCGGCGACGCGGGCGCCAGCCGGGCGCTCGCCAGCGCCGCCGCCAGACGTCCCGACTTCGCCTCGTCGTCGAGGTCCATCTCGTCGAACAACACGTCCAGCACCTCGACCGCCATCCGCCGCCGGCCGAGGGTGAGGCGGAAGAAGGCCGACACCGCCGCATGGCGGAACTCCATGTCGAGCGCCACCTCCGGCGCAGCCTCCCACGCCGCTGCGAAATCGGCGGACAAGGCGTAGCGCAGCGTTCCGCTCTTGAAGAAAAGTTCGGTCGAGGAATGGATCAGGTCGGCGAGATTGGCCGCCTGGTCGTTTCGGATCAGGTCGATCAGTTCGGCCACGTCGGTGAGACGGATCTCGGCCGCGACGTCGCCGAGCGCCTCGGCGATCGCCCTCTCCCAGTCCAGGGCCCTGGCGAAACGCGCGCGCGCCTTTCTCGAACCCATGCGGCCGTCCCCCTTCCGCCCCGGGCGCGCTGGGCGCCGAACGCTCCGCCCGCGACGGCGTCCGAAGCGCGATCGGCCAGGCGTACGGCGACGCCGGGTCGCCTTCGATTGTCATGCGCCTCGGCGATTGCGCGAATCTTGAGCAAGCGGTGGGCGTGCGCCCCTCCGCCGAAGGGACGGGCTTTCGCCGCCGCATGGGCGGCGTTTTCGGATTGAACTTTTGTTCAGGAGGATGGAGGATTGCACGCAGCGTGGTTCGATCGCAGCGGTCCGAGGCGCCTCATGTCCCATTCGCGATACGCCCTTTACCTGACGCCGCCGCTCGACAGCGACCTCTGGCGGTTCGGCGCGGAGGTGATCGGGCGCGACGCCGCAACGGGCCTGGACGTCGAAGGGTTCGCCCCCGAGGGGGAGACGCCCGAATCGTGGCGGACGCTCACCCACGAGCCGCGCCGCTACGGTTTCCACGCCACGGTGATCGCGCCCTTCCGCCTGCGCGCGGATCTCGACGTCATCGACCTCTACGACGCCGTCGCCGCGTTCGCGCGGGCGAATCAGCCTTTCGACGCCGGGCCGCTCCAGGTCGGCCGGATCGGCGCCTCCGACGGCCGCGCCTTCGTCGCCTTGCGGCCCGAGGGGCGGGCGCCCCATCTCCACGCGTTCGAGGAAAGGGCGGTGCGCAAACTCGATCCGCTGCGGGCGCCGCTGACCGACGCCGAACGTGGCAAGCGCGAAGCCGCGCGGCTCACGCCGTTGCAGCGCTATTATCTCGACGTCTGGGGCTACCCCTACGTGCTCAACGAATTCCGCACGCATTTCACCCTCACCAACGCCCTCGTCGATCCGGCGCCGGCGGAGAAGGCGCTGCGCTGGGACTTCCAGATGCGGGTCGCCTCGCCGGCGCTGCGGATCGAGAGGCTGGCGCTGTTCGGCGAGCGCCGGCAGGACGGGCTGTTCGAGATCGTGCGGGAATTTCCCCTCGGGCCCGCCGAGCGCGCCCGGCGCGGGCCCCGCCGCGTCGTGGCGGGCGCCCAAAGCGACTGAAGGCTCGCCGACGGGACGCTCCCGCGCCTGTCCCGCCCTTCATGCGTCTCAAAGTCGCGTCTTTCGCCCCTTTACGGATCGGGCGGCCCGGTGCTACGATTTTTTACTAGCATGTCAGTATCGGCGCAGCACGCCGGAGGGGAGGGGATGCCCGAGCCGCGCGAGCCGATCGAGCCGCAGTCCGATCCGAATCGGCAGGATCCCCTTGCGCGCCCGGCGGAGCCCGTCCTCGAAGCCGTCGGCCTCTCCCGCGCCTTCGGCCCGGTCGAGGTTCTGAGCGACGTGTCGCTGGTGGTGCGCGGCGGCGAGGTCCACGCGATCATCGGCGAAAACGGCGCCGGCAAATCCACGCTGATGAAAATCCTGAGCGGGCATTTGACGCCGACCCGCGGCGTCCTGAAGCTCGACGGCGCGCCGGTCGCGCTCGCCGGTCCGGTCGACGCCGAGCGGCGCGGCATCGTGCTGGTGCATCAGGAGATCATGCTCGCCGCCGATCTCACCATCGCCGAGAACATGTTTCTCGGCCGCGAGACGCGCCGCGGGCTCGCGCTCGACGACCGCGCCATGAACCGCCGCGCCAACGAGGCGATGCGCGCCTTCGGCGTCGACACGCCGGTCGACGTGCCGGTCGAGCGCCTGTCGATCGCCCAGCGACAACTTGCGCAGATCGCCCGGGCGCTCGCCGTGCCGCACCGGGTCGCAATCTTCGACGAGCCGACCGCGTCGCTGACCCCGGTCGAGACCAAGGCGTTGCTCGGGCTCATCCGCGACCTCAAGGCGCGCGGCGTCGCCATTCTCTACATCTCTCACCGGCTCGAGGAGGTGAACGCGGTCGCCGATGTGGTCACCGTGCTGCGCGACGGCAAGAAGGTCGCGACCCGCCCCGCCGCCGAGCTGACGCCGGTCGACATGGCCCGCCTGATGGTCGGGCGCGACCTGCTCGCGCTCTATCCGCCGCGCTCGCCGGCGCCCTCGGGCGCGCCGACGCTGGAGGTCGCGCATTTCGGCGCTGAAGGCTATGTCGAGGACGCGAGCTTCGCCGTGCGGCCGGGCGAGATCCTCGGCTTCTCCGGCCTCGTCGGCGCCGGGCGCACGGAGCTGTTCGAGGCCCTGTTCGGTCTGCGCAAGGGGTCGGGCGAGATCCGGCTCGACGGCCGGCCGCAGACCTGGCCGGACGCCAGGGCGGGAATGCGCGCCGGAGTCGTCTACCTGACCGAGGACCGCAAGAGCAAAGGCCTGCTGCTCGAGGAGGAGCTGTCGCTCAACCTGACGCTCGCCGCGCTCGACAAGTATCGCCGCGGCCCGCTGGTCGACCGCGCCAAGGAGGCGAAGGCGCTCGACGCCGCGATCCAGCGATTCGACATCCGCGTCGGCGACACCAATCTGCTCGCCGGCCAGATGTCCGGCGGCAATCAGCAGAAGCTCCTGCTCGCCAAGATGATGGAGCTCGATCCGCGGGTCGTGGTGATCGACGAGCCGACGCGCGGCATCGACATCGGCGCCAAGCAGCAGATCTACCGCTTCATCGCCGCCATGGCCGCCGAGGGGCGGTCGGTGATCGTGATCTCGTCGGAAATGGCCGAACTGATCGGCGTCTGCCATCGTATCGTGGTGATGCGCAATGGTCGGATCGCCGGCGAAGTCGCCGGCGAAGCCATGACCGAGCACGCGATCGTCGTGCTGGCGACCGGGGTGGACACGGGCATCGGGGGCGGGGTGGCATGACGCAGGCAGTTCGGGATGCGCCGGTCGCGGCAGCGCGGCGGTTCAACCTCGGCGCGGTCGCGCCCTTCCTTGCGCTCGCGCTGATCTGCGCGCTGGGCGCGACGGCCAACGGGCGCTTCCTGAGCTTCGACAACATCACCAACGTGTTCGCGCGTTCCACGTTCATCGCCGCGATCGCCGTCGGCGAGACGCTGGTCATCACCGCGGGCGGGCTCGACCTGTCCGTCGGCGCGATGGCGGCCTTCGTCGCGGGCCTCGAAATCCTGTTCCTGAACTCCGGCCTGATCGACAATCCGACGCTGCTGATCATCGCGGCGATGACGCTGTCGCTCGGCGTGGGCGCGCTCTGCGGCCTGTTCAACGGCCTGACCTCGACCATCGGCAAGATCGAGCCGTTCATCGTCACCCTCGGCACGATGGGCATCTTCCGCTCGCTCTTGACCTGGCTCGCGCAGGGCGGCTCGATCACCATCCGCAACAACGACGTGCGCGCCGCCTATCGGCAGGTCTATTTCGGCGACCTGTTCGGCGTCCCCTATCCGGTGCTGGTGATCCTCGGCGTCGCGATCGTCGGCGCCTTCATCCTCTACAGCACCGCCTATGGCCGGCACGTGCGCGCGGTCGGTTCGAACGAGGACGTGGCGCGCTATTCCGGCATCAACGTCGCCCGGGTCCGCACCATCACCTACGTGCTGCAGGGGCTGTGCGTCGCGATCGCCGTCGTCGTCTACGTGCCGCGGCTGAGCTCCGCGAGCGCGGCGACCGGGCTCGGCTGGGAATTGATGGCGATCACCGCGGTGGTGGTCGGCGGCACGCGGCTCAAGGGCGGCGTCGGACGGGTGTGGGGCACGATCGCCGGCGCGCTCATCCTCGAGGTCATCGGCAACATCATGTTGCTGTCGAATCTGGTCAGCGAATACCTCATCGGCGCGGTCCAGGGCGCGATCATCATCATCGCGATGCTGGCGCAGCGCGGACTGGCGCGTGGACGGTGAGGACAATCCGGCAGGACGGGGCTCATCCCGCAACCTGCCGAATGCGAAGTGGGAGAGAAAAGCATGAAACGACTTCTGATCGGCGTCGCGGTCGCGGGCCTGTTCGCCGGCGCGGCGTTCGCGCAGCAGGCCAAGACCATCGCGGTCTCGGTGCCGACCGCCGACCACGGCTGGACCGGCGGCGTCGTCTATCACGCGATGGAGGAGGCCAAGGCGCTCGAGAAGCGCTATCCCGGCCTCAAGGTGATCGTGAAGACCTCGCCCGATCCGGCGTCGCAGGCCAACGCGCTCGAAGACCTCTCGACCCAGGGCATCGACGCGCTCGTGGTGCTGCCGCACGACCCGAACGTGCTGACCGACCCGATCCGCAAGGTGAAGAACAAGGGGACCTTCGTCACCGTGGTCGACCGCATCGCCGACGACCGCTCGATCTACGACCTCTATGTCGGCGGCGACAATCCGGGCCTCGGCGCGTCGGCGGCGCAATTCTTCAAGAAGGCGATGCCCGAGGGCGGCGAGATCGTGGTGATCCGCGGCCTGCCGATCCCGATCGACAAGATGCGCGTCGACGCGTTCAATGACGGAATCAAGGGCACCAAGATCAACGTGATCGACAGCCAGTTCGGCAACTGGAGCCGCGACGACGCCTTCAAGGTGATGCAGGACTTCCTGACCAAGCATCCCAAGATCGACGCTGCGTGGGTGCAGGACGACGACATGGCGGTCGGCGTGTTCGAGGCGATCGCCCAGGCCAAGCGCACCGACGTCAAGTTCGTGGTCGCCGGCGCCGGCTCCAAGGACATGATCAAGCGGGTGATGGACGGCGACCCGAAGATGCCGGTCGACGTTCTCTATTCGCCGTCGATGGTGGCGGTGGCGATGGACGTGACCGCGCTCGGCCTCGAGGACAAGATCCCCGTCCGCGGCGATTACATCCTCAAGGCGACGCTGATCGACAAGGCCAACGCCAAGGACTTCTACTTCCCCAACTCGCCGTTCTGAGCGGAGGCGCGTCAAGCTGCTGATCGGTCGGAGGGTGCGCGTCCCGCGCGCACCCTGGGGCGGCGAGACGCCGCCCCTTCGCCGGCCGGCGGATCAAGCGCGCGAGCGCACAAGCAGGAGTAAAACATGGCTGGCATGATCAAGGGACCGGCGATTTTTCTCGCGCAATTCGCGGGAGACGCGGCGCCGTTCAATTCGTTCGACGCCATCTGCAAGTGGGCGGCGTCGATCGGCTACAAGGGCGTGCAGATTCCGGCGTGGGACGGCCGGCTGTTCGATCTCGCGAAAGCCGCGTCGTCGAAGACCTATTGCGACGAAATCCTCGGGATCGCCAAGAGCCACGGCCTCGCCGTCACCGAACTCGCGACCCATCTGCAAGGGCAGCTGGTCGCCGTCAACCCGGCCTATAACGAAGCCTTCGACGCCTTCGCGCCCAAGGAGGTGCACGGCAACCCGGCCGCCCGGCAGAAATGGGCGGTCGAGCAGATGCTGATGGCGGCCAAGGCCTCGAAGCACATGGGGCTGACCGCGCACCCGACCTTCTCGGGCGCGCTCGCCTGGCCGTTCCTCTATCCCTGGCCGCAGCGGCCGCCGGGCCTGATCGAGACGGCGTTCGAGGAGCTCGCCAAGCGCTGGAAGCCGATCCTCGACGCCTTCGACGACGCCGGCTGCGACGTCGCCTACGAGCTGCATCCGGGCGAGGACCTGTTCGACGGCGTCACCTTCGAGCGCTTCCTCGACGCGGTCGGCGGCCACAAGCGCTGCGCGATCAACTACGACCCGTCGCATTTCGTGCTGCAGCAGCTCGACTATCTCGACTTCATCGACATCTACCACGAGCGGATCAAGGCGTTTCACGTCAAGGACGGCGAGTTCAACCCGACCGGGCGGCAGGGCGTCTATTCCGGCTATGCGCCCTGGGTCGAGCGCGCCGGCCGCTTCCGCTCGCTCGGCGACGGCCAGGTCGACTTCAACGGCATCTTCTCGAAGCTGGCGCAGTACGGCTATTCGTCGTGGGCGGTGCTCGAATGGGAATGCTGCCTCAAGCACCCCGAAGACGGCGCGCGCGAAGGCGCCCCGTTCATCAAGCACCACATCATCCGGGTAACCGAGAAGGCGTTCGACGACTTCGCCGGCGGCGCGACCGATCAGGGGCAGATCCGGCGGGCGCTGGGGCTCGCGTAGATTTCCGCGGCGGTCTGCCCCCTCCACCAGCCTTCGGCTGGTCCCCCTCCCCCGCCTCCGGCGAGGGAGGAGATACGCCTTTCCACCCCCGGCGCGCAGCGGCGGGGGAGGGGGACCGCGCGAAGCGCGGTGGTGGGGGCGAGCCGCCGATCATGGTCAACACGGAGACAAGAAGCATGGCCATCGAAGGACGCAGCGACGCCAGCTCCGGCGGACGCATCAGGCTCGGCATGGTGGGCGGTGGCGAGGGCGCGTTCATCGGCGCCGTTCACCGCATCGCCGCGCGCATCGACGGGCATTACGACCTCGTCGCCGGCGCGCTCTCGGGGTCGGCCGACCGGGCGCGCCGCTCGGGCGAAGCGCTCGGGCTCGCCCCCGACCGCGTCTACGACAGCTACGAAGCCATGGCGAAGGCCGAAGCGGCCCGCCCCGACGGGATCGAAGCGGTGGCGATCGTCACCCCCAACCACGTCCACGCCGGCCCGACCATCGCCTTCCTCGAGGCCGGAATCCACGTCATCTGCGACAAGCCGCTGACCGTGTCGCTCGCCGAGGCGAAACGCATGCAGGCGGCTGTGGAGAAAGCCGGCCGCGTGTTCGCCCTCACCCACAATTACACTGGCTACCCGCTGGTGCGGCGGATGCGCGAGATGGTCGCCGCCGGCGATCTCGGGACCCTCCGCCTCGTCCAGGTCGAATACGCGCAGGACTGGCTGACCGGGCCGACCGAGACGACCGGCAACAAGCAGGCCGAGTGGCGCGTCGATCCGGCGCGCTCGGGCGCGGGCGGCGCCCTCGGCGACATCGGCACCCACGCCTTCAACCTCGCCGACTTCGTGACCGGCCTCGACGTCGCCGAACTGTCGGCCGACCTGACCGCCTTCGGCGCCGGGCGGGTGCTCGACGACAACGTGCAGGTGTCGCTGCGCTACGCCGGCGGGGCGCGCGGCGCGCTGTGGGCGAGCCAGGTCGCGCCGGGCAACGAGAACGGCCTGATGCTGCGCGTCTACGGGACCAAGGGCGGCCTCAAGTGGCGGCAGGAGAACCCGAATGAGCTGTTCTGGGCGCCGCTCGGCGAGCCGACCCAGATCCTGACCCGCGGCGGGCCGGGATCGGGCGACGCGGCCGCGCGCATGACCCGCGTGCCGCCCGGCCATCCGGAAGGCTATCTGGAAGGCTTCGCCAACATCTATTCCGAGGCCGCCGCGGCGATCCGGGCGGCGCGCGACGGCAAGGCCCCGCCGGCCGGCGTGACGTTCCCGACCATCGCCGACGGCGTGAAGGGGCTCGCCTTCATCGAGGCGGCGGTGAAGTCGTCGAAGGCCAACGGACAGTGGGTGACGCTGTAGCGCCTTGTCATGCCCGCGAAAGCGGGCATCCAGGAGCCACGGCTCATGATATTCAGCACGGCGTCGGACCCCCGCTTGCGCGGGGGTGACAAAGCCAGGCTTGGAGCTGCCATGCAAACGCGAACCTTCGGACGGACCGGGCGCAAGGTCGGGGAAATCGGCTTCGGCGCCTGGGCGATCGGCGGAAGCTGGGGCGACGTCGGCGAGGCCGACGCGATCGCCGCGCTTGAGGCCGCGCTCGACTCGGGCGTCACCTTCATCGACACCGCCGACGTCTACGGCGACGGCCGCTCCGAGCGGATCGTCGCCAAGGTGCTGAACGCCCGCGGCCGCGACGGAATCTACGTCGCCACCAAGGCCGGCCGGCGCCTGCCGCAGCAGATCGTCGCCGGCTACACCTACGACAACCTGACCGGCTGGATCGACCGCAGCCTGAAGAACCTCGAGGTCGACACGCTCGATCTCGTCCAGCTCCACTGCCCGCCGACCGACCTCTACTACCATCCGGAGGCGTTCGACGCGCTCGACCGGATCAAGCGCGAGGGGAAGATCCGCGACTACGGCGTCAGCGTCGAGCGGATCGAGGAGGCGCTGAAGGCGATCGAATATCCCGGCGTGGTCAGCGTCCAGATCATCTTCAACATCTTCCGCCAGCGCCCGGCGGGCCTGTTCTTCGAGGCGGCGAAGGCGCGCGACGTCGCGGTCATCGCCCGGGTGCCGCTGGCGAGCGGCCTGCTCACCGGCAAGCTCAGCGCCGCCTCGACTTTCGCCGCCGACGACCACCGCCAGTTCAACCGCCACGGCGAGGCGTTCGACGTCGGCGAGACGTTTTCCGGCGTCCCCTACGAGGTCGGCCTCGCCGCGGTCGAGCGGATCCGGCCGCTGGTCAAAGGCGACGCGACGATGGCGCAGCTGGCGCTCCGCTGGATCCTGATGTTCGACGCGGTGACGGTCGTCATCCCCGGCGCCAAGAACGCCGCGCAGGCGCGCGCCAACGCGCTCGCCGCCGAGCTGCCGGCGTTGCCGGAAGCCGAGATGGCGACGCTGCGGGCGATCTACGACGCGGACATCAAGCCGCACGTGCATCACCGCTGGTGAGGCGGGCGCCTTTCGGGCCGGCCCCTTGACGGCTTTACCGATCCTTAACCACGACGCGGCGAGCGGCGCTTGCGCGCTTGCTTTCCGCTGCGTCATTCGTCCGGTTCGATTCGTCGCCGATTCCGTCCCGGTTTGTGCCGTCCTGCGATCGCGCATCCCGCTTCGGCGCGGCGCGACACGGGGTGAATTCACGTTCCATTAACCATGCGGCCGACGGCGGAAGGAACCGGTGAGCCGTAGCAGCGTGAGCGGTTCTCGCCTCTTCACGAAGCGTTAACCACGATGCGGCCCGCGGCGGCTTCGCGCTTGCCTTCCGCAGCGTCATTCGCCCGTTTCGATTCGTCGCCGATTCCGTCCCGGTTTGTGCCGCGTTCCGCTCTCGCGTCCCGTTTCGGCGCGGCCGGAGCCGGGCGCGCGGAACCCTTCGTCAACCACGCCGGCGGGCCGCGAGGGGCTCCTCGACCGAGGCCTTGTCTTTCGGCTCGCCATCGAACCCGAATCGGCGAGCGCCGATTCGATCCGGGTTTGTGCCGCCTTCCGTCCCGTCCATCCCGAGGTGGAGCAGCGTCGGAGGGCGGCGTGCAAGAGCCCATTAACCCTATTCCGGCTTCGTCGCCCGTCGCGGTTGTTCCGGCTTGCGCGCGGCGGCGATTCCTCGTCACGCCGCCGCCGTCCCGATTCCTTCCCGTTCCGTCCTCCTTCAGGTCCCGATCGTCCCGTTTTCGGACGGCTGTCGCCGGCCGCGCCGCAGATTCGATTCGCCTTTTGCGCGATTCGGAGTCCCTGCGCGGCGGCATCGATTCGTACTCGCTTTGTTTTGGTCCTGATCGCGCTGCGCCCGTGTTCCCGCGCCCGCCTCGACAGCGCCGGTTCGTCGGCTATAACGACGCCTTGCCCGCCTCGATCGGAGCGCCTGGTGTCCGCTGCGCCTTCAGTCACCCGCGCCATCGACGCAGACGGAATCGTTCTCTCGCTCGCCGGCGACTGGACCGTCGCCCACAGCGCGGCGCTCGAGGCGACCGCCGACGCGCTCGCCGAGCCGGACCGGAAGGGCGGCGGCGCGATTCTCGACCTTTCCGCGGTCGAGCGCATGGACACCGCCGGCGCCTGGGCGATCGACCGCGCCCGGACGGAGCTCGACGGCCGCGGCGTCAAGGCGAGTTACCGCGGCGCCCGCCCGGAAATCACGCTGCTGATCCACGAAGCGGGCTACCAGCCGATCGAGCCGCCGAAGCCGACCCACCTTTCGCCGATGGTGTCGCTGCTCACCTCGGTCGGCGAATCGGTCTATATCGCCGGCCACGATCTCGCCGAGGGCGTCAGCTTCTTCGGCGAGATGGTGGCGATGACGTTCCGGCTGCTGCCGTTCCCGCATCGCTGGCGATGGACCTCGATGGCCTACCACCTCGAGAACTATTCGCTGCGCAGCGTGCCGATCATCGCGCTGATCAACTTCCTCGTCGGCGCCATCGTCATGCAGCAAGGCATCTTCCAGCTGTCGATGTTCGGCGCCTCGCCCTATGCGGTCAACCTCGTCGGCGTGCTCGGCATGCGCGAACTCGCGGTGCTGATGACCGCGATCATGATCGCCGGCCGCACCGGATCGGCGATCACGGCCGAAATCGGCTCGATGGCGATGCGCGAGGAGATCGACGCCCTGCGCGTCATGGCGCTCGATCCGCTCGAGGTGCTGATCATGCCGCGCCTCGTGGCGCTGGTGATCGCGCTGCCGGTGCTGACCTTCATCGCCGACATCGCCGAACTCGCCGGCGGCCTGATCGTGAGCTGGCTCTATGCCGGCATGACCCCGATCGTGTTCATCACCCGGCTGCACAACGCCATCACCCCCAACACGTTCATCGTCGGGCTGATCAAGGCGCCGTTCATGGCCGCCACCATCGGCATCATCGCCGGCGTCGAGGGCATGGACGTGCACGGATCGGCCGAATCGCTCGGACAAAACGTCACCGCCGCCGTGGTCAAGTCGATCTTCATGGTCATCGTCCTCGACGGCATGTTCGCGATGTTCTTCTCCGCGGTGAACTATTGACCGACGCACCCCCCTCCTCCGAGACGCCGCAGGCGGTGATCCGCGTGCGCGGCCTGACGGTCGGCTTCGGCGACCGGCTGGTGATGAATGGGCTCGACCTCGACCTCTACCGCGGCGAAGTGCTGGGCTTCGTCGGCGCGTCCGGCGCCGGCAAGTCGGTGCTGACGCGCACCATCCTCGGACTGGTCCACAAGCGCGCCGGGACGATCGAGGTGTTCGGCCACGATCTCGACCACCTCAGCCACCTCGAGAAGATGCAGATCGGCGAGCGCTGGGGCGTCCTGTTCCAGGAAGGCGCGCTGTTCTCGGGCCTCACCGTGCGCCAGAACATCCAGATGCCGATGCGCGAGCACCTGAAGCTGTCTCAGGAGATGATGGACGGCCTCGCGGCGCAGAAGCTGCGCCTGGTCGGCCTGCCCGAGGACGCCGCCGACAAGTTCCCGGCAGAACTCTCCGGCGGCATGACCAAGCGCGCCGCGCTCGCGCGCGCCCTCGCGCTCGATCCGGAAATCGTGTTCCTCGACGAGCCGACCTCGGGGCTCGATCCGATCTCGGCCGGCGACTTCGACGACCTGATCGCCACCCTGCAGAGAACGCTCGGCCTCACCGTGTTCATGGTGACGCACGATCTCGACAGCCTGTTCGCCATCTGCAACCGGGTCGCGGTGCTCGGGCACGGCAAGGTGGCGGCGGTCGGAAAGATAGACCAACTCTTGCTTTCCGACGATCCATGGATCAAAGCCTATTTCCACGGCAAACGGGGCGTCGTGCGGGCCGGGGGGCGGCCCGAGCAGCCCCCTGCGTCCCAACCAGCGTAAGGCGCAACACGCGAAATGGAGACGCGAGCCAATTTCGTCCTGATTGGGGCCTTCACCCTGGCGGCGGTCGCCGGGGCGTTCGCCCTCATCATGTGGATCGTCGGGCTCGGCGGCACCGCCCACCGGCACTATCAGGTCGTGTTCAACGGTTCGGTGTCCGGTCTCTCGGTCGGCGGCAACGTGCTGTTCAACGGCCTCAAGGTCGGCGAGGTCACCAATCTCCGCTTCGTCACGGACAATCCGAGCCAGGTGATCGCCGACATCGACGTCACCAACGCGAGCGCGCCGATCAACGTCTCGACCAAGGCCCAGCTCGAGACCCAGGGGCTGACCGGCACGGGCGTGGTCGCGCTCAAGGGCGGCGACACGAAGGGCGCGGCGGAATTGACCGGAAGCCCGCCGGTCATCCCGTCGCTGCCGACCGCGACCCTCGCCGACCTCCAGACCAAGGCCGGCTACGTGCTCGATCTCGCCAACAAGATCCTGGTCGACAACGCCGCCGGCATTCATCAGACGGTCGACAACGCCCAGCAATTCTCGATGGCGCTGGCCCACAACGCCGGGCGGATCGACGAGGCCCTGGCGAGCATCGCCGACCTCGGCAAGACCATCGGGCCGCTCGCCGCCAAGGCGCAGACCCTGTCGGAAGACGCCGACGTCCTGATCCGCTCGATCGACGCGGCGAAGGTCAATCAGGTGATCGCCAACGCCGAGACCTTCTCGCGGGCGCTCGCCAACGGCTCGGGCCACACCGAGGAGATTCTGCGCGACGGCGCCGTCTTCATCAAGCGGCTCAACGAATCCTCGGCCAAGCTCGATTCGGCGATCGCCGACGTCGACGCCATCGTCAAGGCGGTCGATCCCGACAAGGTCGCCCAGATCGTCAATTCCGCGGGCGACGTCGCCGCGACGGTGCGCCAGAACCGCGGCAATATCGACGCGACGCTGAAGAACGCGGCCGAGATCTCGGCCAAGCTGAACGAGTCGGCCGACAAGCTGGACGGGCTGATGACCAGCGCCCAGAGCTTCCTCGGCTCGCCCGGCACCAAGAGCGCGCTCGGCCAGGTCGGCGACGCCGCCCAGTCGATCAAGAAGCTCGCCGACGACGTCGACGCGCGGGTGAAGGAGATCTCTACCGGCCTCGCCCGCTTTAGCGGCTCGGGCCTCAGGCAGTACGAGGCGCTCGCGGTGCAGGGGCAGCGGGTGCTCGACGACATCGACCGGCTGGTGCGCTCGTTCGAACGCAATCCGAGCCAGATCATCTTCGGCGCGAAGCCTTCGCTGCCGGAATACAACGGCGGGCGGTGAATGGCGGCGTCGGGGGCAGGGGTCTTCATCCGGGGGTGGCTGGCGGCGGGGTTGGCGCTCGCGCTCGCCGCCTGCGCCAGCGCGCCGATGACCGTGTTCGACCTGACGCCGACGCATCCGGCGAAGATGCGCCCGATCGGCGCCCAGATCCGCATCGACCAGCCGAGCGCGACCAGCGACCTCGACAGCGAGCGCATTCTGGTGCGCAACGGCCAGGAATTGCAGCTCCTCCCCGGCGTACGCTGGCCGCAGCAGCTCACCGCGCTGTTTCGCGCCCGTCTGGTCGAGAGCTTCCAGAACGCCGGCCTCGCCCGCTCGATCGACGGCGGCTCCGCGTCGGCCAATTACGCGCTCGACCTCGACATCCGCGCCTTCGAACTCGACGCGGAGACGTCGCAGGCCCATGTCGAGGTGGTCGCCAAGGTCGTGTCGCTGACCAGCGGGCGGATCGTCGACGTGGCGATCTTTTCCGCGCGCAAGCCGACGCCGTCCACGGCGGCGGCGTCCGTCGTCGCCTCGCTCGACGAGGCCGCGGCCGAGGTGATGACCGACATCGTGCGGTTCGTCGCCCGCACCCTGTGAGGGCCGCGGACGGGCGGCTTGGAGAGCGGGCCCGGAGCCTGTAGTCTCGACGCCGAACCGGGTCCGGCGGGGCATTGGACCGCATCGAGGCCGACCATGATCGCAGACGCCGTCGCTTCCGACACCCTTTACGACGCGATCGTCGCCCATGGCGTCCGCGCGATCCTCGCCGGAACGGTCGACGAGAAGCCGTTCCCGCACCTGATCTTCCCCGGCTTCTTCCCCGAGGACGTCTACCGTCGGCTGATCTCGAACTGGCCCGACCTCGACCGCTACGTCGATCTCAACGGCGCGCGCACGCGCAAGCAATATACGCTGTGGGACCGGCGGGTGGAGGCCGGCGATCCGGAGCGCACCGCGCTGTGGCGCGCGGTCTCCGACGCCCTGTCGGCGCAGGCGATCCAGGACGCGCTGCGCGAGAAGCTCGAATCCGGCCTGCGCATCCGGGCCAAGGGCAGCGGCGAGGCCTGGCCGGTGCCGATGTATCCGCAGCCGGTGCTCTACGCCGACTTCGACGGCTATGCGATCAAGCCGCATCCCGACACGCGGCGCAAGGTCTTGACCGTGCTGATCTACATGCCGGAGGACGCGAGCCGTCCCGAGCTCGGCACGACCGTCTACAAGGTGTCGCCGATGGGGGTGTTCCACTGGAAGACCTATGGCCTCGTCAAGGTCAAGACCGCGCCGTTCCTGCCCAACACCGGCTTCGCCTTCGTCGTCATCCACCCGGCTCACAGCCTGCTGCACACGAGCTGGCACGGCCGCGACGCAATCTCGCTCGACAATTCCCGGCCGCGGAACACGATCCTCAACACCTATTACGCCAAGCCGCCGAAGGGCGACGAGGGGAACGAATATCGGTGAGAGGCCGCTCCAACGCCCGGCCGGCGAGAGCGGCGAACGCCTGACCTCGTCCTTCGAGACGCCTCCTCCGCAGGGCTCCTCAGGACGACGAGATGAACTGCGACGCCGCGAGTCAGCGCGGTGGCATGGGGAGAACGCGCATGACGGGTTACGTCGATCCGACCAAGGAAACCTTCGCGGCGTTCCGGGCGCTGGACCGGGACGGTCCGATCCACATGCTCAACCTGGTGCGCCTGCGCGAACGCGCGGTCTATGAGGACGGGCGCGAGGCGACCGGGGCCGAGGCCTACGCCGCCTACAGCCGGGAGAGCGGGCCGGTGTTCAAGGCCCTCGGCGGCGCGATCGTCTGGAGCGGCAAGTTCGAGCTGATGCTGATCGGCCCGGCGGCGGAGCGCTGGGACCGGTGCTTCATCGCGCAATATCCCAGCGTCGCCGCATTCGTGGCGATGATCCGCGATCCCGTCTACCGCGAGGCGGTCAAGCACCGGCAGGCGGCGGTGGAGGATTCCCGGCTCATCCGCCTCGCGCCCGGCGAGGCGGGCGCCGGCTTCGGCTGAGCGACGGCGACGATTCCTTATCCATTGTGACGGCCGTCACGGCGGCCGTCCTCGATCCCCGCTATGTTTGCGCTCGATGCGGGCAAGGGGCCCGCACGAGGTGCAAAGGATAAACGCCATGTCCGGGGTCGATCGCGATGCGGCCGACAGGGCCGAGTCGATGCGACGGTTCCTGCTCACGCTGTTCGTCGCCACGGTGATGACCGCGGTGACCGCCTATGTGTTGTGCCTCGCGATCTACGCGCCCGAGCGCACCGCTTCGTCGCGCGGCGCCTTGGCGGTTCAGCACGCGCGGTCCTGATCGCGCCCGAGCCGGTCGCGATAGCGGCGCTCGACGCCGCTCGCGTCGGAGACGAGCCAGCCGCCCTCCCCGTCCGGCCGGACCGATTGCGGCCCGACCGGCACCTTGCCGTGCCCGCCGGGGATGTCGAGCACGTAGGTCGGCAGCGCGAGGCCGGAGAGCCGGCCGCGCAACGCCTGCATCAGCGCCTGACCCTCGGCGATCGAGGTGCGGAAATGCGCCGTTCCCGGCGCGAGGTCGCCGTGGTGCAGGTAATAGGGCTTGATTCGCGCCTCGATCAGGGCGCGCATCAGCGCCTCCAGGGTGGCGACGTCGTCGTTCACGCCGCGCAGCAGCACCGTCTGGCTGACCAGCAGCACGCCGCGGTCGGCGAGGCGGCGACAGGCGGCGCGCGCCTCGGGGGTCAGTTCGCGCGGGTGGTTGGCGTGGACGGCGACCACCACCGTCTTGTCCGGCAGCGCCAGCGCGCGCGCCATCGCGGCGTCGACCCGCTCGGGCGCGGCGATCGGCAGGCGCGTGTGCCAGCGCAAGGTCTTGACATGGTCGATCGCTGCGAGGGCCCGCGTCGTCTCCGCGATCCGGCGCGGCGACAGGGTGAGCGGGTCGCCGCCGGTCAGGATCACCTCCCAGATCTCCGGCCGCGCGCGCACATAGGCGAGCGCCGCGGCGAAGGCCTCGGGCCCGAGCGAGCCGGACCCGGGGCCGACCCGCTCGCGGCGGAAGCAGAAGCGGCAATAGACGGCGCAGACGGCGACCAGCTTGATCAGCACCCGGTCGGGATAGCGATGCACCAGCCCCTCGACCGGGCTCCGCGCGTCGTCGCCGATCGGGTCGTCGGCCTCGGCCGGGTCGCGCCGAAGCTCGCGCGCATCGGGCAGGAACTGGCGCGCGATCGGGTCGGCGGGATCGGCCGGATCGACCAGCCGGGCGAGCGTCGGCGTGAGCCCGATCGCATAGCGTTCGCCGACCGCCTCGAACTCCGCCAGCCGGTCCGGCGCGGCGAGGCCGGCCTCGATGAGGGCGGCGGGCGTGGTCAGGCGGCCGGGACGCGGATGCGTCTCGGGTCGGACCTCGGAGGGCTCCGGCTCGGCCTGGTCGGGTTCGGTGAAGATCGTCACGGCCGAGGCTCCTAGGCGCTCAGGCCGCGCCGTTCAAGCCGCGCGGCGGCCCGCTAACGGATCGCGACGAAGAACAGCCGCGGGAACGGCAGCAGCACCGTCCCGTCCGGCTCGGCCGGATAGGCCTCGGCGATCGCCGCCTGGTAGCGGGCGAGATAGGCTTCGCGCTCGTCCGCGTCGAGCGGGTCGAGGAAGGGCCGGAGCCCGGTGCCCTTGACCCATTCGACGACGGCGCCGGCGCCGGCGAGCGGGTGAAAATAGGTGGTGCGCCAGATGTCGACGCGCGCGGCGTGCTGGCGGAGCCGGCGAAAATACCAGTCGGCGCCGCGTCGCGCCGCACGCGCCTTGGCGGCGTCGGCGAGCTTCGCCGCCCACGGGCCGGCGGCCGCGACCTCGCGCATCAGCCGATGCGACGGTTCGTCGAGATTGTCCGGCGTCTGGACGGCGAGCGCGCCGCCCGGCGCGAGCTTGCCGATCAGGAAAGGCAGCAGCGCCTCGTGGTCGGGAATCCACTGGATGACCGCGTTGGCGAGGACGACGTCGAACCCCGTTTCCGGCCAGTCCTCGATGCCGGCGACCGCGAACGGAACGTCGGGCAGGCGCTTGCGCGCCGCCGCGATCATGCCGGGCGAGCTGTCGATCCCGGTGATCGCAGCGTCGGGAAAGCGGGCGCGCAGCACTTCGGTGGAATTGCCCGGCCCGCAACCGATGTCGGCCGCCCGCCGGGCTTCGGCGAGCGGGACGCGGGCGAGCAGGTCCCAAACCGGGCGGGTGCGCTCGCCCTCGAATTTCACGTATTGGGCGGCCGACCAGGTCATGGGGCGCTCACGGGTACAGGCGGCGGCGCTCCCACGGCGCGTCGACGCCGCGGCGGCTGAACAGAATGCGGTCGTGCAGGCGGAAGGCGCCGTCGTGCCAGAACTCGATCTGCTCCGGCGCGATCCGCCAGCCGCGCCAGTAGTCCGGCCGGGGAATCTCGCCTTCGCCGAACCGCTTCTGGAAATGCTCGACCGCCGCTTCCAGCACGGCGCGCGATTCGAGCGGACGCGACTGCTGGCTCGCCCAGGCGCCGATCCGGCTGAGCCGCGGGCGCGTGACGAAATAGGCGTCGTTCTCCGCCTCGGTCAGCGGGCTGACGGCGCCGCGGAACCGAACCTGGCGTCGCAACGACTTCCAGTGGAACAGGGCGGCGGCTTTTGGATGCGCGGCGAGTTCGCGCCCCTTGGCGCTCTCGGCGTTTCCGTAAAAGACGATCCCGCGCGCATCGGCGCCCTTGCACAACACCGCCCGCACATCCGGCAGGCCGGTCTCGTCGACGGTGGCGAGCGTCATCGCCTCCGGATCGTTGATCTCGCTCGCCACAGCGTCGGCGAGCCACAGATCGAACAAGGCGAAAGGATCGTCGGCCTCGGTGAAATCGCTCACGGCGTCGCCGCTCCCTCAAATTTCAGGCAATCGCGTCTTAGACGCCCGCGCCGGGATCGACAACCGGCGAAAGCCGCGGGATCATGGCGCCGCTGCCGGAAACGGCGCGGCTTGTCGGACTTGCGGGCGAGCCGGCCAGGACCCAGATAGGGCGAAGAGACATCGGCGGTCGCGCTTCGACAAGGCGGCTGCTTTATAATGGGCTCATGATGCGTAATCCATATGACGTTCTCGGGGTTGCGAAGACGGCCAGCGCGGCGGACATCAAGTCCGCCTTCCGCAAGCTCGCCAAGAAGTTTCACCCTGACCAGAGCAAGGAGCCGAAGGCCAAGGAGCGCTTCGCCGAGGTGGGTTCGGCCTACGAGATCCTGGGCGACGAAAAGAAGCGCGCGGCCTTCGACCGCGGCGAGATCGACGCCGAGGGCAAACCGCGCGCGCCGCAGTTCGACGGCTTCGGCTTCGGCGGCCGTCAGCCGGGCGGCGCCGGCGCAGGCCCCGGCGGGTTCGGCTTCGGCTTCGATTTCGGCCCCGGCGGGTTCGGCGCCGGCGCCGGCGCCGGCGCGGGTCCCGGATCGATCGACCAGGACATTCTGTCCGAGTTGTTCGGCGGCGGACGGCGCGCGCGCGGCCGCACGCAGCCGGAGGCGTCGCGCGGCGAGGACATTCCGGCTTCGGCGGCGGTCCCGCTCGCCACGATCGCCAGCGGCGGCACGGTGCGGGTCATCCTGCCGACCGGACGCACGCTGGACGCAACGGTTCCCGCCGGCATCGAGGACGGCAAGTCGATCCGCCTGCGCGGACAGGGCCATCCCGGCGTGCGCGGCGGCCCGCCCGGCGACGTGATCATCACCATCCGCTACGCGCCCCATCCCCTGTTCAAGGTGGAGGGCCGCGACCTCCGGCTCGAACTGCCGATCACCCTGTACGAGGCCGTGCTCGGCGGAAAGGTCCGGGTGCCGACGCTCAGCGGCGAAGTCGAGATGGCGATCGCGCCGGGCATGAGCGGCGGACGGGCGCTCAGGCTGCGCGGCAAGGGCCTGCCGGGCGGGGGCGACGCCGCGGCGGGCGATCTGCTGGCCACCGTGCGGATCGTGCTGCCCGAGGCCGAGGATCCGGAGCTGGCCGAGCTCATGCGCAAGTGGCGCGAGCGCAAGCCCTACGATCCGCGCTCCGGCCGCGGCTGACCCCGGTCCGATCGCCTGTGTGCAACCGGGAATATTTTGTGACCGGCGACCGCCGGGCGCCGGGCTTCCCATGCGCGTTTCGCTTGGCTAAGGGAACCTCTTGACGGTCCGGCGGACCGGGGCTCGGAGACGGTTTGATGGAGCGGGCGAAGACTGCGGCTTTGACGTCGGGCGCCATGCGCGGCATGCGCGGCATCATCCTCGGCGTCGCCAACAACCGCTCGATCGCGTGGGGGATTGCGCGCGCCGTTCACGCCGCCGGCGCCGAACTCGGATTCACCTTCCAGGGCGAGGCGCTGGAGAAGCGCGTCCGTCCGCTCGCACAGGAGCTCGGCGCCGAGGTGTTCGGCCATTGCGACGTCACCGACGGGGCCACGATCGACGCCGTGTTCGCCGAGGCCGAGAAGAAGTGGGGCACGATCGATTTCGTCGTCCACTGCATCGCCTTCGCCGACAAGGACCAGCTCACCGGGCGCTACATCGACACGACCGAGGATAATTTCACCAAGTCGCTGGCGATCTCCTGCTATTCGTTCACCGCGATCGCGCAGCGGGCGGAAAAGCTGATGCCGAACGGCGGTGCGATGCTGACTCTGACCTACTACGGCGCCGAGAAGTGGATGCCTCACTATAATGTGATGGGCGTCGCCAAGGCCGCGCTGGAGGCGAGCGTGCGCTATCTCGCCGCCGACCTCGGCGAGAAGGCGATCCGCGTCAACGCGATCTCGGCCGGCCCGATCAAGACGCTCGCCGCCTCGGGCATCGGCGACTTCCGCTACATCCTGCGCTGGAACGAATACAACGCGCCGCTGCGCCGCTCGGTCACGATCGAGGAGGTCGGCGAGTCGGCGGTCTATCTCCTGTCGCCGATGTCGCGCGGCGTCACCGGCGAGATCCTGCACGTCGACGCCGGCTATCATGTCGTCGGCATGAAGAACCCGACCGCCCCGGACATCACCGTCGGCAAGGACGGGTAAGCGCCGGGTCGGCGGTCTATCTGCCTGGGTAAGCGCCGGAGGGGCGGCGTCCCGCCGCCCCGGGTGCGCGGGACGCGCACCCTCCGTCCGCGCCGGCGACCTCAGCGAGAAGGCGATCCGCTCGGTCACGACCGAGGAGGTCGGCGAGTCGGCGGTCTATCTGCCGGGTAAGCGCCGGAGGGGCGGCGTCCCGCCGCCCCGGGTGCGCGGGACGCGCACC
>CAMFKX010000043.1 GCA_945957375.1 uncultured Roseiarcus sp.
GGGCAGGCGTTGCCGCGGGAGCGGCCGCCGCCGGGGCCTGGGGCGCGGCCGGCTCGGCGGTCTGCGCGCGCGCCGCGCCTACGGCGATCAGCCCCGACAGCGCCGCGCAGGCGAGCGCCGTCGTCAGGGTCATTGCCTTCATCACGAAATCACTCCTCCCGCCCCACGCGACGGCATCCGCCACGTCTTCGATTCGCCGACCATGGCGCCGTTCGCCCCGCACGGAAAGGGGCGAGCAGCGGGAGCGGTCACAGGTCGCTGACGGCGACGGCGCCGCCGGGCTCGAGTTCGGCTTCGCGCGCCGGCCCCGTTGCGCGCAGCATCGGCACGACGTCCTCGATCTTCTCGGCGACCAGATAGCGCAACTCGAAGCCGCGCCGGATGAAGCCGCTGTCGTTCATGTGGGCGATGAGCGCGAGCAGCGGCCGCCAGAAGCCGGCGACGTCGGCGATCAGGATCGGTTTTTTGTGGCGGCCGAGCTGCGCCCAGGTCATCTGCTCGACCAGTTCCTCGAGCGTGCCGATGCCGCCGGGCAGCGCGACGAAGGCGTCAGCGCGCTCGTACATCGCCTGCTTGCGCTCGTGCATGTTGTCGACGACGAGCACTTCCTGCGCGTCGGTCAGCGCGTGTTCCTTGCGCACGAGAAAGCTGGGGATAATGCCGGTCACGTAGCCGCCGCCCGCGAGCGTCGCCCGCGCGACCCGGCCCATCAGGCCTTCGCCGCCGCCGCCGTAGACGAGGCCGATCCCCGCCGCCGCGAGCGCCCGGCCGAGCGCCTCCGCGGCCTCGGCGAAGCGCGGGTCGTCGCCGTCGCCCGAGCCGCAATAGACGCAAACGTTCCGAATGGCGCTCATGCCGAACCCTCGCTTCCCGTGGACGTCGATTTGCCGGCGCCGGCAGGCGCCGTCAAGGCGGGCGGCGCGGTTCAGTCGAGCCCGATCTCGCGCAGGATCTCCGCCTGATGCTCGCCGAGCGTCGGCGAGCGCCGGTCGAGCGCGAGCCGGCTCTCGCTCATCACGATCGGCGTGCGCAGGCCCGGCACGCCCTGGGGGGCGATGCGCATGCCGCGCGCGGCGAATTGCGGATCGGCGAACAGGTCGGCGATGCTGTTAATCGGTCCGGCCGGCACGACGGCCTTTTCCAGCGCCGCCAGCAGCGCGTCGCGCTTCCAGGTCCGGGTCGCCTCGGACAGCGCCGCGGCGAGCGCGCGCTGGTTGGTCACCCGCGCCGGATTGGTCGCATAGCGCGCGTCCGCGGCGAGCGCGTCGAGCCCGAGCACGCCGCACAGGCGCCCGAACTGTCCGTCATTGCCGACCGCGATAATCAGCCAGCCGTCGGCGACCGGGAACGTCTGATAGGGCGCGAGGTTGGGATGGGCGCTGCCGGTGCGCCCCGGCGCGACGCCCGAGGCGACGTAGTTCATCGCCTGGTTGGCGAGGATGGCGGCGGTGGTGTCGAGCAGCGCGAGGTCGATGAACTGCCCGCGCCCGGTGCGCTCGCGCGCGAGCAGCGCCGCCTCGATCGCGACCACCCCGTAGAGGCCGGTGAACAGGTCGCAGATCGCCACGCCCGCCCGCTGCGGCGGCCCGTCCGCCTCGCCGGTGATATCCATGAAGCCGGACATGCCCTGGGTGAGGTAGTCGTAGCCGGCGCGCTCGGCGTAGGGCCCGGTCTGGCCGAAGCCGGTGACGGAGCAATAGACGAGGCGCGGGTTGGCCGCGCTCAGAGCGTCGTAGTCGAGGCCGTATTTCTTCAGGCCGCCGACCTTGAAGTTCTCGATCAGCACGTCGGCGCCCGCGGCGAGCCGCCGCGCGATCTCGCGCCCGCGCTCGGTTGAAAAATCGGCGACGATCCCGCGCTTGCCCCGGTTGCAGGCGTGGAAATAGGCAGCCGTCGTCTCGCCCTCGGTCTCAATGAAGGGCGGACCCCAGCGGCGGGTGTCGTCGCCCTCCGGGCTCTCGACCTTGACGACGTCGGCGCCGAGGTCGGCGAGCGTCTGGCCGATCCAGGGGCCGGCGAGGATGCGCGCGAGTTCGACCACCCGAACGCCGGACAGGGGACTCATGCAGGGCGGCTTTCGTGGCTTTTCATGGTCCCGTCTCTTAAGAGGTTGTCTCGAAACCGCAATAGGATCGACCCCGGCGCTCGGGACGCGGCGATCACGGCGCCATTCCAACCCCGTATCGCTGCGCCAACCGCCAAAACCAGTCCTGATCGAGATCCTTGATCGGCGATTCGACGGTGATGCTCGCCCTCGCGCGATCGAAAATCGCGCAGCAAAGCTCCGTGTCATCGTGCCTGGCGTGGTAGGCGACGCCGTCGACCCGGATGGGATGGTCCGCGATCGCCGTCGACCAGCTTTGCGGAGTGTCGTAGGGCAAGCCGTCATGCGCGACCTCCGCCGTCGCGCCGATCTTCGCCATTGAGGGACCTTAGAGCTGGACCAGCCGGAGGCGCGCGGCGGCTGTCAGCCGGACGTACGCCTTCTTTCGGAGGAAGGCTGGATCGATCAACGTCCGCCCCGGCGTTCATTGCGCAGTAGAGCATTCCAAAACTGCCGTCCGGCGCGTTGAACCGGCCGGACGTCGTCTTGTCGAAATGGACCGGATCGTATGCGGCGGTGTAGAAGCGGTGCAGCTTGGAGCCCGCGGGGACGTGCAGAACATCGAGACTTCGGCTGTGAAGGTCCCGAGGCGGCGGCGGCCCGCTCACCCGCCGGGCTCGCCGTAAAGACGCGCCGCCTCGACGACCCGCTCGACTTCGCCGGCTCGTAGAAGGTCAATGGGCCTGTGGCCGTTCAGACGGTCGTCCGAATTGGCGAGAAAATTCAGCACCGCCCAAGGCGACTCGACCGGCAGGGCCCGGCGGACCTCCCTCAGCCCCGCGACGATCGAACCGTCGCGGTTGAACTGCAAGGTCGGGTAGCTTCGGTGGTTGCTGGGGCCGGGAACCGCCAGCAGCGAGCCGTCCTGCACGCGCTTATCGATCGCTTGTCGCGAGATTCCGCGCAGGAGCGAACGGACCTGATCGATGCCAAAGGCCCCGCCTGAGCGCTTTAGATCCTGCTCTGCAATGCGCACGCCTTCCAGAATCGCACGGCCGCGCCGGTCGGGCTCGTAGGCCGAAGTGTCGATTTCCTTTGCCGGCGAAACACTGAAAGTATCGGGCGCTCGCCGTGACGCCTTCCGTCTTGCGGATTCGCTGACCTTATTCGTCATTCGCCTCTCCGGACTTGCAACTATAGCAACTATCGCAACTTGGGCGCAAACCGGCAAGGTCGTGCTCGTCGGCTCAAGTCGTCCCTTCGCGAGGCGGCTCGTCCGTCGAGACGGGTTGTAGGCGTTCCCGCTGGCGAGCCGCCTTCCGGCAACCTATCATCCACTGACTTCAAGGATTCGGCCTCGATGCTCGACGACCCGCTTACGCACGGCCTCTGGGAAAAGACGGCGCCGCCGGCGCCGCCGACCGCGCCGCTCGTGGGCGACGTCAAGGCGGACGTCGCGGTGGTCGGTTGCGGCTACACCGGGCTTTCGGCGGCGCTCCGGCTGGCCGAATCCGGCGCGAGGGTGGTCGCGCTCGAGGCGGTCGAGGTCGGCTTCGGCGGCGCCGGGCGCAACGTCGGCCTGGTCAACGCCGGCATGTGGGTGCTGCCCTCGGACATGATCGAAGCGCTCGGCTCGGACTACGGCGAGCGCGCGCTCGATCTGCTCGGCAATGCGCCGGCGGCGGTGTGGGAGATGATCGCGAAGCACGCCATCGCCTGTGAGCCCGTTCACAACGGCACGCTGCATTGCGCGGTCGGCAAGGCCGGCGCCGACGAGATCGCCGAGCGGGCGCGCCAGTGGGGCGGACGCGGCGCGCCGGTCAAGGCGCTCTCGCCTGAGGAGACGGCGAAGCGGGTCGGGAGCGCCGCCTACGCCGGCGCGCTTCTCGACATGCGCGCGGGCACGATCCAGCCGCTCGCTTATGTCCGCGGCCTCGGGAAGGCGGCGCTCGCCGCGGGGGCGACGATCCATACTGGGAGCGCGGTCCGCGCCGCCGAGCGCGCCGGCGCCGGGTGGCGGATCGCGACCGAGCGGGGCTCGGTGACGGCGGATCAGGTGATCGTCGCGACCGACGCCTACGGCGGCGCGCCCTGGCCGCAGCCGCGCCGCGAGCAGATCCACCTGCCCTATTTCAACTTCGCCACCGCGCCGCTGAGCCCGGCGCTTCAGGCGGCGATCCTGCCCGGCCGCGAGGGCTGCTGGGACACGAAGTCGATCCTGACCTCGTTCCGCTTCGATAAGGCCGGGCGCCTGGTGTTCGGCAGCGTCGGCGCGCTGCGGGGAACCGGCCGAACCGTCCACCGCGCTTGGGCGAAGCGGGCGCTGCGCAAGCTCTTTCCCGACATCGGCGAGGCGACGTTCGAATCGGAATGGTACGGCATGATCGGCATGACGCGCGATTCCGTGCCGCGTTTCCACCGCCTCGCCGACCGGGTCGTCACCTTCTGCGGCTACAACGGCCGCGGCATCGGGCCGGGCACCGTGTTCGGCCGCACGCTCGCCGACCACGCGCTCGGGCGGATCGCGGAGAAGGACCTGCCGCTGCCGGTGACGACGCCGGAAACGCCGTCGTGGCCGGGCGTGCGCGAAGCCTATTACGAGGCCGGGGCCCAGATCGCCCATGCGTTTGGCGGATGGGCGTGAGCGGCGGCGCAGGCGACAGAACGGCGACTTTGGGGTAAAGGCTGTCGCCGAAGAATGGGTGGGAGGCCAGCGATGAGCGACGACAAGACTTACCTCGGACTCGACATCGGCACCTCGTCGGTGAAGGCGCTGCTGGTCGATTCCGGCCAGCGGGTCGTCGCCGAAGCTTCGGCCGCCCTGACCGTGTCGCGGCCGCATCCGCTCTGGAGCGAGCAGGACCCTGACGACTGGGTGCGCGGAGTCGAGGAGGCGGTCGCCGCGATCCGCAAGGACGCGCCCGACGCCTTCGCCCGCCTCGCCGGGATCGGCCTCTCGGGACAGATGCACGGCGCGACGCTGCTCGACGCGGCCGATAAGCCGCTGCGTCCGGCGATCCTGTGGAACGACGGCCGCTCGTTCGCCGAATGCGCGGAACTCAAGCGCCGCGTCCCCGAGGTCGAGACGATTACCGGCAATCTGGTGATGCCGGGCTTCACTGCGCCGAAGATGCTGTGGGTCGCGGCGCACGAACCCGAGATCGCCCGGGCGACCAAGCGCGTTCTGCTGCCCAAGGACTACGTTCGCCTGAAGCTCAGCGGGGAAGCGGTGTCGGAGATGTCCGACGCCTCCGGCACATCGTGGCTCGATGTCGCCGAGCGGCGCTGGGACGCGCGCCTGCTCGAGGCGACCGGCCTTTCGCTCGCCGCCATGCCGCGCCTGGTCGAAGGTTCCGAGGTCTCGGCGCATCTTTCCCCGACGGTCGCGAAGGCCTGGGGCCTCGACGGCCGAAAGATCCCGATCGCCGGCGGCGGCGGCGACAACGCGGCCTCCGCGGTCGGGGTCGGGGCGACCGAGGCCGGCGCCGGCTTCGTCTCGCTCGGCACCTCGGGCGTCGTGTTCTCCGTGACCGATCGTTACGTCAGCCTGCCCGAGCGCACGCTGCACGCCTTTTGCCACGCGCTGCCCAACCGCTGGCACGGCATGTCGGTGATGCTGTCGGCCGCCTCGTCGCTGGCGTGGATCGCCGAAGTCCTCGGGCGCGAGGCCGACGTCGGCGCGCTGGTCGCCTCGGCCCAGAGTTTCGCCCGGTCGAAGGCGGCGGTGGCCTCGGCCCCGGTGTTCCTGCCCTATCTCAGCGGCGAGCGCACCCCGCACAACGACGCCGAGGCGACCGGCATGCTCGCCGGCCTCAGGGCGAGCCACGGCGCCGACGCGCTTGCGTTCGCGGTGATGGAGGGCGTCGCGTTCTCGTTCGCCGACGCTGTCGACGTTCTCGACGCGGCCGGCGCGCGCCCGGTTCGGCCGCTGCTCGTCGGCGGAGGGGCGCGCTCCGACTTCTGGGGCCAGATGATCGCCGACGTGACCGGGCTCACCATCGACGTCGCGCAGGGCGCGGAAGCCGGCGCCGCGCTCGGCGCCGCGCGGCTCGGCATGCTGGCCGCCGGCGCCGGCCCGGTCGAAATCATCTGCGCGCGGCCGCCGATCCAGCGCAGCTTCGCGCCCGACGCCGAGGGCGCCGCCCTGCACGCGCCGCGTCTGCGCCGCTATCGCGCGCTTTATCCCGCGGAGAAGGCGGCGCGCTGACGCCGGCCGCGCGCGGATTGCCCGTTGACCGGGGTTCGGCGTTATAAGGCCTGCGGCGGGCTGGCGTCGTCGAGAGAGCGCGGAGACGAATGAACATGCGTCGGGCCGCCATCGGGGCGGGCGTAGTCGCGCTGGCGGTCGTCGCGGCCGGATCGGCGCGCTGGCCGATTGCTCCCGGGCGGGTCGCCGGCAGCCTGAACGCGGCGTTCGGCGCCTCGCGCGTCCTGGTCTGGAGCCCGCCGGAGTCGGCGTCGTTCAGCCTGTTTCCCTGGCCCGGCCTGCGTATCGTCGACGCGCGTCTCGACACCGCCTCGGGCGTGAGCCTCGTCTCGGCGCCGGAGGCGTGGGTCGCCCTGTCCTTGCCGGACCTGCTGTCGGGCCGGTTGGCGCCGGTGCGGGTGACGCTGTCGGCGCCGACGATCACGCTCGACCTGGACCGTGCGCCATTCGTCGGACGCGCCGGCCTCGCCGCCGGCATCGTCGCGCTGAACGGTTTCGCACCCCTCGGCGGAATCGTCGTCACCGACGGCGTGGTTCGGCTGGTCAGCCGCAGTCGCGGACTCGACACCGTCATGGACAGCGTGAACGGCCGGCTGGACGGCCTTTCGCCGTCGGCCCGGCTGAATTTGCGACTCTCCGCCGTCTGGCGCGCGGCGCCGCTGTCGTTGTCGGCGTCGGTCGAACAGCCGAGGCGGGCCATGCAGGGCAAGCCGACCGCGGTCGAACTGTCGGTCGCCTCGGCGCTGGTCGACGTGACCTTCCGGGGCGCGCTGGTCGTCGGCGCGACGCCCGGCGCCGCGGGCGACCTCGCGGTCTCGACCCACGCGCTCGGCGACCTGCTGCGCCTGTTCGGCGTGACGCCGCCGCCGACCCGCGGCGCCGACATCGCGATCTCCGGCATGGCGAAGGCGTCGCCGGACGACCTGATCTTCGACCAGGCGACCGTCCTCAGCCGCGGTCAGAGCCTGCAGGGCGCGCTGCGGCTTGCGCGAACCGGCGGCCGGCTGGCGATTTCCGGGTCGCTCGACGCCGACCGGCTGACGGTGGAGCCGTTCTTCGGCCCCTTTGCCGCGCTCACCGGTCCGGACGGCGCGTGGAGCGCCCGGGCGTTGCTCGCTGCGCCGCCGCGCGCCTTCGATCTCGACCTGCGATTGTCCGCCGGGCGCATCGACGCCTACGGACTCGGGCTGGACAATGCGGCGGCGTCGGTGCTGATGAAGGACGGCGCGCTGACCGCCAACCTGATCGAGGCGACGGTCTACGGCGGGCGCGGGACCGGCGCGCTCGCTCTTGCGGGCGACGGCGCGGCGGTCCGGGCGGAAGCGCGCGGCAAGCTGGCGGGGGCCGACCTCGGCGCCGCGGCGGCGCAACTCGGCTGGAGCGATCTGACCGGCAAGGGCGACGCCGAATTCGCCCTCGCCGCCAAGGGCCGGTCGCCGGCGGACTTCGCCGCCGGCCTCGGCGGAACCGCTTCGCTGTCGGCGGAGGACGCCGCGATCTCGGACGTCAACCTGGAGGAGGCGCTTCGCCGCAGTCAGCGGCGGCCGCTCGACGTCCAGAAGGACATGCGCAGCGGGGGGACGACGTTCGAGCGGGTGAGTTTCGGCTTTGCCGTCGACGACGGCGTCGCGCGCGTCGTCGACGGGGTCCTGGTCGCGCGCGGATTGCGGGCGAGCCTCGAGGGCGGGATCGACCTCGGCCGCCAGATGTTGAACCTGCGGCTCGACGCCGCGCAGACCGATCCGGCCGGTCAGGCCCCGCCGGACGCGGCGCGACTCAGCCTGAATATCCGCGGCCCGTGGTCGCGCCCCGAGGTCGAACCGGGCGACCCGGTCAACGGCGAGGCGATCCCCGCGGCGCGATGAGGGGCGGCGACAAAAAAGCCGGGACTCGAGAGTCCCGGCTGCTTTTGCATGAGCTGGATCGCGTTCCGCAGGTTGTTGTTGTTCTCGCTGCGTCGCTCTTGGTTGGCCACGCCGTTTTTTGTCGATACTCGTCCTGTCGATCGGCGGTCGTGACGGTGAGAAACTAGCTTGCGCGGCGAACGGCGGTCAACGCGACCCGTTGACGCAGCCGCCCCCGTCGAGGGCGCGGCTGATTGACAGAGACCGGGATTGTCAGAATAGACGCGTCATGCCGCGCTCCGGATTTCGCCCATGACCGACTCCCCCATCTTCACCCTCGGCACCCGCGGTTCGCCGCTGGCGCTGGCGCAGGCGCACGAGACGCAGCGACGCCTCGCCGAGGCGCTGGGCTGGCCGGCCGAGCGGATCGCGCTCAAGATCATCCGCACCAGCGGCGACATGATCCAGGACCGGCCGCTCGCCGAGGCCGGCGGCAAGGGCCTGTTCACCAAGGAGATCGACGTCGCGCTGCTCGCGGGCGAGATCGACGCCGCGGTCCATTCGGGCAAGGACCTGCCGACCCTGATCCCCGAGGGGATCGCGCTCGCCGGCTTCCTGCCGCGCGAGGACGTGCGCGACGCGCTGATCTCCTCGTTCGCCGACACCGTCGAGGGCCTGCCCGAGGGCGCGACCCTCGGCGCGGCCTCGCTCCGGCGCCGGGCGCAGGCGCTCCGTCTGCGGCCCGACCTGAAGCCGGAGCTCCTGCGCGGCAACGTCGAGACCCGCCTGCGCAAGGCTGAAACCGGCGCGATCGGGGCGACACTGCTGGCTATGGCCGGCCTGAAGCGCCTCGGCCTTGTCCACCGCGCCCGGGCGCCGCTCAGCCTCGACGCCTTCCTGCCCGCGGTCGGGCAGGCGGCGATTGCGCTCACCGCGCGCAGCGGCGACGCGCGCGCGCTCGCGGCGCTGGCGGCGCTCGTCGATCCCGCGACTTCGGCCGAACTCGCCGCCGAACGCGCCTATCTCGCCGTGCTGGAAGGCTCGTGCCGCACCCCGATCGCCGGGCTCGCCCGAGTGGCGGACGGCCGGCTCCGCTTCCGCGGCGAGGTGTTGCGCACCGACGGCACGGAAGCATTTCCGATCGAAGCCGAGGGCGCCGCCGCCGACGCCGCGAAGATCGGCGCCGAGGCCGGCCAGGCGCTGAAGGCGAAGCTGCCCGAGGGCGTCCTCGCCCTGGAGACGTAGGTCGAGCCCACAAGAGCCATCGACGGAGGAAAGCCATGGAGACGCAGGCCGGACGGATCGTCGTTCCGTCGGTGCAGGACAAGGTCAGCGCCGAGGAATGGGCGCTGCGGGTCGACCTCGCCGCGTGCTACCGGATCATCGCCCATTACGGCTGGGATGACCTCGTCTTCACCCATATCTCCGCGCGCGCCCCCGGCGGCGAGCCGCACTTCCTGATCAACCCCTACGGGCTGCTGTTCGAGGAGGTGACGCCGTCGAGCCTGGTCAAGGTCGACCTCGACGGCCGCAAGGTCGGGGAGAGCCCGTTCGCGATCAACCCGGCCGGTTTCGTGATCCACTCGGCGATCCACGCCGCCCGGCCGGACGCCCATTGCGTGCTGCATTTGCACACCACCGCCGGAGTCGCGGTCTCGGCGCAGAAGGACGGCCTGAGGCCGATCTCGCAGCAGTCGATCTTCGTCCTGTCCAGCCTCGCCTACCACGGCTACGAGGGGGTGGCGCTGAACGACGCCGAGAAGCCGCGGCTCGTCGCCGACTTCGGCGGGAACACATTCCTCATCCTGCGCAGCCACGGACTTCTAACCGTCGGACCGACGGTCGCCGACGCCTTCCTCGCGATGTTCGTGCTGCAGCGGGCCTGCGAGATCCAGGTGATGGCCGAGGCCGGCGGCGGCCCGCTGATCCCGATCCCACAGCCGATCCTCGACGGAGCCCGCGCCCAGTCGGCCCAGGTCACCCGCGGCCTCGGCGGCGCGCTCGCCTGGCCGGGCGTGCTGCGCAAGCTCGACCGGCTCGACCCGGGCTGGCGGAGCTGACGCCGACGGCGCCGATCGTTCCGCGCCGTCCTCGTCGCGGCGCGATTCAAGATCCTGCGCGCGACTCGCGAGGGGGTTAGCAACCCGCCGCGGGGCCGGGCGCTGCGCGCCAGGGTGTGACCGGATCTCGCCGCGGCATGGCGCCGATTCGGTCCGGCGACGGACGCAAGGCGCCGCATCCGGAAGGTTCGCGCCGACCCCTGCTTTAGTTGCGCTCACGATGAAAAAGCGGGACTCCGCCGCAACTCCCGGTGATAGGAAAGGGATCAGTTTTCGCAATTCGCCATCGTCTCGGGGGCCATGCGCAAATCTCCCTATATTCTTACGGCCTTCGCGGTCGGCGGCATCGTTTTGCTGCTCTCCGCTTTCGCAGTGTGGGAGGTCAGGCAGGCGGATCACGCCTCGAGCGGGCGCGCATCGCTCAACAACGCCCGCGTGCTGGCGGAGGACATCCAGGACCAGTTCGACCGGCTCGACGCGCTCCTGAAGTCGGTCGCGCGTCTGTACGCGGGCGGCGGCGAAGGCTCGCCCGAGGAAAAGGCGCGCCTCATCGCCTACATGGCGCAGGAGATCGCCGACAACGCCCTCGTCGCGCGCCTGCTGATCTCGGACGCGCGCGGCGACGCCGTGCTCGCCGTGGGCGACTACCCCATCGCCGCCGCGTCCGCGAACGTCTCGAAGAGAGCCTCTTTCCAGCGGGCGAGGGCTGGCGAGCGCGGGCTGATGTTCGATGGGCCGTTGAAGTCGATCTTCGCCGACGAATGGGTGCTCGTCCTGGCGCGCGCCGTCGTCAGCCCAAGCGGGGAATTCCTCGGAACGGTAAGTGCCGCCGTTCCGCTGCAGTCTCTGCGGCGACTTCTCTCGACGCTGAAGTACGGCGCCCACGGCGTCGCCGCGGTCTGGACCGCCGACGGCGAGGCCATGGTCGAGCGCTTCGACGCCGACGCCCCGACGCTCGCGCAGGATCACAGCAAGGGCCTGTCGCAAACGGCGCGCGCGCTGCTGCGCGATCATCCGGACCAGACCTCCGGCGTTTACCAGGCGGTCACGCCCTACGACGGGGTTGAGCGGCTGCTCGCGTTCCAGAAGCTCAGGGCTTCTCCGTTCGTGACGATCGTCGGCGAGCCGGTCGGCGAACTCGACCGATCCGCCCGTCTGCTCGGCGCCTCGCTCGGGCTTCTCTCGCTCGCCGTGACGGCCGCGGCGGTTTGGCTCGCGTCGCGCCTCGAGAACTCCGCCGCCCTGCTGGCGGGAGAAAAGGATCTTCTCGAAAGCCGGGTCGCGGAGCGGACGCGCGAGCTCGATGCGGAGCGGGGACGGCTCGCCGCTTCGGCCGACATGCTGGCGAACGTCAACCGGCGACTGGAGGCGAAGAACCATGAGCTGATCGTCAGCGAGCGCAAGTTCAGCGACACGGTGGCCGCCGCGCCCAACCCGATCTTCCTCTTCCAGCCGGACGGTCACGTGCTCGAGGCGAACGCGGCCGCCTGTCGGCTGCTCGGTTACGAACGCGACGAGCTGATCGGGCGCCCCATCACCAGCATGCTCGCGCCCGAGGACCAGCCGTCTGCGCGCGAGAACATGCGCGGCTTCGCCGCCGGCGAGTTCACGACCGTACGCGTCGTCCGAACCTGCCTGCACAAGGACGGACGGCGGATTCCGGTGCAGATGGACACGTCCGTCGCCAAAGGGGCGGCCGGCGAAGTCGTCCACGTCATCGCCCTGGGACAGGATATTTCCGAGCGCCTCGCCTACGAGGCGCGACTCAAGGCGATGAACGACACCGCCATCTACGGCGTCTGCATCGTCCGGCTCGACGGGACCATCGTCGAATTCAGCCGGTCGTTCGCCGAAATGAACGGCTACAGCGCGGACGAGATGAAAACGCTGACCCTGGGAGACCTCGAAGTCGTCAAGAGCCTGCCAGACTTGCTGGCCGTCTTGCAGCGTCAGGCGGAGAGCGGCAGCGTTCATTTCATCGAGACGAAGCGGCGGCGCAAGGACGGCTCGATCTACGACGTCGAGATCGGCACGCAGCGCATCGAGCTCGACGGCCAGACGTTTCTCTACAATTCGACTCGCGACGTCAGCGAGCGCGTGCGGCTGCAGCAGGCGCTCGAGGCGGAGCGGAGCCGGCTGATCGCGAGCGAACGCAAGTTCAGCGACGCCATGGCCTCCGCGCCGAACGGCATGGCGATTCTTGCGCCGGACGGCCGCATCGTCGAGGCCAACGCCGTCGCCAGCGAGATCCTCGGCTTCAGTCGGGACGAGCTTCGCGCGAAGGCCGCGTGCGACCTCGCCGTGCCGGAGGAGAAGGCGGCGGCGCAACAGAACATCCGCCGCATCCTCGCCGGAGAGCGGCGCTCGCCGGTGTTGCGGCGCTGGCTGCGCAAGGACGGGCGACAGGTCACGGTCCAGCTCGAGCTCAACGCCGCGCGCGCAGCCTCCGGCGAGGTCGAGCATCTCGTCATGCAGTTTCAGGATGTCTCGGAGCGTCTCGCCTATGAGGCGCGCCTCAGGGCGCTGCTCGACACCTCGGCCGACGGCGTCTGCATCCTGGACCTCAACGGCGCGATCGTCGATTTCAGCCCCTCGGTCGTCGCCGCGCTCGGCTACCAGCCGGACGAGCTGAAAACCATGAACGTCGCCGACATCAACGCGGACATGAGCGTGGAGGCGTTGTGGGCGTCGTTCCGGGAGCTCGTCGAGAGCGGTCAGGCGGCGGTGGTCGAGACCCGTCAGCGGCGCAAGGACGGGTCGATCCTGGAGGCCGAGATCAGCGCCAAGGCGGTGGAACTCGGCGGAACCGCCTACATCTACACGTCGAGCCGCGATATTACCGAGCGCAAGCGCGTGGTCGAGGCGCTCGACCGAAGCCGGCGGCTGCTCCAGGATCTGGTCGTCGTCGCGCCCTACGGCATCGCCCTGTTCGACGAGCAGCGCGTTTGCGTCGTCATGAACGACGCCTACGGGCGCATCTTCGGCCTGCCCAGCGAGATGCTCCACGGCAGGCCGCTCCAATTCGACGAGATGTTCCGGTTCGCTTTTGCGCGCGGCGATTTCGGGGACGAACGGCCCATTGACGCCGTCCTGGCCGAATTCGAGCGCACGATCCGGTCCGGCGGGTCTGTGGAGCGGGAACGCCGCCTCCCGGACGGACGCTGGATCCGGGTGCGGCGCGACAGCCTTCCGGGCGGCCAGATCCTGATGACCGCCCTCGACGTCACTGTCGACAGGACGACGCAGGAGGATCTTCGCTCGGCGAAAGATCGCCTCGAAGCCGCGGCGGCGGCAGGCGTCGTCGGCGTCTGGAGCTACGAAGCCGCAAGCGACGCGCTCGTGTGGGACGACGTGATGCTGGCGCTGCACGGCTTGTCGCGGACGGATTTCAACCCCTCGCGCGCGGCGCTGTTCGCACGGGTGCATCCCGACGATCGGGAGCGTTTCGTCGCGGCCTTCACCGCGGCTTCGGAGAGCAGGGGCGTGCTGGATGCGGAGTTCCGCATCGTGAGGCCGGACGGCGAGGTGCGCGATCTGCGGAAGTTCGCCAAGCCGGCGTTCGGGCCGGACGGGAGACAGACCGGTCTCGTCGGCGTCAGCTACGACGTCACCGCGGTCACCGAGGCGAAGGCCGAGGCCGACGCCGCCAACCGGTCGAAGTCCGACTTCCTCGCCAACATGAGCCACGAGATCCGCACGCCGCTGAACGCCATTGTCGGAACGACGGAGCTTCTGGCGCGCAGCGCGCTCGACGACGATCAGGCGCGCGCGGTGCGCATGCTCGAAAGCTCGACGCGCGGGATGATCGTGCTCGTCACCGACCTCCTCGACCTGTCCAAGATCGAGGCCGGCCAGCTCGAGATCGACGAGCTCCGGTTCCGCCTCGACGAGCTCGTCGACAGCGTCGCCTCGACCTTCTCGGCCGTCGCGGCGCGCAAGAGCATCGATTTGCGCGTCGAGCAGCCGTCGGACGGCCTGCTGCCGCCCCTCCTCGGCGATCCGATCCGGATCGGCCAGGTGCTCAACAACTACGTCTCCAACGCGCTGAAGTTCACCTTGCGCGGCGCCGTCACGATCGCGGTCGCCGCGCTCGAACGCGGCCCGGAATCGATCCGCGTGCGCGTCGCCGTCAGCGACACCGGCATCGGCATCGCCACGGACGACGTCGGCAAGCTGTTCGAACCCTTCGTCCAGGCCGGCCGCGACACCTATCGCCGATTCGGCGGGACGGGCCTCGGCCTGTCGATTGCGAAGCGGCTGATCGCCCTGATGGGCGGCGCGGTCGGCGTCGAGAGCAAGCCGGGCGAGGGCAGCACGTTCTGGTTCGAGGTCGCGTTCCGGCCGGCGCCGTCGGCGGCGGCGCGCGGCGCCGACCTCTCGGGCGGGCGCGACGGTAAGAGGCTGGACGGCGTCCGGATCCTGGTGGTGGACGACACCGAGACCAACCGCGAGGTTGCGGCCAGGCTGCTGGCGCTGGCGGGGGCGCATTGCGAGACCGCGGAGCACGGCCTTGCGGCGGTCGCGCGGCTGCGCGCCGGGCCGCGGGATTTCGACGCCGTGCTCATGGACGTGCAGATGCCGGAGATGGATGGGCTCGAGGCGACGGCGCTGCTGCGCCGCGATCCGGCGTTCGCCGACCTGCCGATTATCGCGCTCACCGCCGGCGCGATGGCGTCGCAGCGCGAACTGGCGCTGACGGCGGGCATGAACGGCTTCGTCGCCAAGCCGTTCCGCCTGCGCGAACTCGTCGCCGCGCTGACGCCGTTCGTGGCTGGCGACCTGTCCGGCTGAGCCGGGCCTTCGTCCTTGGCGGCCCGTCTGAGCCCGGCGCCGCCCGTTGCCACCCGCCGGGAAATCGGCCACGATCGCGGTTCCGGCGGAAATTCTTTCGAGGGCGATCGCGAATGCGGCAAACCCACGCTGACGGCCTTGTCTTCCCGAAGACGTTCCGCGCGCTACAGATCGCGTCGAACGGGGCGCAGATTCATACCCGCGTTGGCGGTTCAGGTCCGGCGGTGGTTCTGTTGCACGGCTACGGCGAGACGGGCGACATGTGGGCGCCGCTCGCCAAGGCGCTGGAGAGCGACCACACGATTGTCGCTCCCGACCTGCGCGGAATGGGGCTCTCCGACAAGCCGGCCGGCGGCTACGACAAGAAGACCCAAGGCCGCGACATCGCCGGCGTGCTCGATGCGCTCGACATCGAGACCGCCGCCCTGGTCACCCACGATATCGGCAACATGGTCGGCTACGCCTTCGCCGCGCAATATCGCGACCGCGTGTCGCGCTTCGTGCTCATCGACGCCCCGCTGCCGGGCGTTGGCCCCTGGGAGGAGATTCTCAAGAATCCGCTGCTGTGGCATTTCCGTTTCGGCGGCCCCGATATGGAGCGGCTGGTCGCCGGCCGGGAACGCATCTATCTCGACCGCTTCTGGAATGAGTTCTCCGCCAATCCGGCCCGTTTCAGCGAGGCGGCCCGCCGACACTACGCAAAGCTCTATGCGCGCCCGGGCGCGATGCATGCGGGCTTCGCGCAATTTGCGGCGTTCGATCAGGACGCGGCCGACAACCAGGCCTTCCTCGCCGCAGGGAAGCTCGCCATGCCGGTTCTGGCGCTCGGCGGGGAGCGATCATTCGGCGCGACCATGGCGGCGGTCATGCGGTTTGCCGCCAGCAACGTGGAGGAAGGCGTCGTGCCGGACTCCGGACACTGGATCATGGAAGAGAATCCGGAAGCCACGATCGCCCTCGTTCGCGCTTTCCTCGACAGGAAATGAAACGCCCTTGACGGGCCAGACGGCGCGGTCTTGCCCCGCCGTTTCGTCAAGGGGCGTCTCCCCTCACCTCTCGATCGGTTCGACCGAGGCGATCTCGATGCCGAAGCCGGACAGGCCGACGTAGGTGCGCGGGTTGTTGGTGCGCAGCCGGATCGAGGTCACGCCGAGGTCGCGCAGGATTTGCGCGCCGAGGCCGACCTCGCGCCAATGCTGGGCGCGGGCGCTGTCCGACCCCGCCTGCTCGCCGCCGGCGAAATTGGTCGGCACGCCGGCCGAGCCGTCGCGCAGATAGACCAGCGTGCCGCGCCCCTCGTCGCGGAACTGCTGCAGCACCTTGGGAATCGTGCCGCCGCCGAACACGTCGTTGACGATGTCGCATCGGTGGAGCCGCGCCGGCATGTTGCGGCCGTCGCCGATCGGGCCGTGGACGAAGGCGAAGTGCAGCACGGGATCGAACGGCGTGCGGTAGGCGTAGCCCTGGACCTGGCCGATCGGCGTCTCGACCGGGAAAGTCGCGACCCGCTCGACCAGCTTCTCCCGCCCCTGGCGGTAGGCGATCAGGTCGGCGACCGGGATGCGCTTGAGGCCGTGCTTGTCGGCGAACGCGTCGATCTGCGGGCCGACCATGACCGTGCCGTCGTCATTGGCGAGTTCACAGATCACCGCGACGGGCGGGAGGCCCGCCAGGTTGCAGAGGTCGATCGCGGCCTCGGTGTGGCCCGAGCGCATCAGCACCCCGCCCTCGCGGGCGATCAGCGGGAAGACGTGGCCGGGGCGGACGAAATCGCTCGCGCCCATGTTGCCGTTGGCCAGCGCCCGCACCGTGTTGCAGCGCTGCTCGGCGGAGATGCCGGTGGTGAGGCCGTGCTTGACGTCGACCGAGACGGTGAAGGCGGTCCCGAGCGGAGCGTCGTTGGCGGCGACCATCGGCGGCAGGTTGAGCCGGCGCGCCTCCTCGGCGGTCAGCGGCGCGCACACGATGCCGCAGCCGTTGCGGATGATGAAGGCCATCTTCTCGGTGGTGCACAGCGAGGCGGCGACGATCATGTCGCCCTCGTTCTCGCGGTCGTCGTCGTCGGTGACGATCACGATCTCCCCGCGCTTGTAGGCCTCGATCGCTTCGGTGACCGGATTGGTCATGTCGTATCCCTTTTTCGCCCACGGCGGATTGAGCAGGAAATCGTTGGGCGTGACTGCGCCGCCGGTCTCGGCGACGATGCGCTCGGCGGTGTCGCGCGACAGCCAGCCGCCGTCGTCGCGGCAGATCAGCGTCACCGCGCCGGGGGAGACCCCGACACGCCGGGCGAATTCCGAGCGCGAGACGCCGTTGCGTTTGAGCCAGTCGACCAGTTTCATGCCGCGGCTCAGGTAGCGCGCGGCGCGGATAATTTCAACACCACTCAAACATTGCGCGGCGATTGAGTAGCGCTCAATCCACCCGGACCAGCATCTTGCCGAAATTATCGCCGTGGAGCAGATCGACCAGCCCCTGCGGCGCGCTGCGAATCCCGTCGCGGATCGTCTCGCGCCACTTGAGCCGGCCGGCGGCGGCGTGGCCGGCGAGCTCGCCGATCGCCTGCGGCCACAGGCTCAGATGATCGGAGACGATGAACCCCTCGATCTTGATCCGCCGGACGAGGAAGATCCGCATGTCCGGCAGCGCCGTCGGCGCGCCTTCGTAGGAGGCGATCAGGCCGCAGATTGCGACGCGGGCGAAGTCGTTCAGACGACGCAGCGCCTGCTGGAACGGCTCGCCGCCGACGTTCTCGAACAGGCCGTCGACGCCGTCCGGAACCGCGGCCTTCACCTCGTCGGCGAAGGTCGGCGACTTGTGGTCGACGCAGACGGCATAGCCGAGCTCCTTGACCGCATAGGCGCATTTCTCCGGGCCCCCGGCGATTCCGACCGCGCGCGCTCCGGCGGCGCGGGCGAGCTGGCCGACCACCGAGCCGACCGCGCCGGTCGCCGCCGACACCAACACCGTCTCGCCGGCCTTGGGGGCGATGATCTTGTGGAGCCCGTACCAGGCGGTGACGCCGGGCATGCCGAGCGGCCCGAGATAGGCCTGGATCGGGACCCGGCTCACGTCGACGACGTTAAGGTCGCGCCCGTCGCTGACCGCATAGCGCTGCCAGCCGCCCATGCCCACGACCGCGTCGCCCGGCTTGAAGCGCGGGTTGTTCGAGGCTTCCACCACGCCGACCGCGCCGCCGCCCATCACCGCGCCCACCTCCTGCGGCTTGGCGTAGGATTTCGCGTCGCTGAGCCGACCGCGCATATAGGGGTCGAGCGACAGGAACGTGTGCCGGACCAGCACCTCGCCGGGGCCGGGGGCGGGAATCGGCGTCTCGACGAAGCGGAAGTTGGCCGGCGACACCTTGCCCGTCGGGCGGTGGTCGAGCAGCACCTGGAGGTTCATCGGCATGGGGCGTCTCCTTGGGCCGGCGTCCGGCCGGGAAGCGGCGAACCTAAGGCATGCGCCGCGCGCTCGGCAATGCGCCGCGGCTCAGCCCAGGGCAATCGCTTGAAGCAACTTGGTGCGCCGGCGGCGAGCGTCCCCGCCCCCACCCCGGCCGCACTTGCGCGCGCCCGGGTGGGGGAGGAGGCGCCGCGCCGGAGCTTCAAGCGATTGCCCTGCAGCTCAGCCCTGCGCCCATTCGCGCGCGCGCGTTCCGGTGCGCGCGGCGACGCTGGCGGCGCCGCGCGCGGCGACCGCGCCGGCGAGCCCGTCGAGGATGGCGGCGACGACGACGACGCCGCCGAGCGCGAGGCCGGTGTAGAGCTGGACGAGGTCGGCGCCGGCCTCGATCTTGGCGAGCGCGCTGTCCGCGTCGGCGACGCCGCCGCAGCCGATCAGCGCCACCCGGCCTTCGAGCGCGAGGCGTGCGCGGGCGAGCAGCCGGGTCGAGGGAGCGAACAGCGGCCGGCCGGAGAGGCCGCCCGCCTCCGCGCGATGCGGCGAGCGCAGGCTCGCCGGCCGCGCGACGGTGGTGTTCGAGACGATCAGGCCGTCGACGCCGCGGGCGAGCAGGATGGCGAAGATGTCGGCGAGCTCGCGGTCGTCGAGGTCGGGGGCGATCTTGACGAACAGCGGCCGGCGCGGGGCGGTCTCGTCGCGCGCCTCGAGCGCACGCGCGACCAGCCCGTCGAAAGCGTCCTTGCGCTGCAGGTCGCGCAAGCCCGGCGTGTTGGGCGAGGAGACGTTGATCGTCAGATAGTCGGCGAGCGGCGCGAAGGTCTTTACGCCCAGCGCATAGTCGGCGATCCGGTCGGCCGCGTCCTTGTTGGCGCCGACGTTGACGCCGAGGATTCCTTTCGGCCGCCGTTCGAGGCGCGCGCGCGCCCGATCAAAACCCTCGTTGTTGAAGCCGAAGCGATTGACGACGGCGCCGTCCTCGCGCAGCCGGAACAGGCGCGGGCGCGGGTTGCCGGGCTGCGGCTTCGGCGTCAGCGTGCCGACCTCGACGAAGCCGAAGCCGAGCCTGAGCATCGGCCCGGGAACCTCGGCGTTCTTGTCGAAGCCGGCCGCAAGGCCGAGCGGATTGGGAAAGCGCAGGCCGACGACCGAGACGGCGAGACGCGGGTCGGCGGCGCGAGCGGCCGGCGGCGGGGCGAACTTCAGGCCGAGGATCGCGGCGCGGTGGGCGGTCTCCGGCGGAAGGCGTTGGACCAGCGGCGCGAACAGCTGGGCGACGTTCACCCTGCGAGGCTCCCGAAGTCGTGCCGGCCGTCGGCGCCGAGCGGCAGCGGGCGCGACCAGATCACCGTGCTCAGCGCCAGCGGAGCATAGAGATGCGGAAACAGCGCGCCGCCGCGCGACGGCTCCCAGCGCAAAGCGGCGCCGAGGGCGTCGGCGTCGACGGCGACGAGGGTCAGGTCGTCGCGTCCGGCGAACCATTTGGCGGCGGTTTCGGGCGCCTGCTCGGCGGTCGAGAAATGGATGTAGCCGTCGGCGAGGTCGACGGGCGCGCCCTCGAACACGCCGGCGCGTTCGACCTCCCGCCAGGCGTCGGCCGCGACGATCTTGAACACGAGGGCCATGCGTCCGCTCCCGGCCGTCAATCCTGCAGCATCCGCTTCAGGAGATCGATCTCCTCGCGCAGCGCGCCGTCGGTCTGGGCGAGCGCTTCGATCTTGCGCACCGCATGGAGGACCGTGGTGTGGTCGCGTCCGCCGAAGCGCCGGCCGATCTCCGGCAGCGAGCGCATCGTCAGCGTCTTGGCGAGAAACATCGCCACCTGGCGCGGCTTGACCACCACGGCGGTGCGCCGCGACGACAGGATGTCGGCGCGCGACACGCTGTAGTGGGTGGCGACGAGCTTCTGGATGTCCTCGATCTTCACCCGCTTGGGCTCGTGGGCGCGGATCAGGTCGCGGATCGCAGCCTCCGCGGCCTCGACCGTCAGCGGCGCGCCGGTCAGCGTCGCGTGGGCGAGCAGGCGGTTGACCGCGCCCTCGAGGTCGCGCCCGTTGGAGCGGATCGAGCGCGCGACGAAGCCGAGCACCGCCGGCGAGACCTCGAAATTCGGCTGCATCGTCCGCGCCGCGGCGATCCGCGCCTCGAGGATCTTGACCCGCAGCGCTTCGTCGAGCGCGCCGATCTCGACGCAGAGGCCGACGCCGAGGCGGGAGCGCACCCGCTCGTCGAGCGCCTCGAGGTCGTTGGGCGGGCGATCGGCGGCGACGATCACCTCGCGGCCCGCGTCGAGCAGCGCGTTCAGCGCGTGGCCGAACTCGGCCTGGATGGTCTTGCCCTGGAGGAATTGCGCGTCGTCGAAGATCAAGAGGTCGATCGCCCGCAGCCGCTCCTTGAAGGCGATCGCGGTCTGCGCCTGGAGGGCGGCGACGAAGCCGTACATGAATTTTTCCGCGGTCAGGTAGATGGCCGAGCGCCCCTGGGCGGCGGCGGTCTGGGCGACCGCCTGCAAGAGATGGGTCTTGCCGAGGCCGACCGCGGAATGGAGGAACAGCGGGCAGAACGACGACGCGCGGCCGCAGGCGTTCTCGGCGACGCGCTGCGCGGCGGTGAAGGCGAGCTGATTCGAGCGGCCGACCTGAAAGGTGGCGAAGGTGAGCCGGCGGTCGAGCGGCGAGCCGACCAGCGCATCGGCCGCGGCCTGCGCGGCCGATTGCGCGGGTGCGCGACGGGCGGCCGGCGCCGGCCGCTCCGCTCCGGCCGGCTCGGCGGGTTTCGCGGCCGACCAGGCGACCGGCGCGGCCTCGGCCACGACCGACGAACGGACGACGACGTGAATGCGCGCGAGGGCGCCGAACTCGGCCGCGAGCGCGGTGGTGATGTGGCCGAGATAATGGGTGTCGATCCAGCTCTTGAGAAACCGCGTCGGCACCGACAGGCGCGCGTGGCCGCCGGCCACCGATTCGAGGTCGAGACGGCCGAACCAGCTGTTGAAGATATCCTCGCCGAGCTCCGCGCGCATGCGCTCGCAGCAGCGCCGCCAGGAGGCGGCGAGCGCGGACGCGCTGACGGCCTCCGGGACGGCGGAGGCGTCGAGGGAGAAGGCGACGGTTTCGTTACGGAGACCCATAGATGGAACTCGAGCGGAAGAGAAAACGCGGAACGCGGCGGGACGAATGGGGATCGCGACGGCGGCGATCTCTAGGTCTGGGACCACGGCAGGCCGGCGGCCCTCCATCCCCCCACGACGTTGCGATGACGCCACGGGTCCAGCGGGCCCTCGAACCCGTCGGTAATGTTGAAGCACGGCGTCCGGCCGGCGAGGGTCATGGCGACGGCGGCGGCGCGCGAGCGCACGCCGGACCGGCAGAGAAACAGCAGCGGCGCGCCCGGCTGGACCGCCGCGGACCCGAGCGTCGCGCCGAGGCGCGCGGCGAAGTCCGAATCGACCTGCATCGTGGGAAAGCTCTGCCATTCCAGAAACAGCACGGACTTGCCGATGGCGGTCAGGTCCGGGGCGCCGACATAGGCCCATTCGGCCCGGGTCCGGACGTCGATCAGCGTCGACGATGGATCGTCAGAGAGCAACCGGAAGGCGTCGGTCGCGAGCAGATCTCCAGCGTAGCCGACAACGTTCTCATTGGACATGACTTCTCCCTCCGCAGCCCGCACTACGGATCCCCGTACCCTTGATCACTTACGCGCTAAATAGATTGGTGGTTCGCGGTGTGAAGGCGCTTCCTTCCTCCCAGTCGGTGTCTTGTCGACCGATGCGGGGAGGTGAATACTACTTGCCCATTTTACTCGGGCTTTACTTCAGGCTACCGGAACATGATCAAATCTACTCTCTTATTGCTTGGATCGAAAAGACTATGGCACGTGCATCCCAGAGAGGCAACTGCATTCCCTCGCGGCCGCGCGTCGCATCCGCATCCCTTCGCCGCAATTAATCCACACGATCGAGACGACCAAAAGCAAGCGCTTGATTCGAGGCCCAAGATCACCGCCGTATCATGCGCCGGCGCCGTCCGCGCCCCGCGCGGCCGAAGCGGCGTGTCGTCCCGTCCCGCCATCCCGCTCGCCGCCCACTTTCCTTCTTACCGAGCAAGCCTTTGAAAATCATGCGATATTCATGTTCGGTCGACGGGCTTTCGCCGTCGTCGCAGCGTCGCAAAACGGTCGTCTTGACCCTTTTTCGCCCTTTTACCGCCCTGCCAGCGGCGCCTCGGCGACAGACTTATCCACAGCGACCACGCCAAAAAACGCGGGCAGCGCCAGCAGATAGGCGAGGCCGGCGATTTCGATCACCGCGCCGAGGCCGAAATTCGTCGCGATCACCGGAGCCGCCGCGGCGCCGATCACCGAGAAGCAGCCGTTGACGCCCCAGGCCCAGACGAACAGGTGGTCCTTGCCGAGCCGCCCGAGCGTCGTCATCGCCGTCGGCATCGGGAAGCCCATCAGGAAGGCCGGCGGCGCGATCAGGACGAAGCAGAACAGCAGCCGCTCGCCGTAGGGGAGCGCGGCGATGCCGTCGAGCGCCAGGTTGATGTAGGCGGCGTAGATCAGCAGGAGACCGCCGATGGCGAGGAACAGCGCCGGCATCACCACGCGCATCCGCGGCAGGATGCGCTCCGACGCCAACGCGCCGAGGCCGGAGAACACCAGCATGCCGGTGATCAGCACCGAGGCGGAGATGGTCGGATTGCCGAGCGCCATCACGAAATGGGCGATCAGCCCGACCTCGACCATGATGTAGCCGGCGCCGAGGCAGGCGAAATACAGCACCGTCAGCGCCTTGCCGCGCGAACCGGAAAAGATCGTGCGCCAGCCCCAGATCACCGGAATGGCGAGCAGCACCGCTGCGGTGAGGCACGCGACCCCGAGCGTCGCCCAGATCAGCAGATAGCCCCACTCGTCCTGCAGCAGTTCGAGCCGGTCGGTGACGCGCGGCAAGTCGCCGGTCTTCACATAAGCGGCAAAATAGGGCGCGTCGTTGGTGAGCGCTCGGGTGTTGAACACATAGCGCTGCGCGACGTCGGGCCAGTCGCCGGCGATCAGCGCGTGCCAGGCCAGGCGTCCCATCGCGGTCGCCGGCAGCACGGAATCGTCGGCCTTGCCGGACGGGGGCGCACCGTCGTCCGCCGCGCCTTCGGCCGGGGCGGGGTTCAGGCCGGGGGCCGGCGGGCCGCCGGCGGCGCCGGCGAAGATCTGCTGCACGTAGCCGTCGAGCGTCGCGTTGGTCTGCGACGGATCGAAGGTCATGCCGGGATAATAGATCTCGTCGAACGACATGTCGCGGGTGTGGGTCTTGAGCTTGACGATCTCCTCGGGGGTGAAGCCGCCCTTCTTGTAGAGGACCGTCGCCGTGGACAGGTAGGACGAGGCGACGAAGAACGAGTCGGCCATGCGCTGCGGATCGACCTCGCGCGCCGCGCTCGCCATCGTGGCGTAGAGCTTGAGCACCGACTTCGGCGGCTCCTCCTTGTTCCACAGCGTGACCGACAGGACGCCGCCCGGCGCGAGCGCGCGCATGTAAGTCTCCATCGCCTCCTTGGTGTAGGGGAACTTCTCGACGATGGCGAAGCCGCCCGGGTTCGAGAGGCCGACCGAATCGGCGAGGCTCAGGTCGATGACGTCGAACTTTTCGTCCGTCCCGGCGAGGAAGTGGCGGCCCTCGTAGGGGATGACCCGCACCTTGGACAGGATGTCGCCGGTGAAGTCCTTCAGGACCTTGCCGTGGAACGCCTCGAGCACGCCGCGGTTGCCCTCGGCGACGGTGACGTCTTTCGCCCCGGAATGGAGCGCCACCTCGGTCGAGATGCCGCCGCCGAACTGGGTGATGAAGGTCTTCGGATCCTTCTTGATGATGTACGGGTACACCATCGGCAGGAAGTGAAAATACGCGGTCTCCTTGTCGGTCAGGTCGCGCATCACGCCGATCGGGCCGTCGCTGTCGATATACATGCCGAGATAGGCGTTGGCCGGCATGGTGGGGAGGCTGAAGCCGGCATTGTCGGACAGGCCCGGCGCGAAATGCAGGTAGGAGCTGGAATAGACCTCGATGAAGCCGAACGGCGAGACGCTCTCGTAGACCTTCTTCGCATCCGGGAATTTTCGCGCGTAGGAGACGCCCTTGTAGTCGTTGACCGCGAGGGTCTTCAGGCCATAGGCCGGCGCCAGCGCAAAGTGGCCGCCGAAGGCGATGACGCCGGCGAGCGCATAGGGGACGATGGCGAGGAGCCCGCCGGGGCCGAAAGCCCAGGCGAGGCAGGCCGCAAGCCACAGGAGCAGCGGCGCGGCGATCAGGTTCGCAGGCGGGAAGACATACATCGCCAGCAGAAAGAGCAGGCCGCAAAAGCCCGAGCCGGCGAGGTCGGCGAAATAGACTCGGCCGAAAGTGCGGTTGCTCTTGAGGAACACGCAGCCGAGGAACACCGCGCCGGCCAGAAACGGCGTCAGCTCGGCGAGAAACATCTGCAGGAGCTTCCACTTCTGCGAGGGGTCGGAGACGAGGAAGATGGCGTTGAAGCCGAGGCGCTGGACATAGAGGTTGGCGCCGACCGCGAGCGGGCCGAGCAGGCCGAGCGAAACGGTCGCGGCGATCCGCCAGTGTCGCGCGAACCAGTCCTTGGCGATGGTCATCACCGCGCTGGTGAGGCCGAAGCCGAGCATGGCGAGGCTGACCACCAGCGAGCCGAAATGCGCCCAGCTGCCGACCGAGAACACGCGCATGATGTCGATCTGGAGCGCGATCACCGCGCCGGCCCCGAGGGCGACCGCGAAATAGAGCCCGATCCGCTCGCGCGGGGTGAGCACGGCGTCGCCCGAAGGATCCTCGATCAGGCGCGCGTTCGCGGGGACGGGGCTGGCGTCGTTCATGAAAAACCTCGCGGGGCGCGCCTGTCAGAACGCCAAACGGCGCCCTCTTGGGGCGCCGTGGAGCAACCGGCGGATCGAACCCGTCAGTTGTTGTGGGTGCCGACGATCTGGTCGCCTTCGAGCTTGGTGAACGGCACGAAGGGAACGATGCGGCCGCCGTAGATGTCGGAGCGCGCGACCGTCATCTGGCCGTCGCTCCCCTCGGTCTTGACCACCTTGAGCACGCGCTGCGCGCCGGGCGGGCCGACCGGAATGACCATGATGCCGCCGGGCTTGAGCTGCTG
>CAMFKX010000044.1 GCA_945957375.1 uncultured Roseiarcus sp.
CGGCTGCTCGACCTTCGTCGCCCTGCTCGCCGCCTTCGAAGCGTTGATGGGACGGCTCGCCGGCGTCGAGGCGCTGGTCGTCGCGGTGCCGGCGGCCGGGCAGTCGCTGGTCGAAGACCGGACCCTCGTCGGCCATTGCGTGAACTTCCTGCCGATCCGCGGCGGCTGGACGGCGGAGACGCCGTTCGTCGACCACATGCGCGCCGTCAAGCGACAGGTGCTCGACGCCTATGATCATCAGGACACCACCCTCGGCGCCATCGTGAGGGCGGTCGATCCGCCGCGCGCGCCGGGACGGCTGCCGCTGACGGAGCTTCAGTTCAACCTTGAGCGTCTTGGGAGCCGGTCCCACGCGGACGGTCTCTCGATCGACGTCGAATCGAACCCGAAGGCGTTCGTGAATTCCGATATCGTCTGGAACGTCACCGAGTCTCCGGACGGCTTGCGCATCGACTGCGACTACAACACCGACCTGTTCGACCGGGCGACGATCGAACGCTGGCTCGCCGGCTATGAGGCGCTGCTTGCGGCGATGGTCGCCGACGCGGAGAGGCTCGTCACCCGCATGCCGACGATGCCGGAGAGCGAGCGCCGCGCCATCGTCGAGACGGCCAACGCGACGCGCGCCGACTATCCGAGGGAGGCGACGGTCCAAGCTTTGGTCGCGGCTCAGGCCGCCGTGACGCCCGACGCGGTCGCGCTGACCTTCAGGGGCGTCGCGATCAGCTATCGCGAGCTGGACGAGCGCGCCAACCGCCTCGCGCATCATCTGCGCGCGCGGTTCGGCGCGGGGGGCGGGCGGATCGGCGTGCTGATGGAGCGCCCGCCCGACCTGCTGGCGGCCCTGCTGGCGGTGTGGAAGGCGGGCTTCGCCTATGTCCCGCTCGATCCGGTCTATCCGCAGGCGCGGCTGCGCCACATCCTGTCTCACGCCGAGGTTTCGGGGCTGATTACGGGCGGCATGACCGAAGCGCCGCCCGTCGACGTCGCGGTTCTCGACATCGGCCGCGAGCGGGAGGCGATCGCGGTCCTGCCGCCGACGCCGCCGGCGCTGGCCGACGACAGCGCCGAGGCGACCGCCTATCTGATCTATACCTCCGGTTCGACCGGGGCGCCCAAGGGGGTAGAGGTCGGCCATCGGGCGCTGGTCAACCTGCTGACCAGCATGACGAAAATGCCAGGGATCGCCGCGAGCGACACGCTGCTCGCGATCACCACGATCGCCTTCGACATCGCCGCGCTCGAACTGTTCGCGCCGCTGCTGGCCGGCGGGACGGTGGCGATCCTGCCGCGTGAAGACGCGGCAGACGGCGACCGCCTGCTCGCCGCGCTGGAAGCCTCGCGCGCCACGATCCTGCAGGGCACGCCGGCTTCGTGGCGGCTGCTCCTCGAGGCCGGCTTCCGCTCGCGCCCCGGCTTCACCATGCTGTGCGGCGGCGAGGCGCTGCCGCGCGATCTCGCCGACCGGCTGCTCGAAGGCGGCGGGCGCCTGTGGAACATGTATGGCCCGACCGAGACCACGGTCTGGTCGTCCTGCGGCGAAGTGCGCCTAGGAGAACCGATCACGATCGGCGCGCCGATCGCCAACACGCAATTGCACGTGCTCGACCGCTACGACCAGCCGGCGCCGATCGGCGTCCCCGGCCATCTGCACATCGGCGGCGACGGCCTGGCCAAGGGCTATTTCCGCGACGAGGGCCTGACCGCGCAAAAATTCATCCCCGACCCGTTTGGGCAGAGCGCGCGTCTTTACCGCACCGGCGACGTGGCGCGGCGGCTGCCGGACGGCTCGATCCAGGCGCTCGGCCGGATCGACACGCAGATCAAGCTGCGCGGCCACCGCATCGAACTCGAGGAGATCGAGGCGGCGCTGTCGCGCCGGGTCGGACCGGGCGCGGTCGCGCTGCGCGAGGACGCGGGCGAGCCGATCCTGGTCGGCTATCTCGTCGCAAGGGCGGACGGGCCGTCGGACGAAGCGGTGCGGGCGAGCCTCGCCGAGGATCTGCCCGAATACATGATCCCGACCGTCTGGGTTCGGCTCGACGCGCTGCCGCTGACGCCGAACGGCAAACTCGACCGGCGCGCGCTGCCCGCGCCGCAGCTTTCCGCGCCGAAGGCGCAGACCTTCGCCGCGCCGCAGACGCCGCTCGAAGAAAAGCTTGCCGCGATCTGGGCGGACGTCCTCAAGCTCGAACGCGTCAGCCGTGACAGCGATCTCCTCGCGCTCGGGGCCGACTCGATCCGCCTGTTCCAGATCGCCGCGCGCGCCAACCGCCAGGGCGTGGCGCTCAGCGCGCGGCAATTGCTTGATCGCCGCACCATCGCCGCGCTGGGCGCCGCGCTGGAGGCGTCCGGCGCGGCCGAAGTCCGCGCGCCAGTTGCCGGGCCGCTTCCGATCCGGTCGGCGGCGCCGGTCAAGTCCGTGCGGGAGTATCCCGCCTCGCTGGCGCAGCGTCGCTTCTGGGCGCTCGACCGGCTCGAACCCGGCAATTCCGCGCTCAACGTCGCCGTGCGCTGGCGGATCGAGGGCGACTTGCCCGCCGCGCTGGTCGAGCGCGCGTTCGTACAGATCATCGAGCGGCACGCGTCGCTGCGCACCCGCTTCGCCGAGGCCGATGGAGAACCGGTGCAGGTGGTGCAGCCGGAGACGCCGTTCCGCGTGCCGTCGATCGATCTGTCTGCGCTTCCGGAAGTCGAGGCGCTCGCGGAAGGCGACCGGATCGCCCGCCTCGAGGCGACCACGCCGTTCGACCTGTCGGTCGCGCCGCTGATCCGTGTCACCCACGTCCGGATCCGGGCGAACCTGGCGATCGTGCTGGTGACGGCGCACCACGCCGTCTGCGACGGCTGGTCGATCGGCGTTCTGGCGCGCGAGATGGGCGTCATCTGCGCCGCGCTTCAGGCCGGGCGCCGCCCGGAGTTGCCGGTTCTGCCGATCTCATACGGCGACACCGCGGCGCGCCAGAGGCAGGCCGACGCCGCCCCGGCGGCGGACCTGGAATACTGGCGGCGCGCGCTCGCCGGCGCGGAATTCTTCGAGCTGCCGACCGACCGCCCGCGCACATCCGCACCAGGATCGGCGGCCGACATCCTGTCGCGTCTGCTCGACCGCAAGCTGACCGACCGGCTGGCCGACGTCGCCCGGGAGCAGGGCTGCACGCTGTTCATGCTGGCCTACGCCGCGCTGGTCACGCTTTTGCACCGCTACACCGGCGCGACCGACATCGCGATCGGCGCCCAGGTCGCCGGCCGCGACGACGTCGAGACGGAAAATCTCGTCGGCGTGTTCATCGACACCGTCGTGCTGCGCGCAGACCTCTCGGGCGAGCCGACCTTCGCCGCGATGCTCGCCAGGGCGCGCGACGTCGTCGCCCCGGCGCTCGAGCGTCACGCGACGCCGCTCGAACAGGTGATCGAGATCGTCGCGCCGCGGCGCCGGGCCGGGCGCAATGCGCTGTTCTCGGTCAATTTCATCTTCCAGCGGTCGTTCATCGACAACGTCGACTATGGCGCGTTCCGCCTCGTCGACATGCCGTCCAAGTCGGCCGGCGCATTGCACGACCTCAACGTCTTCATGGTCGAGCGCCCGGACGGCTGGCGCCTCTCGTGCGAATACGCGACGGACCTGTTCGAGGCCGGCACGGTCGAGCGGCTGCTTGGACATCTGCAGACGCTGTTCGAGGCGATCGCGGTCCGCCCCGAGGCGCGCATCGGGGAACTGCCGCTGTTGTCGGAAGCTGAGCGGGTGCGCACGATCGTCGAGGGGAACCGGACCGAGGCGCCCTATCCGGGCGATCGTCCGGCGCACCGGCTGATCGAGGCGCAGGCGCAGCGGACGCCGGATGCGGCGGCGGTCGTGTTCGGCGACGAACGGCTGAGCTATCGCGAGCTGGACGAGCGCGCCAACCGCCTCGCGCATCATCTGCGCGCCCGGTTCGGCGCGGAGGGCGGGCGGATCGGCGTGCTGATGGAGCGCTCGCCCGACCTGCTGGCGGCGTTGCTCGCGGTGTGGAAGGCGGGCTTCGCCTATGTGCCGCTTGATCCGGTCTATCCGCAGGCGCGGCTGCGCCACATCCTGTCCCATGCCGAAGTGTCGGGGCTGATTACGGGCGGTCTGACCGAGGCGCCGCCGACCGAGGTCGCCGTTCTCGACATCGGCCGCGAGCGGGAGGCGATCGCCGTCCTGCCGCCGACGCCGCCGGCCCTTGCCGAAAGCGCCGAGGCGACCGCCTATCTGATCTACACCTCCGGTTCGACCGGGACGCCGAAGGGGGTCGAGGTCGGCCATCGGGCGCTGGTCAACCTACTGACCAGCATGACGAAAAGGCCGGGGATCGCGGCGACCGACACGCTGCTCGCGATCACCACCATCGCCTTCGACATCGCCGCGCTCGAACTGTTCGCGCCGCTGCTGGCCGGCGGGACGGTGGCGATCCTGCCGCGTGAAGACGCGGCCGACGGCGACCGCCTGCTCGCCGCGCTGGAAGCCGCGCGCGCCACGATCCTGCAGGGCACGCCCGCGTCGTGGCGGCTGCTCCTCGAGGCCGGCTTTCGCTCGCGCCCCGGCTTCACCATGCTGTGCGGCGGCGAAGCCTTGCCGCGCGATCTCGCCGACCGGCTGCTCGAAGGCGGCGGCCGCCTGTGGAACATGTACGGGCCGACCGAGACCACGGTCTGGTCGGCCTGCGGCGAGGTGCGGACGGACGGGCCGATCACCATCGGCGCGCCGATCGCCAACACGCAACTGCATGTGCTCGACCGCTACGACCAACCGGCGCCGATCGGCGTCCCGGGCCACCTGCACATCGGCGGCGACGGCCTGGCCAAAGGCTATTTCCGCGACGAGGGCCGGACTGCGCAGAAGTTCATCCCCGACCCGTTCGGGCTGAGCCTGCGTCTCTACCGCACCGGCGACGTCGCGCGGCGGCTGCCGGACGGGTCGATCCAGGCGCTTGGCCGGATCGACACCCAGATCAAGCTGCGCGGCTACCGCATCGAGCTCGAGGAGATCGAGGCGGCGCTGTCGCGGCGGGTCGGACCGGGCGCGGTCGCGCTGCGCGAGGATGCGGGCGAGCCGATCCTGGTCGGCTATCTGGTCGCGCGCGAAGGCGCCGCGCCGGCGGACGAAACGGTGCGGGCGAGCCTCGCGGAGGATCTGCCCGACTACATGATCCCGACCGTCTGGGTGCGGCTCGACGCGCTGCCGCTGACGCCGAACGGCAAACTCGACCGTCGGGCGCTGCCCGCGCCGCAGCTTTCCGCGCCCAAGGCGCAGACCTTCGCCGCGCCGCAGACGCCGTTGGAGGAAAAGCTCGCCGCGATCTGGGCGGAGGTCCTCAAGCTCGAGCGCGTCAGCCGCGACAGCGATCTCTTCGCGCTCGGGGCCGACTCGATTCGGCTGTTCCAGATCGCCGCGCGCGCCAACCGCCAGGGCGTGGCGCTGAGCGCGCGGCAATTGCTCGATCATCGCACCATCGCCGCGCTGGCCGCGGCGCTGGAGGCGGATGCGACCGCCGCGCCCGAGGCTGTCCGGTCCCGCGCGAGCGAGCTGCGCCGGCGCTACCCGCTCGGCGCCAAGGGACGGGCGCCATGAAGAACGAGCTGACCTTTCTCACCGGCGCGCCCGCGAACGCCGGCGGACCGGAAGCGGCGGACGCGACGCCGTCCATGCGGGAATATCCCGCGACGCTGGCGCAAAGGCGCTTCTGGGCGCTCGACCGGCTCGAACCCGGCAATTCCGCGCTCAACGTCGCCGTGCGCTGGCGGATCGAGGGCGACCTGCCGGCCGCGCTGGTCGAGCGCGCGTTCGTGCAGATCATCGAGCGGCACGAGCCGCTGCGCACCTATTTCGTCGAGGTCGACGGCGAGCCGGTCCAGGTGGTGCAGCCGGAGACGCCGTTCCGCGTGGCGTCGATCGACCTGACCACGCGGCCGGAGGCCGAAGCGCTAGCCGAATGCGACCGGATCGCCGGCCTCGAGGCGTCGGCGCCATTCAATCTGGCGATCGCGCCGCTGATCCGGGTGACCCATGTCCGGATCCGGCCGAACCTGGCCATCGTGCTGGTCACGGTCCACCACGCCGTCAGCGACGGCTGGTCGGTCGGCGTGCTGGCGCGCGAGATGGGCGTCATCTGCGCCGCGCTTCAGGCCGGGCGCCGCCCCGAATTGCCGGACCTGCCGATCGCCTACGGCGACTACGCCGCATGGCAGCGCGAGGTCCTGTCCGAGGACGCCCTCGCGCCCGAGATTGAATACTGGTCGCGCGCGCTCGATGGGCTCGAATATTTCGAGGTTCCGACCGATTTCCCGCGCCGGGCGGCGCAAGGCTCGGCCCTGTCGATCCAGTCCCTCCTGCTCGATAAGGCGCTGACCGACCGGCTCGCGGATGTGGCGCGACGCGAAGGCTGCACGCTCTTCATGCTGATCTACGCCGCGGTCGCGACGGTGCTGCACCGCTACACCGGCGCAAGCGACATCGCCATGATCACCCAGGTCGCCGGGCGCGATCACGTCGAGACGGAAAATCTCGTCGGCGTGTTCATCAACACCCTGGTTTTGCGTCTCGACCTCTCGGGCGACCCGACCTTCGTCGCGTGCCTCGCCCGTGCGCGCGCCGTCGTCATGCAGGCGCTCGAGAACGAGGCGATGCCTTACGAGAAAGTGGTCGAGCTCCAGCGAGCGTCGCGGCGTCCGGGGCAGGGCGCCTTGTCGTCGGTCAACATCGTCTTCCAGCGGTCGTTCGTCGAAGACGCAGATTACGGGACCTTCCGGCTGGTCGATCTTCCGGCCTCGCTGGCGGCGACCCTGTACGACGTCAATTTCTCCATGGTCGAGCGGCCGGAAGGCTGGCGCTTCTCCTGCGGCTACCGCACCGACCTGTTCGAGCCGGACACGATCGGGCGGATGCTCGGCCACGTCCGGACGCTGCTCGACGGCGTCGCCGCCGACGCCGCCCGGCCGCTGTCGGAATTCCCCCTGCTGTCGGAAGCCGAGCGGCGCACGATGCTGGTCGAGTGGAACGCGACCGAGGCCGAGTACCCGAACGACAAGGGCGTCCACGAAGTGTTCGAGGCGCAGGCGGCGCGGACGCCCGACGCGATCGCGGCGACGCACGGCGACGAGCAGCGGAGCTATCGCGACCTGAACGCGAGCGCTAACCGCCTGGCGCATCATCTGCGCGCTCTGGGCGTTCGCCCCGGAGACCGGGTGGCGATCGGGCTCGAGCGCTCCGTCGCCCTCGTCCTCGCCGAACTCGCCATCCTCAAGTGCGGGGCGGCCTATGTGCCGCTCGATCTCAATGCGCCTGCCGAGCGGCAGGCGTTCATCATTGAGGATTGCCAGGCCCGGGTCCTTCTGACGACGTCGGGCTGGGGCGCGCCCGAGGCCGCAGGGCTGATGCGGGTCGACGTCGAACGGCTCGATCTGGCGGGGTGCGACCCTGCTGACCGGGCCGCGCCGGTCGACGGCGGGGCGCTCGCCTATGTCATGTACACTTCCGGTTCGACGGGCCGGCCCAAGGGCGTGATGACGCCGCACCGGGCGATCGCACGTCTCGCCGTGAACAACGGCTATGCCGACTTCGAGTCCGCCGACCGCGTCGCGTTCGCGGCCAATCCCGCTTTCGACGCGACAACCATGGAGGTGTGGGGCGCGCTCCTCAACGGGGCCCGCATCGTCGTGATCGACAACGCGACCCTGCTCGACGCCGGTCTCTTCCGGCGCGAACTGGAGCAGCGCCGGGTCACCATCATGTTCCTCACCTCGGGGATCTTCCACCAATACGCCGATATCCTGGCCGGCGCGTTTTCCCGGCTTCGCTACTTGCTCACGGGCGGCGACGTGCTCGATCCGGGCGTCATCGCGCGGCTGCTGCAGAAAAGCCCGCCCAAACACCTGCTGGCCGCCTATGGCCCAACGGAAACGACCACTTACGCCACGACCTGCGAACTCAACAGCCTGCCGGCGCGGTCGTCGTCCGTACCGATCGGGCGTCCGATCGCCAACACGCGGATCTACATTCTCGATCGCCACGGCCAGCCGGTCCCGATCGGCGCGACCGGCGAAATCCACATCGGCGGTCCCGGCGTGGCGCTGGGCTATCTGAACCGGCCGGAATTGACGGCGGAACGGTTCGTCGTCAGTCCGTTCATGGCGGGCGATCGGCTCTACAAGACCGGCGACCTCGGCCGCTACCGGTCCGACGGGATCATCGAGTTCGTCGGCCGCAACGATTTCCAGGTGAAGATCCGCGGCTTCCGGATCGAGCTCGGCGAGATCGAGGCGAGGCTCGCCCAGCAGCCGGGCGTGCGCGAGGTGGTGGCGCTGGCGCGCGAAGACGCGCCCGGAGACAAGCGCCTGGCGGCCTACTACACCGTCGTTCCCGAGGCGCCCGCGCCGTCGGCCGAGGCGCTGCGCGCCGCGCTGTCGGCGAGCCTGCCGGGCTACATGGTCCCTGCGGCGTTCGTCCGGATGGACGCCATGCCTCTGACGCCGAACGGCAAGATCGACCGCAAGGCGCTGCCGCGGCCGGGGCCGCGGCAGGAGGCCAAGGTCGGCGAGTCTCGGCCCGCGGACCAGCTCGAGCTGCGGCTCGCGCAGATCTGGCGCGACGTCCTCGGAGTCGAGCGTGTCGAACCGACGTCGGACTTTTTCGAACTGGGCGGGCACTCCCTGATCGCCATCCGACTGCTCGCCCAGGTCGAGGCCGCGTTCGGGCGGCGCATCGCGACCCAGACGCTGTTCGAGGCGAGAACGTTCGCGGCGCTGGTCAACCAGCTGCGCTCGCGGCCGTCGCGCGAGTTCGACTTCCGGCAGGTGGTTCGGTTGGGCTCGCGCAGCGCCAGGCGCACCGTCTTCGCCATCCACAACACCGGCATCTTCCTGACCCTGTCGCAGCGTCTCGACGCGGATCTGTCGATCACGGCGCTGCAACTGTTCGACCCTCTGATCCCGATGGACGAGGCGCCGGCGTCGTTCGAGGACGTCGCCGGCCGCTATGTCCGCCTGATCCGGAAGATCCAGCCGAAAGGTCCCTATGCGCTCATGGGCTGGTGCAACGGCGGCGCGCTCGCCTTCGAGACGGCGCGCCAGCTCGAGGGCGAGGGCGAGTCGGTCTCTCGCGTCTTCGCCGTCGATACGTGGATTCCCGGCTATTTCCGGCGGATGGGACGGGTTCGGGCGGCCCTCACCGAGTACAGCTATCGCCTGCAGCTGGTCCAGCGGGACTGGGCGGCGTTCCGCGCCGGACGCAAGCCGTTCAAGGCGTTTGTCGCCGACCGGGCGATCGTGCGACGTCTGCTCGGGCGGGGCGAGCCGGTCGAGGAGACGGCGGAGGAACCCGCCTACGCGGCGGCCTGGGCCTACGACCAGCGGCTGGTGAGGTACATCACCGGACTGCGGGACAATTACCAACCCAAGCCGATTCGCGGGCGCCTCACGGTGCTTCGCAGCGCCTGCGAGCCGGTCGGGCGGCTCCTCGATCCCAAGATGGGCTGGGACGGCATGGCGGGCGGCGTGGACCTCGTCGTCGTTCCGGGCGACCACGACACGGTGTTCCGGGAGCCCGGCGTGTCGGACATGGCGAGGCACATCGAGGCGGCGCTCAGGGTCGACGGCCGGGCGGGATGACGCCGCCCCGGCTCGCCGCGCGGTTCAGGCGGCGCCCTTGTGGAAGGAATAGCTCGACATATAGGGGTCGTGGGCGGCGAGCGCCTTGAGGTCGACCTTGTTCAGGACGGCGCCGACCACCGAATCGGCCACCGTCGGCGCGGCGCGGAGCGCGTTCTGCACATTGTCGATCGTGGTCCGGCCCCACTCGATCACCAGCACATAGGCGTCGATGAGCTCCGTCGTCGCGCAGACGTCGATCACCGGCGACAGCGGCGACAGATCCACGATCACGAACTGATAGCGGCCGCGCAGGTCGTCGAACAGCCTGCTGAACCCGGGACTCGACAGGACCGACGGCGGATCCGGAGGTCCGGCGTTGGCGATCGCCGGAAGGAAGGCCATGTTCGCGCCCGGATCGCTCCACAGGGCGTTCTCAAGCGTCGCGCCGCCGAGAGCCGCTTCGGTGACGCCGAGGGTCGCCCCGCGAGTCAGCGAGCGCGTGAGCGACGGATTGCGGATGTCGGCGTCGACGAGAATGACGGAGGCGCCGTTGCTTGCGATCAATTGCGCGAGCGACAGGGCGACGGTCGACTTTCCCTCGTCCGGCGACGTGGAGGTCACGCCGACGACGCGGCTCGAACTCGACCGGCGGTCGAGATCGATCGCGAGCTTGAGCGAGCGGATGCCTTCGGAATACGGCGCGTAGGGGTGATCGACCACCGTCCAGGCGATTTCCCGGTCGCCTCTGGCGATGGCCCTCGGTCCGTCGGGGGCTACGCGTCGATGCGGCCACAATGTGAGGCGTCGGCGCGGCCGGAGCCTCGGCAGGAGCCCGACGCACGGAATTTGCAGCCGCGCCTGCACCGATCGGCTGGTCAGAAACACCCGCCCGCCGAGCATCTCGCGCAGGAAGGCGAAGGCGACGCCGAACATGAGCCCGGCGACCGGGAACATCGCCGCGACCTGGATCGTCCCCTTGTAATCGCGCTTGATGTGAGGGTTTGCGGCGGTGATGACGGTGGCTTCCGACACCGGCGAGATCGCCTGTTGCAGCGACGCGTTGTAGCGATCGACGAAGGTGTTGTACAAGTCCTGATAGGCCCGCGCCGTCGCCTCGAGGTCGCGCATCTTGACCTGCGCGTCCTTGGCCGCCTGCGACCGCACGACGTCGGCGTCGAACTCCTTCCTGAGCGTCGCCTCGCGCGAACGGGCCGCCTCGTAGTCGCTCTGGCTGATCGCCCTCAGCCGACGGATCTCCTCGTCGATCGCCGCGCTCAATTGCGCCTTCTGATTGCGCAGAGCGAGGATGGTGAGGTTGTTCGCCCCGAGCCGCGTCGCGGCCTCGGCCTCCTTGGTCGCGACTTCCTGATATTGGTCGCGCAGCTTGTCGAGCGAATCGGAACTGGATTCGTTGCGCCGCGTCACGCCGGAGACGGCGCTGCGAACGCCGGCCGCCGTGGCGGCGACCAACTGGTCGTAACGCGCCTTCGCCTTCAGCGTCTCGTCGCGGGCTTCGGTCATCTTCTGGTTGATGTCGAGCAGGCGCTGATCGTCGATCAGCTGACCCTTGTCGGTCTCGACGAGGTTGTGCTCGCGCTTGTAGTCGACCAGCGTCTGCTGGGCGGCCTCGCTCTTGGCGCGCAGCTCCGGGATGCGCGTCTCGAACCAGTCGCTGGCGCGCTTGGCGGCGTCGTATTCGGAGGAGCGCCGCAGGTCGACGTAGGCGTCGGCGACGGCGTTGGTCACCTCCGCGGCGAGCGCGGGATCGCCGGCCTGATATCGGATCTCGATCGCGTAGGTCACGCCGACCCGCTGGATCGTCAGATTGCGATCGAGAGTGTCGAGCGCCTGGACCTCGCGTTCCTCGTCGGTCGGCTCCGGGCGCAGGGGGAAGAGTTGCGGCGCCAGCGCGTACAGCGTCGGCCTCAGGAGGCTCCGCCGCGGGCTCATGAAGCGGGGATTTCGCGCCAGGTTCAGCGTCCTGACGACGCGCAGGGCGACCGCCTCGGACTTCAGGAGCTCCACTTGGCTTTCCATCGCGCCGGCGGACTGCATCGACAATTCCTGGGCCACGGCCGGCTGCTGAAAGATTTCGATCTTGCCGGTGTCGACCAGGAGCTCCGCCGAAGCCGTGTATGTCTCGGGGGCGCTGATGAAATGGGCGATCCCGCAAGCGGCCCCGAGGACCGCGAGCGCGGCCACCGGAAACGCCTGCCGCCGGATGACGCCCAACGCCGTCGTGAACGAATCCGCCGCCGAGACGCTCGCGTAGGGCGCAGGGGATTCATGCAGGACGATGTTCGCCCCGTTCTTCAGGTCCAGCACGGGCCACCTCTCCGCTCGACGACCCGCGGGACACGGGCGTTACGTTCGACGCCCAGCGGACGCCGTCAGCCGGTCCGGCGCTCGACCGAGCAGCCGACCTCGGGATTCAAGGTCTCACCGCGGTCCGCCTCGAAGGACGAGCGCCGCGGCGCAGCCGGCCTGCGCCGGCGAACCGGCTCCTCACCGGTCGATGGCGTGGAACTTCCGCCCGGCGGCCTGCTGCAGCGCCAGGCCGATGAACAGCGCGTTGTCGATGACGTAGCGCCGCGACAGGCGGCGCGGCTCGCTGCCCAGACGAAACAACCATTCCAGGCCCGACCGCTGCATCCAGACCGGCGCGCGCGGCTTGGTCCCGGCGTGGAAGTCGAACGCGGCCCCGACGCCGATCAGCGCGGTCGCCTCGACCCTGCCGAGATGGTCGACCATCCATTGCTCCTGCTTCGGCATGCCGAGGCCGACCCAGACGAAATCGGGGCGCGTCGCATTGATCGCCGCGACGTGCTCGGCGTCCTCGTCGGGGGTCAGGGCGCGGAACGGCGGGGCGCAGGCGCCCGCCACGACCAGGCCGGGGTGGCGCCTCTGCAGGCGCTCGGTCAGCAGGTCGAGCACTTGCGGCGTGGCCCCATAGAAATAGTGGCGGTAGTGGCGCGACAGGCCGTGGCGGCAGACTTCGTCGAGCAGGTCGGCGCCGCACACCCGGCGCGCGTGCGAATAGCCGGCCAGGCGCGACCACCAGACCAGGGGCATGCCGTCCTCCGCGGCGAGGCCGCAGCCGTTGAGCGACCTGCGAATCGCCGGGTTCCGCTGGGCGGTCACCAGCCCGTGAACCGAAATGAGGCAGACGTATTCGCGCCGCCCCTCGCGCCGCCAGCGCTCCAGCATCGCGGCGGCCCGGCCGAGATCGAGCGGCGTCGCTCCGACGCCGAGAATGTTGACCCGGTCGGCCCCGCCTGGAGTCTGCGACGGCTCCAGCTTGGTCGCCGGGGCCTCGGTCCCGATGACCGCGCCCGACAGCATCGCCACACCCGTCAGGGGGGAATCGGGCAGCGAAGAACTCCTGATGCTCATATCCGGAATCGGGCCGGTCATCACGTGCTCCAACCGATGATACGATGGGCGGCTTGCGGCAGCGGCGCGATCCTCACATTCCAGGGGACTCCTGCCAGGGGACTTGTTGAGAATTCCAAGTCGGAGTGTGCCAATAAACAACATCAAGCGGCAATCAGTCGTTGTCGTTACATCGATAGGTCGCAAGAGGTAGTCCCAAACTGAACCAAGACTGCAATATTACATTTGTCAGGCGAGGCTATTCATGGCGTCCCGACCGATCGGCCCCGGCGCACTCGGCGAGTGGGCGCTCCAGCAGCCCGGACCGGCTCCGCTCTCGGTCGCCGCCCGCCGCCTGTCGGGACCTCCCTCGCGCGGGCCAAGGCCGCGGCGGCAGGAGATACGGCGCCGTAGAGGTACTGCGCTCTGATCATAGTAGAGAGTGAATTTAAGAAGAACCGCTTTACGGCTACATCTTCTCAAACTATGATCCAAAACACGCATAACTAAAACAAATTTCAGCGTTGACGGAACAGGGGCCAACATTCGGGCCGCGATCTTTGCTTATGTGATCTTTCTGACTCGCGCAGAGGGAGGTATGCGATTGCTCGATACGATCCGAACGACCAACCAAATCCAATTGCCCGGCGGCGACGAACTTGCGCCTGACGCTTATGTCGCCCTGGTGGAAAGGCGGCCGTTCCTTCGCGAATGCATCGGCCGCAGCATCCAGTCCGCATTCGCCTTCCCGGTGGTCACGTTCTCGACATTGGCGGACCTGGGCGGGTCGGGCGGCGACGGCGCCCCGGCGCTGGTCATTCTTTCCTTGATCGAGGCCTCCCGCGAGGGATGGGCGAACGCGCTGAAGGATCTGTCCGAGGACGTGTCGGGACGACCGGTGGTCACCCTGGCGTCGGATAACGATCTGGATCTCGCGCGGGCGGCCATCCGCCACGGCGCCAAGGGTTACATTCCGGTGACGATGGGATTCGACATCGCGGTCGAGGCGATCCGCTTCGTTCTCGTGGGCGGGACGTACGCCCCGACCGACTACCTCCTCGCGGCGGACCCGCCGTCAGCCGCGCCGGCGAGGCCCGCGCAGCCGTCGGGGCTGCTCACCAGCCGGGAAGTCACGATCGTCGGCGCGATCAAGCAAGGCAAATCGAACAAGGTCATCGCCAACGAACTCAACCTGTGTGAGAGCACGGTGAAGGTCCACGTGCGCAACGTGATGCAGAAACTGAGCGCCAAGAACCGGACCGAAGTCGCGATGAAGGCGTAAATGCGAGGCGGCCGCCGCGCGCCTGTCGGCGCGGCGGACCCGGTTCGTGCGCGACCTGAGCCAAGAACAGCGCAACTCGAGCTCTCCCGCCGTTCCGTGGCGGCGCGCCGTCGCGCCAGATTGCAGGCCGGCCTCCACTTCCAAGAAGGGTCGCATGTTCAAATTATCGACAACAAGAGTTTTGTAAAATGGACCATAGGTGTAGTCATAACTCTAAATAACCCTCGAATAGTCTAAGTTTTAAGGAGTATTTGACCATAGGTTATCGGACGCTCTACGATCGCAGTGTTGACGATGGTCATAACCATGCGGAGGGGCGTCATGCGATCAGCTTTGGTCTGCGGAGCCGGCGGCTTCATCGGGGGCCATCTCGTCAGGCGGCTCAAGGCGGACGGCTACTGGGTGCGCGGCGTCGACCTGAAGAGCCACGAATTCGCGCCGTGCGAGGCGGACGACTTTCTCCTCGGCGATCTTCGCGATCCCTACTTCTGCCGGCACACGGTCGATCGACGGTTCGACGAGGTCTACCAGCTGGCCGCGGACATGGGCGGCGCCGGGTTCATATTCGTCGGCGAGAACGACGCCGACATCATGCACAACTCGGGTACGATCAATCTCAATATTCTCGACGTCTGCTGCAAACGCTTCGTGCCGCGGATCTTCTATTCGTCTTCGGCCTGCATCTACCCGGCCTACAACCAGACCGATCCGAACGCCCCGAACTGCGAGGAAGACTCGGCCTATCCGGCGGCGCCCGACAGCGAATACGGCTGGGAGAAGCTGTTCAGCGAGCGGCTCTATCTCGCTTACGCCCGCTGCCGCGGCATCGAGGTGCGGATCGCCCGCTATCACAACATCTTCGGCCCGGAAGGAACCTGGACCGGCGGCCGCGAGAAGGCGCCGGCGGCTTTGTGCCGCAAGATCGCCGAGACGGCGAACGGCGGCTCGATCGAAATCTGGGGCGACGGCTGTCAGACGCGCTCGTTTCTCTATGTGTCGGAATGCATCGAGGGGACGCTCCGCCTGATGCGCTCGCGCTTCGTCGGTCCGGTCAACATCGGCTCGGACGAAATGGTCTCGATCGACGCGCTCGCCGACATGATCCTCGCCGTCGCCGGCAAACAATTGCGCAAGCAGCATGTCCCGGGGCCGCAAGGCGTGCGCGGCCGCAACTCGGACAACCGCCTGATCGAACGGGCGCTCGGGTGGCGGCCTTCGCAACCGCTGTCCGTCGGACTGGGCGAGACGTACCGCTGGATCGAGCGGCAGGTTTTCGCCGGCAAGGCCGCGCCCCGCGCCCCGGCCGTCCGCGCCGCGTGAGCGACGCATCGGCGCTCGTCCCGACGAGGCGGCGTGAGGCCGCCATGCGCGTTCTGCTGATCGCCCCGGCGATCCCGGACTATTGCGTGGAGTTCGCCAACGCCATCGCGGCGCGGGCGCGCGTGACGATGGTCGCGCCGCGCCGTTACTTCGCCGGTCATGCCGCTTTCGTGGATGCGGCCATCGATCTGCGGCTCGTCGACTGGCCGCGTCACCGCAGTCCGAAAAGCCTGCCGTTCATGCTGGGGCTGCGGCGCGAGATCGAGCGGCTGCAGCCCGACGTGATCCACATTCTCTCGGAGGGCGTCCTGTGGCTGAACCTGATCCTGCCGACGGCCAGGAAATACGGGGTGGCGACGACGGTCCACGACGTGACCTACCACCCCGGCGACCGGTCCTCGCGCCGCTTGCCGCGGCCCTTTTCCGACTGGCTGATCCGGCGATCGGACCAGGTCGTGGTGCATGGCGCGACGCTGCGCGCGGCGGCCGCGGCGCAATATCGTGAGGTCGAGGACCGGCTGTCGGTTCTGCCGCACATCGTTCTCGACCGATACCGAATAATTGCGCGGGAGCGCGGCCTGCAAAAGCGCCTGCAAGGCGCGGTGACGATCCTGTTCTTCGGGCGGATCTATCGCTACAAGGGGCTCGACGTCCTGATCCGCAGCATTCCCCTGGCGGCGAAGCATTGCGCCGACCTGCGCGTCGTCATCGCCGGCGAGGGCGAGGACTTCGCCGCCTACCGAAAGCAGATGGCCGATCCGGCCGCCTTCGTGGTCGAGAACCGGCAGATTCCGGACGCGGAAGCCGCCCAGCTGTTCACCGACGCGGACATCGTCGTCCTCCCCTATGTCGAGGCGTCGCAGAGCGGCGTGCTGTCGATCGCCAACGCCTTCGCCAGGGCGGTGATCGTGACCGACGTCGGCGAGCTCGGGCGATCGGTGAAGGACGGGGTGTCCGGACTGGTCGTTCCGCCCAACGACGAGCGGGCGCTCGCCGCGGCGATCGTGACGCTCGCAAGCGATCCGTTGCTGCGCGAGCGACTGGGCGAAGCCGGCCGGGCGGCGGCCGACGCGACCGCCTCGCCGGCGATCGTCGCGGAGCAGGCGCTCCAGATCTACGCCCGGGTCGCCGAGGCGAGGCGCGCCCGCTCCGGCGCCGCCGCTTATGTCGGCCATCGGGCGGCGTGATCCGGCGAGGCTAGAGGTCGCGGACGCTGCGGCTGTGCAGGAGGCCGATCACGCGTCCGAGCGCCAGTTGGGCGCGCTTGCGCGAGAGCGCCGCGGCGCCGAACGGGCGGATCGGTCCGTCGACGAAGTCCCAGTAGGCGCGATGGGCGCGGTCGGGCGGATAGCCGCGCAAGGCGTCGAGGACGTAGTTCCGCCGCCACGGCTTCTTGCGCCAGAGGGCGTGCAGCATGACCACGCCGGCCCAGGGAAAGACGCCCATCGCCTCGGGCCCGAGAAGCGCGACCGGGAACTCCGTCGCCATGATCGCCGCATTGAGGACGTCCTGGTCCATGCGCAGGAATTCCGGCATGCCCGCGAGGTTCTTCATCTCGCGCATGTCGGTTCCGTCGCGCGCGAGCTGGTCCATCAGCTCCCGCCACACGGTCGTGAACGCCGCATGGGCGCGCGAAACGCCGATGCAGCCGCCGTTGACGTATCCGGCGAATTCCCGGCACGCGCGGCCTCGCCTCGCCGCCAGATCGCGCCACGCCTGGCGGTAGACGTGGTGCGGCGACATGTAGCTGTCCGACTGATCGAGGACCATCAGCAGCCCCCGCTCGGCCCAGCGCTCGAAGTCGGCCCAGGGCTGGGTGACGACGATGTCGGTGTCGAAATAGAAGACCAGGGTCGCGTCCGGATACAGGCTTAACATCACCTGTTCGAGGAACAGCGGCTTGCAGTTGTTGAGATGCCAGCGCCCGTCGACCTCGACCAGCCGGAGCCGAACCGCGTCTGTGACGACGTATTCGCCGGAAAGCGGATCCCGCTTCAGGGCCTTGAGCCAGCCGGGCAGGTCGCCGCGGAAGCCGACCGCGACCACCCCGGCGAAGCCGGCGCGGGCGAGGGAGTTGGTCAGCGCGGCCGCGCCGTAGAAATAATGATGCTCGGCGAGGGTGCAGACCACCTGCGCGGCGGGCCTCGAGACGTCGTTGAGGTCTTCTGCGCGCGCCAAGGTAACTCCGCCTGCCCATCCGTCCGACAGCGCCCGCGGGCTTTGTCCTCTGCGAGTCCTTCCGTTCTTTCGCGGCGCGCCCTGACGCTTTCCGCAAGCTACGCAGAGCCGCCTTGAAGAATCGGTCGATCGGCGGAACTGGCGGCGCGTTTCCCCGCTTGAAGGCGCGCCCGATCAAGAAGATCGGCGCAACCGGCGCCGCGGCACGACTATGCCCCGACTTGGCGGAAGCAAATACCGGAATCCGATCCGCCAAAGTAGGTACGGATTTGCCCCGATCTAAGTCTTTATCGAAAAAGCGAGGGGCCGGATAAGCATTGAGGCGCTGTCCGCCGGCGGCTTAAACTGGATTCCGCCAAGCTGGCTGCAGACCGGGAGGCGTGATGACGATCGTTTCCGACGGCCATGCGTTCTCCCGCAACCTGGTCGTCAACATCATCGGCCTGACGCTGCCGGTCGCGCTCGCGCTGGTCACCGTTCCCCTCTACATTCACGCCATCGGCGCGGCGCGCTACGGCGTCGTCGCCCTGACCTGGTCGCTGCTCGGCTATCTCGGGGTTCTTGACTTCGGCCTGTCGCGCGCGGCCGCGAACGCGCTCGGAAAGCTCGGCCACGCCGGTTCGCAGGAGCGCGTCCCGGTTTTTCTCACGACGCTCTATCTCAATCTCGTCATGGGGATCGCCGCCGGGGCGGCGCTCTACGCCGCCGGCGGGACGGTGCTGCGGCTCTGGTTCCCGCTGACCGGCGACCTGGCGCAGGAAATGGCCGGCGCGCTCCCCTGGATGGCGGCGATGCTGCCGCTCGGCATGCTGATCGGCGTCGCGATCGGCGCGCTCGAATCGTGCGAGCGGTTCCTGCTGTCCAACCTGTCGAACCTGCTCGGCGTGTTCTTCGGGCAGGTCGCCCCCCTGGTCGCCGTCATGCTGTTCGGTCCGTCCCTGCGCGTGATCATGCCCACGCTCATGCTCGGCCGGCTGGTTGTGGTGGTCGGCACGCTGGCCGTCGCCCTTTGGCTCGAGCGTCCGATCCGGTCGTTGAGGCCGGACCCGGCGAGCGCGCGAAGCCTGTTCCGGTACGGCGCCTGGGTCAGCGTCTCGGGCCTCGTCAGCCCGATCCTGGACACCTTCGACCAGATGGTGATCGGACGGATGCTGGGCGCCGCCGCCGTCGCGCATTACGCCGTGCCGATGAGCCTGTCGGCGCGCAGCCAGGTGCTGGCGGTGGCGGTGGCGCGAACGCTGTTTCCCAGGCTGTCGCGCGAGACCTCGGAGACGAGCCGGGATCTGACCGGGCGGGCCGCGCTGGCGCTGGCCTTCGTGTTCGGCGCGATCTGCGGCCCGGCGATCATCGTCATCGGGCCCTTTCTCCAGCTGTGGGTCGGGGCCGAATTCGCGCGCCACTCGACCCTGGTCGCCCAGATTCTCCTGTTCGGCGCCTGGATGAACGGCGTGGCCTTCCTGCCGCTCAATCAATTGCTGGCGCAGGGCCGGCCGAACCTGATCGCGCGGCTGCACCTGCTCGAGGTCGGGCCCTTTCTGATGATTTTGTGGCTGTTGATCCGCGAGGCGGGCCTGCCGGGCGCGGCGCTCGCCTGGACCCTGCGCACCGGCGTGGACTGCCTGGCGTTGCTCTGGATCGCCGGCTCTTTGCGCGACGTCGCCGCGCGCGCCGCGCCGGCGGTCGCGCTGATGGCGGTCGCCCTGGCGATCGCGGTCGGCGCCCAGCCGGCGCCGGTCGCCGCGCTGATCCTGGCGGGTCTGCTCGGGGCGGCGTTCCTGGGGTTCGGGATGGCGGTCGAGCCGAAACTCGGCGAGTTCGTCCAGTCGATCGCCGACCGCACGCTGCCGCCGTCGGCGAAGCGCCTGGCTGCGCGATGGCGATGATCAGCGTCGCCCTCGCCACCTTCAACGGCGAGCGCTTCCTCGCTGAGCAATTGCGCAGCATCGCAGCCCAGGACCGGCTACCCGACGAACGGTGGTCGGCGACGTCGGCTCGTCGGACAGGACCTGGGCGATCCTGGTCGCATTCGCCCGCGACGCGCCGTTTCCGGTCAGGCTGCATCGCAACGCGCGACGCGCCTCGGCTGGCGCGGCAACTTCATGGCGGTCCTGGCGCGTTGCCGATTCGATCTGGTCGCGCTCCGCGCCCTGCTCGGCGTCGCGCTGCGCCCGTTGCTGGAGTGACGGCTGCTCCCGGCGGCGGCGCCCCCTTGGCTCACGAGATGAGGTCGGCGATGACGAATTCCGGTCGGCTGGCGCGAGCCGGTCTCGTAGCGGGTCTCCTGGCCGGTCTTCCGGCCGTCTTCCCGGCGAGCGCCGCGGAACCGGGGACGGGCGCCAAACCCTTCGCCGCGCTCCACGTCTATTACCTCTCCCCCGCCGGCGACGACCGCAACGCCGGAACCTCCCCGGCGGCGGCGTGGGCCACGCCCCGCCACGACGTCGCCTGCGGCGACGTGATCGTCGCGGCGCCGGGCCGATACGTGGCCGGACCGGAGGGCAGCCCGTTCGGCGCCGGGAAGTGGGGCGCGGTCTCCCATTGCCCGTCGACCGCGGGAGGGATCGACGGCTTGGGCGGCGTGCATTTCGCCGTGCTGCTGTGCGCCGGCCCGGATCTGACGAGCTGCGTGGTCGACGGGCGCTCGGTCGAACCGTTTCGCATCGACCGCTCGAACTGGGCGGTGGAAGGGTTCCAGGCGACGCAGAACGACGACACCGGCACCGGCTGCATGACCACGACGTCGGAGACGGACGACGTCATCGGCTTCGTCGCCTTCATCAACAACATCGCGTCGAACTGCGGGCTTTACGGCTTCGGCAGCTATGGCTGGACGCCGAACGGCGGCGTCGATCAGTCGGCGGTGGTCGGCGCGATCGCCTACAACGCCTCCCCGAGCGTCGGGGGCACGCTTTGCAGCAGCGGCGTGTCGATGATCCCGACCAACGGACCGGTGGCGACGCCCGGCACGCGCGTCTTCGTCGCCGGCAATTTCGCCTACCGCAACATCAACGCCCGGTCCGGCGCCGGCTGCAACTCGGACGGCGAGGGGCTGGTGTTCGATTCGTGGAGCTGTTCGCAGGGCCGCAACGCGCCCTATTCGGGCCAGGGCGTCGCCGAACAGAACGCTTGGTGGCGCAACGGAAGCGCCGGATTCGAGGTCTTTCCGGACTGTCAGGAGAAGCACGGCGAGAAGGCGCAGATCGTCGCCTTCGACAACACGTCCTATGGCGATAGCCAGGATCCGATGCACGACACCGAGAATTCCGAGCTGCTCCTGATGGGGCTGGCGCCCGACGCCGCCGGCGGCGCCGTCTATCGCATCACCAACAACATCTTCGTCGCGACCGAAACGACCTGCGGGAACAACGGAACCTGTCCGGTCTACGCCGCGGCGGTGATCGGGCCCGAGGCGGATCCGGACCGCGTCGTCGTCACGGGCAACTACATCTTCCAGAGCAATCCGAACGTCTCCTGGTTCGCCACCGTCGTCCATAAGCTCGGCCGCTTCGACCTCGGCGGCAACATCTACCGCGACCCCGGCCTGTCCAATCCGGATGGGCTCCCCGATGGGCCGCCCGATTGCGCCGGCTATACGAACACGACCGCCTGCATGAACGAGCGCTACCACGTCGCCGCCGACCTCACGCCGAAAGTGGCCGTGGGCTACGGCTATCATCCGCCCGGCCCCTGCCGGCCCGACCCCTATTATCCGAGCTGGCTGAAGGGGATCGTCCATCTGCGCTGGGACGGCCGCGCCTTGACCGAACAGGCCGGCCTGATCACCAAACCCTGCGACCTGTAGCCGAAGACGGTGAGGTCGGTCATGACGAGAAGCTTCGCGGTGATTTCCGCGATTTTCCGGGCCGGCCCTCATCCGTCGCCTTCGGCGACACCTTCTCCCGGAGGGAGAAGGGGATCCCCTCTCCCTCCGGGAGAGGGAAGCGGCCGCAGGCCGCAGGGTGAGGGGTCGGCATCCGTTCGATCGAGAACGCTCACGAATCCAGCCTGACCCGTCGCAGCCGGAGCGCGTTGCCGACGACGCTGACCGAACTCAGCGACATCGCCGCGGCGGCGATGATCGGCGAGAGCAGGATCCCGAACGCCGGGTAGAGGACGCCGGCGGCGATCGGCACGCCGGCGGCGTTGTAGGCGAACGCCCAGAACAGGTTCTGCCGGATGTTGCGCATCGTCGCCCGGGAGAGCCGCCGGGCGCGCACGAGACCGCGCAGGTCGCCCTTGAGCAGCGTCATGCCGGCGCTCTCGATGGCGACGTCGGTTCCGGCGCCCATCGCCACGCCGACGTCGGCGGCCGCGAGCGCCGGGGCGTCGTTGACCCCGTCGCCGGCCATCGCGACGACGCGTCCCTCGCGTTTCAGCCGCGCCACGGTATCGGCCTTGTGATCGGGCAGGACTTCGGCCTCGACGTCGCGGATGCCGAGCTTCTTCGCCACCGCCTCGGCCGTGGTGCGGTTGTCGCCGGTCAGCATCACCACCCGGACGCCCTCCGCCGCGAGATCGCGCAACGCCTCGGCCGCGGTCGCCTTCACCGGATCGGCGATGGCGAGCGCCCCGGCCAGCTTGCCGTCGACCGCGACGAACACCACCGAGGCGCCGTCGCGCCGCCAGCCGTCGGCCTCGGCGGCGAGGGGCCCCGCGTCGACCCCGCGCCCGGCGAGGAAGGGCGCGCTGCCGATCGCGACCGCACGGCCTTCGACCGTGCCGACCACCCCCTTGCCGGCGGGCGCGTCGAAATCGGCGGCGTCGGGCGGCGTCAGCCCCTTGTCCTCGGCCGCCTTGACGATCGCCGCCGCCAGCGGGTGCCCGCTCGATCGTTCGAGGCCGGCGGCGAGCCTCAGCACCGCGTCGCCGTCGAAGTCGGGGGAAGGCCTGACGGCGATCACGGCGGGGCTGCCCTCGGTCAGCGTGCCCGTCTTGTCGACCACCAGCGTGTCGACCTTTTCGAACCGCTCGAGCGCCTCGGCGTTCTTGATCAGGACGCCGGACTGGGCGCCGCGCCCGACGCCGACCATGATCGACATCGGCGTCGCCAGGCCCATCGCGCACGGGCAGGCGATGATCAGCACCGAGACCGCCGCGACCAGGCCGAAGGTCAGGCGCGGCTCCGGGCCGAAACTCCACCAGGCGAGAAAGGCCGCGACCGCGACCGCGATCACCAGCGGCACGAACCAGCCCGCCACCTGATCGGCGAGGCGCTGGATCGGCGCGCGGCTGCGCTGCGCCTGGGCCACCATCTGGACGATCTGCGCCAGCACGGTCTCGCGCCCGATCCGGTCGGCGCGCATGACGAAGCCGCCGCTCTGGTTCATCGTGCCGCCGATGACGCGGTCGCCGACGCCCTTGGCGACCGGCAGGGATTCGCCCGTCACCATCGACTCGTCGAGCGCGCTGCGGCCCTCGAGGATCACGCCGTCGATCGGGGTCTTGTCGCCCGGCCTGACGCGCAGCCGGTCGCCGACCGCGATGACGTCGAGCGCAACCTCCTCCTCGCTCCCGTTGTCGCCGATGCGCCGGGCGGTCTTGGGCGCGAGGTCGAGCAGGGCGCGAATGGCGCCGCTGGTCTGCTCGCGGGCGCGCAGTTCGAGAACCTGCCCGAGCAGCACCAGCACCGTGATCACCGCCGCCGCCTCGAAATAGACCGGGACCGCGCCGCCCATGCCGCGGAACGCGGACGGAAAGGCCGACGGCGCGAGCGTCGCGACCAGGCTGTAGATCCAGGCGACGCCCGTCCCCATCGCGACCAGGGTGAACATATTGAGGTTGCCGGTCCGAATCGACGCCCAGCCGCGCTCGAAGAACGGCCAGCCGGCCCACAGCACGACCGGCGTCGCGAGCGCGAACTGGATCCAGTTCGACGCCTGCGGCGGGATCAGCGCGTGGAGGCCGGGCGCGAGGTGGCCGCCCATCTCTAGCAAGAAGACCGGGACGGTCAGCGCGAGCGCGATCCAGAACCGCCGCGTCATGTCGATCAGCTCGACATTGGGGCCGGCGTCGGCCGTCACCACATCCGGTTCGAGCGCCATGCCGCAGATCGGGCAGGCGCCCGGCCCGATCTGACGGATCTCCGGATGCATCGGGCAGGTGTAGATCGTCCCTTCCGGGACCGGCTCCGCCGGGGGCGTCTCGGCCTTCGGCGCGAGGTAGCGCGCCGGCTCGGCGACGAATTTCTCGCGGCAGCGGGCGCAACAGAAATAGTAGGGCTTTCCGTCGTGCTCGGCTGTGTGCTTCGCGGTCGCGACGTCGACCGTCATGCCGCAGACCGGGTCGATCGCCTTGGCGGCGGCCTCAGGCTCCGCCGGCTTCGCCGGATAGGCCGACGGATTGGCGAGGAATTTTTCGCGGCAGCGGCCGGAGCAGAAATAGACCGCCCGCCCGTCGTGCTCGGCCTTGTGTTTCGCGGTCGCGACGTCGACCGTCATCCCGCAAACCGGATCGACGGCGGAGGCCCCGGCGCGCGGCGGCCGGGCAGGCTTGGCGCTCGTCCCGGTTTCGGCCGCGAGGTAGCGCTCGGGATCGGCGACGAACATCTCCTGGCAGCCCGAGCAGCAGAACCAATAGGTCTTGCCGGCGTGCTCCGCCTTGTCCTCGGCCTTGGCCGGATCGACGGCCATGCGGCAGACGGGATCGCGCGCGAAGCCCTCGGGCAACGGCGGCTCGAACAGGTTCAGGGGCGACGGGAGCGAGGCCATCTTCTGGCCCTCCAACGGTTGAGCGGGATCGGCGGTCCTGATAGACCTTCCCACGATGGGAAGGTCAAGGGGAAAGCCGCCATGAACATCGGCGCGGCCGCGCGGGCGTCCGGAGTGAGCGCGAAGATGATCCGCCACTACGAGGCGATCGGTCTCCTGAAGCCGGCCTCCCGGCGCGACAACAGCTACCGCGATTACGGCGGCCACGACCTGCACGAATTGCGGTTCATCGCCCGCGCCCGCCGGATCGGCTTCTCGGTGGCCGAGATTGCGGCGCTGCTCGCCCTTTGGCGCGACCGGGAGCGTCCGAGCCGCGACGTGAAGGCGCTCGCCGAACGCCACCTGGTCGACCTCGAGCGGCGCATCGCCGAAATGCGCGAGATGGCCGAGACGCTGCGCGGCCTGGTCCGCTCCTGTCACGGCGACGAGCGGCCCGACTGCCCGATCCTGGCGAGCCTCGGCGGGGAAGCCTCGCTGACAGCCTGATCCGAAAGCGGTAGGAAAGACGCGATCGGGAGAGTCTGGACATGCCGCGTCGCTTGCTTGCCGGGTCTTTGGTTCCGGCATTGATGCTCGCCTTCACGGCGCTCGCGGGGCAGGCCGCGGCGCAACCGCTGACCGTCGCCTCGTCCGGCGTCGGCGGGCTCGGCCCGGACACGCCGTTCACCCGGGCGGCGGTGGCGGCGGCGCTGCCGGGCTATCGCGTCGTGAAGGGCAGGGGCATGTCGGAGGGCGAGCCGTTCCCGCTGTTCGAGGCCCGCCGTCACGGGCGGACCGTCCTGCGCGTCATGGCCGCCCGCGACGGGCGTCGTGTCGGAAAGGTCAGCGTGGACGGTCCCGGCGCCGAGACCGCCGGCGGGGTTCGCGTCCTGTCTCTTATACACATCTGACGCTGCCGACGATCGCATAAGTGTA
>CAMFKX010000045.1 GCA_945957375.1 uncultured Roseiarcus sp.
CAGGTCAAATACGCCAAGCCCGACCCCGACCTGTTCCTCGCCGCCGCCGAGCGCCTCGGCGCGCCGATCGAGACGGCGGTGGTGGTCGGCGATTCGATCTGGGACATGCTGGCCGCCGCCCGCTGCCGCGCGCTCGGCGTCGGGCTCCTGTGCGGCGGCTACGGCGCGGAGGAGCTGCAGAAAGCCTCCGCCTTCCGCGTCTACGAGGACCCGGCGGACATGCTCGCCCACATCGACGAGCTCGGCGGCCGGCGCTAGCGCCGGAGAGGCCGAAGATCACAGCCAGCCGCGATCCTTCAAACTCCGGTAGAAGCTGCGGCTGACCGGCGCGCGCGTCCCGTCCGGCAGCGCCAGGACGGCCCGCCCCTGCGCCGTCTCGATCCGCCGCGCGGCGGACCGTGCGACCCACCAGGAGCGATGGGTCTGGGCGCCGTCGAGCCCGGCCAGCGCCGTCACCGCATCGGAGAGGCGCATCAGGACCAGGGTTCGGCCGGCCCCGGTGTGAATGCGCAGATAATGATCCTCGGCCTCGATCGCCCAGAGCTCGGCGGTCTTGAACCCGTCCGGCAGACGGGCGCGGAACAGGGCCTCGCCCTCGTCGGCGAGACCGACGCCGGCGCGCGGTTCGAACCGGTCGAGCACGTCTTCCGGTCTGGTGTCGGCGCTCTCGGGGCGCGGCCGCCGGTCCCCCGTGGTAGCCCATAGGTTGACCAGCGAAAGCCCGCAGCTGAGCCCGAAGACCGATGGCGCGATCGCGAGCCAATGCTCCGCACTGGCGACCGGATAGCCGAAGGCAAACCGGTTGGCCAAGGCCACCAGCAGCGAGATCGGCGGCGTCAGCAGCGCGCCCGTCGCCAGCGAGCCAAGAAGCGGGCGCCGCGCGAACTGCGGCTGGCGGTAGAGAATGCGGCCGAGGACGGCCCCGATCGCGGAGCCGCCGACCAGCACCGTCAACCAATAGACCAGCCGAACCCCGGCTGAGAGTCGGTCGGTCGCGGCCGGGCTCAAGATCACGAATAGCAGCGCAACGCCGACGGCGATGCCGCCCGCGGCTCCGAAATCGAGCAGAAGCGCAGCTGACGCCGTCCGCGCTTCGCGAACGGATTGACGGCGCCGTTCGCGAATTCTCTCCAGCCAGTCACGAAAACGCAGCGGCATGAACTCCCGATCCCTGCCAGGCTCTCGTTCGCCGCACCGCCATAACACGAGGCCGCCCCGATGAGCACGCCCGCTCCGCCCAGCCGCCAGACCGTCGACGCCCGATGAGCGCCCGGCCATGAAGACCTTCATCGCCGTCAATGTCAGCCTCGGCCCGTTCGCGCTGTTCTGGCTGCTGATCGCGGGAGTCGGAGCCGGGACGGCCGCAGGCGTCGGATTCGCGCTCTCGCTCGTGCTCGCGCTGTGGCGTGCGCGCCAAAGAGAGTTTCGCACGCTCGAAGCCGGCGGACTCCTGCTGTTCGCGGCTCTCTGTGGCGCCTGCGCGGCCGGCTGGGCCGTCTCCCCGTCGGACGCGGTTGCTTGTTCTTTCGCCGGCCTCGGCGCCTTCGCGATCCTGAGCGTCGGCCTCGGGAAGCCCTGGACCGCCGAATACGCCCGGGCCGCCTATGCCGCCGAGGCGGCCAGCCCCGTCTTTGGTCTGGTGAACATGATCCTCTCGGCGTTCTGGGGACTCCTGTTTCTCGTGAACGCCGTCGCTTTCCGCTTCGCCTGGCCCGGATGGGCGACCACGGGCCTGTTCGTCTTCGGCGCCGTCGTTTCGATTTTCGGTCCGAACGCGCTCATCCGCTTCGTGATCGGCCGCCGGATCTCCCGCTCGAGCGAATTCCGCTGGGCCGCGCCCGATTTCGCCGGAGCCGTCGACCTCGACGTCGACGTCGCGATTGTCGGGGCGGGAATCGGCGGCCTCGTCGCCGCGGCGCTGCTCGCCGACTCGGGACTCCGGGTCGCCGTCTTCGAGGCCCATGTCGTCGCCGGCGGCTTCTGCCACAGCTTTCTCCGCAAGGCGCGTCACGACGGCGCGCCCTGCCTCTACCGATTCGAAGCCGGCCCGCACGACTTTTCCGGCCTGCACCCCGGTGGAGCGCTGGAGGGCGTCCTGCGGCGACTCGACATCGCCGACGCGATCGAATGGCGGCGGGTCGACCATTGCTATGTCTTCGGCGATCGTCGCATCGAGCCGGCGCGCGACTGGCGGGAATACGTCCGCCAGCTCGGCGCTGCGTTCCCGGCCGACGCCGTCGGCCTCGCCGCACTGTTCGACGACATTCACGCGATCTTGGCAGGCATGACCTGGACCGGCGAGGCGACCGGCGGCGTACCCGGCATGCCCGCTTCCATCGATGCGGTGTTGGCGATCCCCAAACGTCACCCGATGTTGGCGGCGTGGATGGACAAGCCGTTCGAGCAACTCGTCGCTCGCCACGGCCTGAGTGAAGAGGCGAAGGCGGTGGTTCTGGCGCTTGTCGGCTACGTCAGCGACGGACGCGAGTCCTTGACTTGCGCCGATATGGTCCCGCTGTTCGGCTATTATTTCCACGGCGGCTATTTTCCCGTCGGCGGCTCGCAAAGGCTCGCCGACGCGCTCGTCGCCGCGATCGAGCGGCGCGGCGGAACGGTGCGCCTGAAGACCCGCGTCGACGAGATCCTCGTCGAGGGCGGTCGCGCCGCGGGGGTGCGGCTCGCCAGCGGCGAGACGATCCGCGCCCGGGCCGTCGTCAGCAATGCCGACTTCAAGCGAACTTTCAGCGAACTGCTCGAACCGACTCGCCTGCCGAGCGAATTTCGCCGAAGGGTCGCCGCCGCCGCCCCCGCGCCCTCGGCCTTCATGGTTCATCTCGGCGTCGATGTTGTTCCCGACGGTCGGCCGGTGATCCACGTCCACGGTCCCGACGGGGTCGGGATCGAGGTCCTGTCGAAGATCGACCCGTCCGCGGCCCCTGCGGGCCACGCGACCGTCTCGCTGATCCGGCTGATCACCAATGAAGAAGCGCGCGCTTGGTTTCCCGACGCGCCGGGCGAGGACTGGAAGGCGTGGCGCCTCTCCAATGTCTACGCCGAGCGGAAGCGCGAGGTCGCCGACGCCATGATCGCCGCCGCGGAGCGCGCGCTGCCGGACCTTCGCCGACACATCGTCCATCGGTCGGAAGCCAGCCCGGTGACCTACGCGCGTTATGATCGCGCGAGCATGGGCGCCATCTACGGGATCGAACGCTCGGCGCGCCTGCGCGGCGCCAAAAGCCCCATCCCCGGCCTCGTCGTCGCCGGCGCCGCGACCCACGGCCCCGGCGTCGAGGCGGTGGTCATCTCCGGCGCGCGCGCCGCGGAGGCGCTCGTCCCCGGTCTGCTGGCTCAGGCGCGCCGCAAGTTCTCCGCGCCCGAGGTCGAGCCGGAGACCTCTGCTCAGGCCAGCCGCTTTGCGACGTCGTAGGCGAGCGAGCTTGTGCGAAACTTCGACGAGAAGGATAACGTCCGCAGCCGAACTGGAAGTCGAGCAGCGGCGCGCGCCGCCGTCGGCCGCCGTGGGCCATGGCGGAGCGTAGGGCGGACCGGGGGGCCGCCAAGGGCGCCTACGCCCCGCCCGGATGGTAGTTCGGGCTCTCGCGGGTGATCGCGACGTCGTGGACGTGGCTCTCGCGCAAGGCCGCATTGGTGATGCGCATGAACCGCGCCTTCTGCTGGAACTCCGGGATCGTCTCCGCCCCGACGTAGCCCATGGCGGCGCGCAGGCCGCCCGAAAGCTGGTGCAGGATCGCCCCCACGGGCCCGCGATAGGGCACCTGCCCCTCGACGCCCTCGGGCACGAGCTTCATCTGGTCCTTCACGTCCTGCTGGAAGTAGCGGTCGGCCGACCCTTGCGCCATGGCGCCGAGCGAGCCCATGCCGCGATAGCTCTTGTAGGAGCGCCCCTGGTACAGGAACACTTCGCCGGGGCTCTCGTCGGTGCCGGCGAGCAGCGAGCCGATCATCACGCAGTCGGCTCCGCCGGCGATCGCCTTGGCGAGGTCGCCGGAATATTTGATGCCGCCGTCGGCGATCACCGGCACGCCGGCCGCCCGGCCCGCCTCCGCCGCTTCGAGCACAGCGGTCAATTGCGGCACGCCGACGCCGGCGACGATCCGCGTGGTGCAGATCGAGCCCGGCCCGATGCCGACCTTGATCGCGTCGGCGCCGGCGTCGATCAGCGCCTGCGCCCCTTCGCGGGTGGCGACGTTGCCGGCGATCACGGCGACCTTGTTGGTCGCGCGCTGGATGCGCCGCACCTGCTCGAGCACCTGTTCGGAATGGCCGTGGGCGGTGTCGACCACGAGGCAGTCGACGCCGGCCGCCATCAGGAGTTCGGCGCGCGCAAAACCCTTGTCGCCGACCGTGGTGGCGGCGGCGACCCGCAGGCGTCCGTCGGAATCCTTGGCGGCGTTCGGATGCGCCGTCGCCTTCTCGATGTCCTTGACCGTGATCAGGCCGACGCAGCGGCCGGATTCGTCGATCACCACCAGCTTCTCGATCCGGTGCTGGTGAAGGAGCCGGCGCGCCTCGTCGCGACCCACCCCCTCCCCGACCGTGATCACCTTGCGCGTCATCAGGTCGGTCACCGGCTGGCGCGGGTCGTCGGCGAAGCGTACGTCGCGATTGGTGAGGATGCCGACGAGCTTGCCCGGCTTTCCGTCCGGACCCGGCTCGACCACCGGAATGCCGGAGATCGAGGCGCGGCGCATGACGGCGAGCGCGTCGGCGAGCGTCGCGTCGGGGAAGATGGTGATCGGATCGACCACCATGCCGCTCTCGAAGCGCTTGACCTTGCGCACTTCCTCGGCCTGATCGGCGGGTTCGAGATTGCGGTGGATGACGCCGATGCCGCCGGCCTGCGCCATGGCGATGGCGAGACGCGCTTCCGTCACGGTGTCCATCGCCGAGGAGATGATCGGGAGGTTGAGCGAGATCGTCCGGGTGAGCCGGGTCGCGACGCTGACGCCGCTCGGCATGACTGTCGAGTGGCCGGGCCTCAGCAGAACGTCGTCGAAGGCCAGACCTTCGGGAAAGCCGTCCGCCGCATTCGCCATCGCCAGATCCTCGTTGTGCGGCGCAGCAGCCGCCTCGCATGGCGAGGCTGCCTACCACGGGTCCAGCGAAGTTCCTAGCGCGAGTCCGGAGGGGCGGACCTCGCTTGCAGGGGGCGGGCCGGGACCGCCCCGAGGCGGGCTCGCACCGCCCGGCCGGTCACGCGGACGAGCGTGCGCCCTGCACGCCGCGGCGGCCGACGAGGCCGAGGCCGGCGAAGCCGGCGAGGAGCATCGCCCAGGTCGCAGGCTCGGGGACGCCGCCGGCGACCCAGGTTGCGTTGGTTCCGAAGTCGTCGATGGGGTTCGCAACGTGCCAGAGTCCGTTCACTAGCGAGTTGAACGTCTCAGTTTCGTTCTTGGCGATCAGCAAGACGAAATTGCCGCCCGGCACGTTCGTGATTGCGCCACCAAACGTGTCCACGTCCCCAGGGAGGAGGGTGTAGGCGCTCTTCAGGTCGGTTCCGTCGTAATGGAACGAGACAAAGCTCACTGGGGTGATCGCGTCGCCCAAGGTGTAGGTGGGCGCGAGGGTCAGTTCGGCGCTCGCCGTCCCCGAGCAATCCGTGCAGGTCCCGCTGAAGTCGAAGACCTTGTTGGCCACCGGCGGCGGCGCCGGCGCCGTCGCTCTCGCTGGCGCAGCTCCCGCGATGACCATCGACGCAACCATGATTCCCAAAAGCGTCTTCATCAACCAAGCCCTCCGCGAAGCGTCTGATCGGCCGAAGCATTGTAAGCGAACATCGTCAACTTGCTCCGCTGAGTCACTTGGCGGAGGCAAACACGAGAAGTCAGGACGCTGCGCCGGCAGACATTGCGCCGCAACGCCAAAGAATGCCGAAGCTGGCGAGCAGCATCGCCCGGGTCGACGATCCGGGCACGCCGCTGGCGATCCAGGCGGCGTTGGTTCCGAAGTCGCCGGGCGTCTCGCGACCCGCCAGTTTCCGTGTAGCCCGGCGCCGAATGAATAATCGCTATCGAGAGCCAGGATAACCACCCGGTTGGCGCCCCACGAGAAGCGTCCCCGGGGCGGAGATCATACGGCCGAGGGCGCGCGCTGTACGCCGCGGCGGCCGAGGAGGCCGAGGCCGGTGAAACCGGCGAGCAGCATCGCCCAGGTCGCAGGCTCGGGAACGCCGGGCGTGCCCCACTGACCGTTGGTGCCGGTGTCGTTAAAGCCAACGTCCCATGTCCCATCCGTACGGGAGACGAAGGACGGGGTTTGGGTTCCATAGACGGTCACGGCATTGAAACCCGGATAAGCCGAAATGGAGCCGCCGATGAAACCGAAGTTTGCGCTGGTGACGGTGAACGCCGGTACAAAGTTCGTTCCATCGTAGTGGAAGGATACGAAATTGTCTTGAGTGAGCGTATCGCCGATGTTGTACGAGGACAGGACCGTCAGTTCGGCCATGGCGACGCCCGAGCAATCCGTGCAAGTCCCGCTGAAGTCGAAGACTTTGTCGGGCGCCGGCGGCGTCGCCCCGGCTGGCGTGATCCCCGTAAGGGCCATCGCCGCAACTCCGATCCCAAGACCCAGAAGTGTCTTCATCAGATTATTCCTCCCCGCGCACAACGCGCGCCCTGCCGTTGCGGCAAAGTTTACGTTGTAATAACCGAAAGTCAATCGAAGGCAACGGAGGCGTCACGAGCAAACTACGCCCAATTTCGGCCGAATAGCTTCGAATCTCGTTGCGATGTTTACTTCGGCGGCGATTCCGGCCGATGGCGCAACAGCATGCCGTAGAGGTCGCGCGGGTCGTCCGGGTCGGCGAGCAGATCGAGCTTCTGGTAGTCGCCGGTGCGCGCGACCTGGTCGCGGATGTAGCGGAGCGCCGAAAAGTCCTCGATGGCGAAGCCGACGCCGTCGAACAAGGTGATCTGGCGCGCGTCGCGCCGCCCCTGCGCCTGGCCGGTCAGCACTTTCCACAGCTCGGTCACCGGATAGTCACCCGGGAGCTGCTGGATTTCGCCCTCGATGCGGGTCTGCGGCGGGTATTCGACGAAGATCTCGGAGCGAAGCAGGATATCGCGATGCAGCTCGGTCTTGCCCGGACAGTCGCCGCCGATGGCGTTCAGATGCACGCCGGGGCCGACCATGTTGTCGGTCAGGATGGTGGCGAAACGCTTGTCGGCGGTGCAGGTCGTGACGATTTCCGCGCCGAGAATCGCCCCCTCGCTCGACCCGCAAGCGACGACGGCGAGGCCCGAGCCTTCGAGGTTGGCGGCGGCCTTGCGCGTGGCCCTGGGATCGATGTCGTATAGCCGCACGCATTCGACGCCGCAGATCGCCTTGAAGGCGACAGCCTGGAATTCGCATTGCGCGCCATTGCCGATGATCGCCATCGTGCGCGCCTGCGGCGGCGCGAGCGCCCGCGCCGCGAGCGCCGACGTGGCCGCGGTGCGCAGCGCGGTCAGGATGGTCATTTCGGAGATCAGCATCGGATAGCCGCTGTCGACGTGCGAGAGCACGCCGAAGGCGGTCACCGTCTGCCGCCCGGCCGCGGCGTTCTTCGGATGGCCGTTGACGTATTTGAAGCCGTAGGTCGCCCCGTCGCTGGTCGGCATCAGCTCGATGACGCCCTCGGCCGAGTGGGCGGCGATGCGCGGCGTCTTGTCGAACAGCTCCCAGCGGCGGAAGTCTTCTTCAATATAGGCCGCGAGTTCGGTGAGCGCCCGCTCGACGCCGATGTCCCACACGATCCGCATCATGGCGTCGACGCTGACGAACGGAACGAGGCTGAGAAGCCCCGGGTCTGACGCGCTCATACCGTGGCTCCCGGGTTCACTTGCGCGAGCCAACTCTACCACGCCGCGCGAAACGCTCCCAATCCAGCCTCCGCGCGCCGGGTTTCCGCGGCGGGCGCTCCGTTGACAGCAAAGAAGACCGAAAGCACTGTGTCGTTCCTCGGAAGGCCCGCCGCCAAGGTCGGGGTGAATTCCGGGACCGAGAAGGGGAGGACTCATGGCGCCCGAACAGCAGGATCCGTTTCCCACCGACCTTTGCCGACAGATCGGCCTGATGGCCGGCCGCTACGTGTCCGAGACCAAGCCGCCGCGCAACGATCCGGACTGGTACCGCAAGAAGACCTACATCTATTCGACGGCCCTCGCCCAATTCGCCCGGAACGAATGGAAGAAGCTGGCGACGCCCAAGGCGACGTTTCTGAACGACGCCCGGAAATACGAGTGGGACTCGACGAAAAATCCGCCCTACCCAGCCTATCTGGCGTCGGAAAAGTTCGAACGTCACACGGTGAACGTCTCCTGCAATCCCAATTTCTACGACTACGCCGACCCCTCCGGGGTCGTATCCTACTGGATCGACTTCGCCAATGCCTGGCTCGGAGGCGGCGCGTTCACGGCCGGCTTCGTCCAGGAAGAGACGATGTGCTGCGAGACGCCGGACCTCGCCAACTTCGCCGCCTGGCAGGACAAGGATTCGCAGGGCGAGTGGCGCTCGCATCTCAAGACGCGGCTCCCGCCCAACGCGGCGGTCGGGGCCGGCAACCCGGCGCCGCTTCTGATCGCCGGGGCGCACCGCGTCCTGAACCTGGACTCGCAGCACAATTTCCACGGCGGCCTCGAGTCGAAGACCTTCGCGGAAGTCCAGGCCATCGTCGACAAGGGCGTGCTGGGCCAGGCGCAGACGTTCAACGTGCTCGCCGCCGCTGCGCCCGACCTGACCGCGAACCCGAAGCACGAGCCGACCGACGAAGCGACCCTGGTCGATCTTTTCAACACGTTCGTCGCGATGTTCGCGCTCGCACGCCAGCAGGCCGGCGGCAAGCCGATCGTCGTCAACTCGGGGCCCATGGGTTGCGGCGCATTCGGCAACAGCGTCCAGGTGGTCTTCCTTCTGCAGGCGCTCGCGGCGGAGCACGTCGGCGACTGCACGCTGAAATACTGGGCCGCGGGACAAGTCACCACCGATCAGGTCAAGTCGGACATCAAGACTTTCAAGGACAAGTACTTCGCCCAGGGCGGGACGCTGCTGGCGCTCCTCAAGGCCTGCAGGGAATATTTTTCGGCGAGGAACTGATCGCAGGACGAAGGGAACGGGTCATGAGCAGGAAAGCTGACGACGAAATACCGCAGCCGGGCGCGGTCGCGGGCTCCTACGAGGCGAACAAGAACAGTCGCGCCTATCGGGACGTCACCCAGAGCGGCTGGCCCGACCTTCCCGCCTCCCAGGCGGTGAATTTCGTGAAGGACACCCCGCTCGAGCCGGTGACTCTCGTCGTGGCCGGCCGGATGGGGTCGCAGGAGCTGTATCGCAACTGGGGCGATCCGGCGTGGGACCTCGGCTCCTACTGGACCGACAAGCCGTTCGAGACCGAAGACGACTTCTACGGCCTCGCCGCGGTCGAGAAGACATGGAACTCCGGGCAATATCTCGCGCTGCTGAAGAACACCGGCCTGCTCACGGAAATCAAGGCGTGGCGCGGGGTGACGGCCGTCCAGCCGGCGATCGACATGGCGACCAAGGCGCCGTCGCCGAACTACCATCTGCCGGGCGGGGTGATCCAGACCTTCATCCCGTACAACACGTTGCCCTACGTCGTGAACACGCCCTCGGCGTGGGCGCCGAGCGACGCGCCGCCCGGCCTCGCAAGGCTCGCGCCGAAGGTCGCGCCGCCAGCGCCGGGTACGGCCGCGCACAAGACTCACTACGAAGCGCTCGCCGACCTGGTCGACCATCTCGCCGCCGCGCTCGGCGGCGCGAGCGGCGCCCTGGCGAATGCGGGGGCCCGAATCGCCGATGCGTCGGCGCGGGCGAAATTCGCCGAACAGGCCGCGCCGCTCGAACGGATCGCTGCGGGCTTGCGCGCGAATGCGTCGAATCTGACCTCGACGGGCGCCCGGGCGCAGGCGCGCCTCCTGGCTCAGAGCCTCATCCCGCTCGCCCGCTACCTCGATGGGACGATCATCCGCAGCGGACCCGGCGGCGCCATCGACGGCGCGGTGGCCGACATCGTGAAATGGGCCTGCGCGATCGACGCGGCCGCGCCCTGAGGCTCGGCGGCTGGGGACTTGATTGACGGGAGCGGCCGCGCCGGCCCAGAGTGACGGCAGGCGGTCGTGGCCGCTGTCTCGCCCCCTCGTCCCGGAGCCGGCCCGCGCCATGAACGCCCCCGTCAGCAACTCCATCGCCGCCATGATTCCCGAGTTGACCGAGTGGCGGCGCGATCTGCACCGCCACCCGGAGCTCGGCTACGACGTGCCCCGCACCGCCCGGATCGTCGCCGAGCGCCTGCGCGGCTTCGGCTTCGACGACGTGATCGAGGGCGTCGGCGGGACCGGGGTCGTCGGCCTGCTGCACGGCGGAAGCGGGCCGGCGGCAGGACCCGAGAAGCGCGTCCTGTTCCGCGCCGACATGGACGCCCTGCCGATCCACGAGGCGACCGGCGCCGCGCACGCCTCGGGCGTGGCGGGACGGATGCACGCCTGCGGCCACGACGGGCACACCACCATGCTGCTCGGCGCCGCGCGCCACCTCGCCGAGACCCGCGCCTTCGACGGCACGCTGGTGTTCTGCTTCCAGCCGGCCGAGGAGGGCGAGGCGGGCGCGCAAGCGATGATCGACGACGGGATGCTCGCGCGCTTTCCGGTCAAGGGCGCCTACGCCGTCCACAACTGGCCGGGCATGCCGGTCGGCGCGTTCGGCGTGGTGCGCGGGCCGGCGATGGCGGCGACGGGCAAGTTCCTGGTCACGGTCGAGGGCGTCGGCGGCCACGCCGCCTTTCCTCACATGGCGCGCGATCCGGTGGTCGCTTCGGCGGCGATCGTCAGCGCGGCCCAGACGATCGTCTCGCGGGTGGTCGATCCGCTCGATCCCGCGGTCGTCTCGATCACCTCGATCCATGGCGGCGACGCGTTCAACGTGATCCCCGACAAGGTCGAAATGAAGTGCAACTACCGCTGCTTCTCGGACGCGGTCGGCGAGACGATCGAGACGGAGTTCCGCCGCATCTGCGCCGACACGGCCGCCGCCTTCGGCGTCCGGGTGAGAGTCGACGCCGGCTTCGGCAAGCCCTACCCTCCGACGGTCAACCACCCGGCCGAAACCGAGACCGCCCTCGACGCCATGCGCGCGGTCGCGGGAGTCCACAACGTGCGCGACGACCTCAAGCCGGTGATGGGCGCCGAGGACTTCGCCTTCGTGCTGCGGCAGGTTCCCGGCGCCTACGTGTTCGTCGGCAACGGCGATTCGGCGATGCTGCACAACCCGAAATACGACTTCTCCGACGCCGCCCTGCCCTATGGCGTGGCCTACTGGGTCGAGCTTGCGAGAAGGGTGCTGCCGGCCTGAGCGGCGGACTCGATCGGCGCTTGCGCCGCCCGTTCGGCGACCTCGCTCGCCGCCGTGGCGAAGGCGTAGAGCTCGCGCGCGCTGTAGATCACGCCGACGGCGCGTGCGGCCGCCGCGATCTCGGCCTTGACCCGTTCGCCGAAGGCCAGGTTGTCGTTGGCCGGAGGCCGCGAGAACGCGAGCGTGAGCCCGCACGAATCGAGATGCGTCAGCATGATCCCCGCAATGGTCGAGAGGCCTTGGCCGGCGGCAGGTCGACTGCCTTCGACCGCGGCGACTCTTACGGGGTCTTGAGCGGCGCGGACATGCGGCGCGTTAGCGCATAGGGGCAGGCGCGCCTTACAAACACTGCTGGCGACCGAGGAGGGGATGAAACCCTCGGGAACGCGGCCTTGGTCTCCGACGGGAGCGCAGCAGTCTTGTCCGGACTCAGCCCTCGGCCGTCGCCGGCGTCAACGGCGCGAACGCCCGGCGCTTCTCGCGATTGCGCTTCGGCGCGACCAGAAAATCCACCCTGGGCGGCTCTTTGAGATACTTGTGCGCCTCCTCCTCGGCCAATTGGTCGGCCTTGGTGACGCGCGCGCGCAAGTGCCTGAGCTCGAGCAGCGACTGGATCAGGAACGTCTCGACCACCCGGCCGACTTCGCCGACGTCCTCGAACGCGTTCCAGGCGAAGGCGCCGTCGCGCATCCGTTCAAGGCCGATCTCCTGAATCGCCGCCATGAACAGGGCGCGGTCATTCGGGTCGATCCGGTATTCGACGGTCACCAGCACCGGCCCCTGGTCGTCGTCGACCGGCAGAACGAAGGTGCGGTCGCTCCAGTGCAGCGCGGGGGAGAGGTCGAGGCCGGCGGCGCCCTGCAGCCTGAGGCGCAAGGTCGCGAGCAGCGCGACAAAGGCCCCGGCCGCGGCGACGTACAGCGTTGTCGGCACGCCCCAGACGCTCGCGACCTTGCCCCACGCCGCGCTGCCGATGGTCATGGCGCCGAAATAGGCGGTGAGCAGGATCGCCATGCCGCGTCCGCGCACCCAGTCGGGCAGCGCCACCTGCGCCGAGACGAACAGCGTGGTCATCATCACCGTCCACGACGCGCCGCCGAGGAAGCTCGCCAGCAGCGCGAGCGGCAGCGCCTTCGCCGCCCCGTACATCGCCAGCGCGCCGATCGTGCCGACCGTCGCGAGCGCGGCCAGGCGGTCCGGCCCCAGCCGCTCCTTGAGCCAGTTCAGCGCGACCGAGCCGACGATCGAGCCGAAGCCGATCATGCCGAGCAGCGCGCCGTAGATCGCCGCGCCATTGTTCAGTTGCCCGCGCGCGATCAGCGGCAGCAACGCCCAATAGGCGCTGCCGAACAGGAAGAAGGCGGCGGCGCGGATCAGGGTCGCGTCCATGTCGCGGTTATGGCGGACGTAGCGCAGGCCGGTGCGCACCGCGCTGGTGAAGCGTTCGGCCGGCAGGGTCTCCTTGACCCGGCGGGGGGCCCGCCACCACACCACCGCCGCGACGATCGCGACATTGCCCACGCAATAGCACCAGAACGGCACGTCGATGCTGAGCGCGGCGATGGCGAAGCCGCCGAGCGCCGGGCCGATCGCCCGGGCGACGCTGTAGCTCGCGTTGTTGATGGCGATCGCGCTGTCGAGGTCGTCCTTGGGCACGAGCTTCGGCGTGATCAATTGCCAGACCGGCGCGGCGATCGCGCCGCCGATCCCGAGGGCGAAGGTGGTCACCAGGAGTTTGGTCGGCGTCGCCAGTCCGGCGCTGACCAGGACGGCGAAGGCGATCGCGATCGCCGCGACCGCGGCCTGGGCCCCGATCAGAAGGCGGCGCGAATCGACGATGTCGGCGAGCGCGCCGGCCGGAATGGTCAGCAGGAACATCGGCAGCATGGTCGCCACCTGCACCGCCGACACCATCATCGGATCGGGATTCAGGCTGGTCATCAGCCAGCTCATCGAGGTGTCGAACATGGCGATGCCGACGTTCGACAGCGAACTGGCGGCGAGGATGACCGAGAACGCGACGTTCCCGAACACGCCCCACCGCGAACGCCCGCTCCCCGGCGGTTCCGCCTCGGCTTTGGACTGGCTGGTCAAACGCGCTCCGCCTGGGTCAGCCGTTCGAACGGGAACGGCCGGCGCGGCAGATTGCAGGCCATCGCGCCGATTTCAAGTCCGACCCGGGGCGTACTGCGCCGGGGGACGGCGTTCTCGTCGCTTCGCAAGCCGCCGCGAAAGGGATAGAGCTGGCGTCGAGCTTTTCCTTCACCTGCGACCCGCGGGGACGATGTGACCCTCTCCACCCTGATGCTGTTGATGCGCGTCGGCCGCTCGAACGCCGAGGCTCTGGCGGTCGCGGCGGACCTCGCGGCGCAGTTCGGCCCCCGGATCGTCGGGGTGGCGGCGCGGCAGGCCTCGGCCCACGCCGCCGTCCGCGGCGCGGGCCCGTTCGAACCGGTCGACCACGATCCGCGAAAATTCGTCGCCGAGGCGGCGGCCGCCGAAGCGGAGTTCCGCGCCGCCCTCGGCCGCGTCGCTCCGCTCGACTGGCGCATGCAGATCACCTCAGGCCCGGCGTGCGACTTTGTCGCCGCCGAGGCCCGGTCGGCCGATCTGGTCGTCGTTCCGGTCGACGGGCACGAGCGGTCGTTCTTTCCGTCCGGCGAAGCCGAGGTTGGCGATCTGCTGATGCGGCTCGGGCGGCCGATCCTGACCGCGCCCTCGGGCGGGGCGGGCTTCCGCTTCGGGCGGGCGCTGGTGTGCTTCAAGGACGTGCGCGAGGCGCGCCGGGCGCTGTTGGACTCGGTCGTCGTCCTTCGGGCGATGCAGACGGTCGAGGTGGTCGAGATCGTCGAATCCGGAACCCCGGACGACGCGACGCGGCGACTGGCCGACGTCAGGGACTGGCTCGCGCGCCACGGCGTCGAAGCCGACTGCCACGCCCTCGCGGCCCAGGGCGGCGTCGCGAAGCAACTCGCCGCGCTCGCCGCGGAGCGGCAGCCCGACCTGATCGTGGCCGGCGCCTTCGGCCACAGCCGGATGCTGGAATGGGCGTTCGGCGGCGTCACCAGGGAACTCCTCCTGCGCAGCGACCGTTGCGTGCTGGCTTCGCACTGAATCGTCGCGCCCCCGGTCGCCTTTCGCCTGGGACAGGGACGCAACCGAGGCTGGACGCGCAATCGCCGGAGGGGCAAAGAGCGAGCCATGGAGACGTCCCTCCCCGAGACGCCCGCAGCCAAGCCGAAATCATGGCTCGGCGCGTTCGCCCATAGAGCCTTCGCCGTCGTCTGGCTCGCGAGCACGATCGCGCTCGTCGGCATCTCGATGTACGACACCGCCTCGGGGTGGCTGATGACCACCCTCGACCTCAACCCCGTCGACGTGTCGCTGGTCCACGCCGCGACCACGCTGCCGATGTTCCTGTTCACCCTGCCGGCCGGCGCGCTCGCCGATATCGTCGACCCGCGCAGGCTGCTTCTCGCCATCACCTACGCGATCGTCGCGCTGATGGCGCTCCTCGCCGGCCTCGTCTCGTTCGACCTCGTCACCCCCGCCGTGCTGCTGCTGACCACGTTCCTGCTGAGCGCGCTCTGGTCGGTGAACGCGCCGGCTTGGCTCGCGATCCTGCCCGCGCTGGTGCCGAAGGACGAACTGCCCGGGGCGCTGGCGGCCAACGGCGTCGCCTACAATCTGAGCCGCACCGTGGGCCCGGCGCTGGGCGGCATGGCGATCGCGACTTACGGCCTTTCCTCGCCCTACTGGGCGTTCGCAGCGACCAACCTCGTCGTCATCGCCGCGCTGAGCTGGTGGCGTCCCCCGCCCCGGCCGACCGCGCCCTTGCCGGCCGAGCGGCTGACCGGGGCGGTGCGGACCGGAATTCGCCACGCCCTCAACAACCGGCTGTTCCGGGCGACGCTGGTGCGAACGGTCGCCGTCTATCCGTTCACCGCCGCCTATCTCGGCCTCCTGCCCCTGATCGCGCGCGACTCGGGGCTCGGGGCCCAGCGCTACGGCGTGCTGCTCAGCGTCATCAGCGCCGGCGCGCTGTTCGGCTCGCTCGCGGTGCGCCACCTGCAGCGCGTCCTCAATCTCGACCAGATGGTGGTCTTGGGGTCGGTCGCCGTCGCCGCGGCGCTCGCCGGGTTCGCGCTAGGCCATGTGTTTCCGCTCCTGCTCGCGTCGTCGTTCTGCGGCGGCGCCGGTTGGGTGCTGGTGCAGACCAGCCTCTATGTCTCCGCGCAGAACGTTCTGCCGCAATGGGTGCGCGGACGCGGACTCGCGATCTTCCTCACCGTCATTTTCGGCTCGGTCGCCCTCGCCAGCGCCGCCTGGGGCCAGGCGGCGGCGAAATTCGACCTCGACCCCGTGCTTCTCGCCGCCGCAGCCGGCGTGCTTCTCGCGATTCCGGCGACCTGGCGCTGGAAGCTCCAGAACGCCGAGGCGCTCGACCTCACCCCGTCTCTCCACTACCAGCGCCCGCAGACCGCGGAGCCGATCGGCGACGACCGGGGACCGGTGCTGGTCAAGATCGCCTACCGGATCGAATCGAAAGACCGCGACCGCTTCCTGCGGGCGATCGACGAACTCGGCGAACAGCGCCGCCGCGACGGCGCCTTCGCCTGGGGCGTGTTCGAGGACATGGCCGAGATCGGCCGCTTCGAGGAAGCCTACCTGATCGAATCGTGGCTGGAGCTGATGCATTTCCGCGAGCGGGTGACCAACGAGGACCGTGTGGTCGAGGACGAAATCAGCGCGATGTTGACGGGAGCGCCGCGCATCGAGTTTCTTGTCGCGGCCGAGCGCGGAGCGCCGCGACGCAGAAGGCTCGGCGCGGCCTCCGGAGCTTGATCGCTTGCGTATTCACGTCATCCACGCCCATCCGCTGAAGACCAGCTACCTCTCGGCGCTGCACAACCTCGTGGTGGATACGCTGCGCGCCCGCGGCCACGAGGTCGACGACCTCGACCTCTACGCCGAGAAATTCGATCCGGTGCTCTCGGCCGAGCAGATGCGGGCCTATATCGACCCGACGAAGAACGCCCGCGAGGTCGCGTCCTATGTCGCCCGGCTGCGCGCCGCCGAGGCGATCGTCCTGGTCTTTCCGGTCTGGTTCGACGGCCTGCCGGCGATCATGCAGGGCTATTTCCAGAGAGTGTTCCTGCCCGGAGTCGCGACCGTGATCGACGCGGACGGGCTGTTCCATCCGAACCTGTTCCATCTGAAGCGGATGGCGACGGTATGCGCCTACGGCGAAAACCGGGCGGCGGTGAGCAAGAAGAACGATCCGCCGCGGCGGTTCGTACGCGACAATCTCGGCGTGCTGATCGACCCCCGCGGCTGGTTCGACTATTACGCGCTCTACGACATGGACTTCTCGACTCCGGCGAAGCGCGAGGCGTTCCTCGCCCGCGTCGGCCGGGCGTTCGCCACCTGGTGAGGTTTTTCGCGGCGAGCGCCCCGCTCGGGCCTCGTCCTGAGCCTGTCGAAGGACGCTCCAGAAGGCGCCGCCGGTTCGGCGCTCTACTGGATCATCCTTCGACAAGCTCAGGATGAGGACGGCGGCTTGGCTCAGGATGAGGGGCGAGGCTGCGGATATGGAATTGGCGTCTACGGCGGCAATTCCGCGCCGTCCAGCGTGACCTCGGTCGAGAGTATTCGGCTCGCGGAATCGAACCCGGCGCTCAGGCGATAGCGGCCGGGCGCGATCCGCCAGCGCCGCGCCGTCTCGTCGAAGGTCGCAAACAGACGCGGATCGATGGCGATCTCCACTCGCCGGGTTTCGCCGGGCGCGAGATCGAGCCGGCTCCAGCCGGCGAAGCGCAAGCCGAACGCGGCGCCGGCCGGGCCGGCGAGATAGAGTTGCGGGATCGCGCTCCCGGCCCGCGCGCCGGCGTTGGCGACCGAGACGGTCGCCGTCACCGCGGCGCCGTCGACCCGCGCGGCGAGGTCGTCGAGGCGGAAGGCCGTGTAGGACAGGCCGTGGCCGAACGGGAACAGGGGGCGCTCGCCGCGCGCCTCGAACCCCTTGTAGCCGACCCGCGCGCCCTCGTCGTAGCGGGTGACGACCGGCGGTCCGTCGCTGGGCACATGGCGCGGAATGATGCTCGGCGCGCGGGAGAGCGTCGGGCGAGGCAACTGCGATTCGCTCGCCGGAAAGGTGACCGGCGTCCGCCCGGACGGATTGGCTGCGCCGACGAGCAAGTCGGCGATCGCCTCGCCGCCCGCCTGCCCCGGATACCAGGCCTCGAGGACGGCCGCGACGCGATCGAGCCAGGGCATCAGCACCGGGCCGCCGGTCTCGAGCACCACCGCCGTGCGCGGGTTCGCCGCGGCGACGCGCGCGACCAGCCGGTCCTGCCGGCGGGGCAAGGCGAGATCGGGCGCGTCCACGCCCTCGGTCAGGTACTGGTCGGCGAACACCACCACGGCGTCGGCGTCGCGCGCCTTTCGCGCCGCCCGGTCGGGGTCGTCGCCGTCGTCGTACGCGACCGCCGCCCCGGGTAGGCGGCGGCGCAGCGCGTCGAGCGGCGGCGAGGGCATGAACATCATCGCCCGGTTCGGCCCTTCGGGCTGCTTGAGCACGATCCCGCCGCGCGGAACGACCTGGGAGGATCCGCCGCCCGAGGGCACGCCGCGATCAGCGTGCGCGCCGACGACGAGCAGGCGCCGGATTCCGGCGGTCAGCGGCAGAAGACCGTCGTTGCGCAGCAGCACGGCGCCTTCCATCGCGACCAACCGCGCGGTCGCCTCGGCGGCGGCGGGATCGACCGGCTGGGGCGGCGGCGGGTCGCCGGCCAGGCGACAGGCGAACATCGACGTCAGGATGCGCCGCGCCATGTCGTCGAGCCGCGCCGCCGGCGTCTTGCCCTTCTCGACCTCCCGACCGAGACCGGCGAAGTAGCGTCGCTCGTCGGCCTGTTCGGCCGATTCCTGATCGAGCCCGGCGCGCGCCGCCGCCGTCGAATGCACCGCGCCCCAGTCCGACAGGACGAAGCCCCTGTAGCCCCAGTCGCCCTTCAGCACCTCGTCGAGCAGCCAGCGGTTCTCGCAGGCGAACGCGCCGAGCACGCGATTGTAGGCGCACATGACCGCGCCCGGCTGTCCCCACTCGATACCGATCTCGAAGGCGAGGAGATCGGATTCGCGGGCCGCCGCCTTGTCGATCGCGACGTCGAGCCGGCCGCGATCGGTCTCCTGGTCGTTGAGCGCGAAGTGCTTGATCGTCGAGACGAGGCCGCCGACGCTCTGCGCGCCCTCGATCTCGGCGCCGACCATGAGGCCGGTCAGCAGAGGATCCTCGGAAAGATATTCGAACGTCCGGCCGCCGCGCGGATCGCGGATGAGATTCGCCGTTCCGCCGAGCAGGACGTTGAAACCCCTGGCGCGCGCCTCGGCGCCGACGACCCTCCCCTGACGGCGCGCGAGCGCGAGGTCGAAGGTCGCCGCGAGCGCGAGGCTCGACGGCATGGCGGTCGCCGTGTCGCCCCGGCGCACGTCGCCGGGATTGGCGATGCCGAGCTCGGCGTCGGTCTCCTGCAGCGCCGGAACGCCGAGCCGCGGCACGCCCGGAACGTAGCCCGCCGAGCCGACCGCGCCCGCCGGCTTCGGATGTCCGCTCCACGGCGCGCCGAGCACGCCATGGATCAGGGTCAGCTTCTCGTCCTGCGTCAGCGCGGCGAGCGTCTGCGCCGCCCGGGTCTCGGCCCCGCCGTTCGGGTCGCCGCACGGCGCGCCGGCGGACGCCCCGCCCGCCCAGAGCGTCCCCGCAGTAACGGCGGCGATGGAAATTTGGCGGGCTCTGGTCGCCATGGCGGCGCTCCGCGTTCGATCCCTTCCAGATTGCGCAACCCTGGGGCGCAATTGCGCGTTCCGCTCCGCCGTCCTTGTGCTCCTCGATTACACCACAAAGGACACAAAGATGCACAAAGAGAGTGCGTTGACCGTCGTATTCCTATTCCGAAGGAACGCCGATGAACCGGAGCCCGTCACAGGCGACGCCCAAGGTCGTCGAGACCCTCATCCCGGCGCGCCTCGAGCGTCTGCCCTGGGGCCGCTTCCATGTCCTCGTCGTGGTCGCGCTCGGCATCACCTGGATCCTCGACGGCCTCGAAGTCACGCTCGCCGGCTCGGTCGCGGGCGCGCTCAAGGAAAGCCCGGCGCTGCGCTTCACCGACGCCTCCGTCGGCTTCGCCGCCAGCGCCTATCTCTCGGGCGCCGTGCTCGGCGCGCTTTTTTTCGGCTGGCTGACCGACCGGCTCGGACGGAAGAAACTGTTCTTCGCCACCATCGCCGTCTATCTGAGCGCGACTGCGCTCACCGGCGCCGCCTGGGACGGCGCCTCGTTCTTCCTGTTCCGCTTCCTCACCGGCGCGGGCATCGGCGGCGAATATTCGGCGATCAATTCGACCATTCAGGAGCTCATTCCAGCCCGCTATCGCGGTCGGCTCAACCTGATGATCAACGGCAGCTTCTGGGTCGGCGCCGCGCTCGGGGCGCTGGTCGCGGTCGCGCTGCTCAATCCGAAATGGTTCGGCGCCGAACTCGGCTGGCGCCTCGCCTTCCTCACTGGCGCGGCGATCGGCTGCGCCGTGTTCGCGATGCGGATGTGGATCCCCGAGAGCCCGCGCTGGCTCGCAATCCACGGCCGCGAGGCCGAGGGCGAAAGGGTCGTCGCCGGGATCGAACAGCGTTTTCGCGACGCCGGGGCCACGCTCGCCCCGGTTCCGGCGGACGCGGCGATCCGGCTCGTCTCGCGCACCCACACCCCCCTCGCCGAGGCGTTCGAGGCCCTGTTCGTGCGCTTTCGCCTTCGCACGCTGGTGGGCCTTGCGCTGATGGTGTCGCAAGCGTTCTTCTACAATGCGATCTTCTTCACCTATGCGCTTGTCCTGACGACGTTCTACGGCGTCGCCTCCGCCGATGTCGGCTGGTACATCCTGCCGTTCGCGGTCGGCAACTTCATGGGGCCGGTCGTGCTCGGCCCGCTGTTCGACACGATCGGCCGAAGGGTGATGATCTCGACGACCTACGCGCTGTCCGGCGTGCTGCTGCTCGCGGTCGGCTTCCTGTTCGAGCGCGGGATGCTCAGCGCGGCCGCCCAGACGATCGGCTGGATGATCGTCTTCTTCGTCGCTTCGCCCGCGGCGAGCTCGGCCTATCTGACGGTGAGCGAGACGTTCCCGATCGAAATCCGGGCGCTGACCATCGCGCTCTTCTACGCAATCGGCACCGGCGTCGGCGGAATCGCGGCGCCGGCCGTGTTCGGCAAGCTGATCGAGAGCGGGTCGCGCGCGAGCGTCGCGACCGGCTACGCCTTCGCCGCCGTGCTGATGCTGGCAGCCGCCGGGGTCGCTGCACGCTTCGCCGCGCCCGCCGAGCGCAAGCCGCTGGAGCAAGTGGCGCGGCCGCTGTCGGCGGAGGGCCCTCACGCAAGCTAAGCGGCGGTCGACGACAATTCGCCGGCCGCGAGCATCTCGCGCCGCAACCACTCCGGCGACATGTCGAAGCCATTGGGCCAGGTCGGAGCGCCGAACTCCAGAAACGCGCGCGCAAAGAACGACGCATCGCGCAAGGGTTCGATCATCGGACCCGGCTCGCGCACGAGACTTGAACAGTCATGCGTGCCCGCCTGCCCCGTGTTGAAGCGAACCCTCAGTCCGAAGGGCGCAACGACTTCAAGATCGGTGACCTTCGTCAGCATCGAGACCCGCAATTCGTTCCGGCGCATACCCGGCTTGGGCGCGGTTCCAATTTACAGCCAATTCGCCCCGATGTCTCACGGTCCATTCCTTGACGAGGCGCGCCGCATTGTGCGGCAAATGACCTTCGATGACTTCGCCGGATTGGATGGATACGTTCGCTTCGAACTCGCCATAGACGGCATGGAAGTGAGGCGGCGGGTGCTCCCGAACATACATGCGAACGTAGATGCCGTAGAAGTAGGCGATCGTCGGCAATGGCGCCCTCCGGACCACCACCATCGCACAGTATTTGTCCGCCTCAAACTTGTGTTTTCGACGCCGCCCTCGCCCCTGGCCCCTTCCTGACGGGAGAGGGGAAGCCGCCTCAGCTGTCCATCTTCAGCGCGGCGATGAAGGCTTCCTGCGGGATCTCGACCTTGCCGAACTGGCGCATCCGCTTCTTGCCGGCCTTCTGCTTGTCGAGCAGCTTGCGCTTGCGGCTCGCGTCGCCGCCGTAGCACTTGGCGGTGACGTCCTTGCGCAGGGCGCGGATCGTCTCGCGGGCGATGATCTTGGCGCCGATCGCCGCCTGCACCGGGATCTGGAACATGTGCGGCGGGATCAGCTCGCGCAGCTTCTCGACCATCGCCCTGCCCCGGCTGTCGGCCCGGTCGCGGTGGACGAGCATCGAGAGCGCGTCGACCGGCTCGCCGTTGACCAGGATCGACATCTTGACGAGGTCGCCCGGGCGGTAGTCGGTGAGCTGGTAGTCGAACGAGGCGTAGCCCTTGGAGATCGACTTCAGCCGATCGTAGAAGTCGAACACCACCTCGTTCAGCGGCAGTTCGTAGACCACCATGGCCCGCTTGCCGACGTAGTTGAGATCGACTTGCGATCCACGGCGGTCCTGACAGAGCTTCAGGATCGCGCCGAGATAGTCGTCGGGGGTGAGGATGGTCGCCTTGATCCACGGCTCCTGGATTTCCGCGATCTTGACCGGATCGGGCATGTCGGCCGGATTGTGCATCTCGAGCACGGTCTTGTCGGTCAGCACGATCTTGTAGATAACCGAGGGCGCGGTCGCGATCAGGTCGAGGTTGAACTCGCGCTCGAGCCGCTCCTGAATGATCTCGAGATGCAGCAGGCCGAGGAAGCCGCAGCGGAAGCCGAAGCCGAGCGCGGCCGAGGTCTCCATCTCGTAGGAGAAGCTCGCGTCGTTCAGGCGCAGCTTGCCCATCGCGGCGCGCAGATCCTCGAAGTCGGCGGCGTCGACCGGGAAGAGGCCGCAGAACACCACCGGCTGGGCCGGCTTGAACCCCGGCAGCGCCTGCGCCGTCGGCCGCTTGTCCTCGGTGATCGTGTCGCCGACCCGAGTGTCGGCGACCTGCTTGATCTGGGCGGTGATGTAGCCGACTTCGCCCGGCCCGAGCTGGTCGGTCTCGGTCATCTTGGGCCGGAACACGCCGATCCGGTCGATGTCGTAGGCCGCGTCCGCCGCCATCATGCGGATGCGCTGACCTTTCTTGATGACGCCGTCGATGACGCGCACCAGCACCACCACGCCGAGATAGGCGTCGTACCAGCTGTCGACGAGCAGCGCCTTGAGCGGGGCCGTCTCGTCGCCCTTCGGCGGCGGCAGCCGGGCGACGATCGCCTCGAGCACGAGGTCGATGCCGATGCCGGTCTTGGCCGAGATCGGCACGGCGTTGGACGCGTCGAGGCCGATGACCTCCTCGATCTGCTCCTTGACCCGGTCGGGCTCGGCCGCCGGCAGGTCGATCTTGTTCAGCACCGGCACGATCTCGTGCCCCGCGTCGAGCGCGTGATAGACGTTGGCGAGGGTCTGCGCCTCGACCCCCTGGCTGGCGTCGACCACCAGCAGCGAGCCCTCGCAGGCGGCGAGCGAGCGCGACACCTCGTAGGCGAAGTCGACGTGGCCGGGCGTGTCCATCAGGTTGAGGATATAGGTCTTGCCGTCCTTGGCCTTGTATTCGAGGCGGACGGTGTTGGCCTTGATGGTGATGCCGCGCTCGCGCTCGATATCCATCGAATCGAGCACCTGCTCGACCATGTCGCGTTCGGCCACGGTGCCGGTCTGCTGGATCAGCCGGTCAGCCAGCGTCGACTTGCCGTGGTCGATATGGGCCACGATCGAGAAGTTGCGGATGTTGTCGAACGGGTGTGCAGCCATGGCCGCCGGATTAGCAGGGTGGGCCGGGGAAGGGAACGCAATTTGCGCGCGCGGCGGCGCATGGACCCCGCGGGTCCGGAGGACTACATTTCCCTCATGTCGGCAAAGAGCCTCTACGAGCGGGACTTCTACGCCTGGAGCCAGCAGCAGGCGGCGCTGCTGCGCGCCGGCCGGGCCGGCGAAGCCGACATCGAGAACATCGCCGAGGAAATCGAGAGCATCGGCCGGACGGAAAAGCGCGAGCTCGTCAGCCGCCTGACGGTCCTGCTCCTGCATCTCCTGAAATGGCGCCTCCAGCCCCGGAAGCGCGGCCGAAGCTGGCGCCTGACCCTCCGGGGGCAAAGGCTCGACATCCAAACCCTGATCGAACAAAATCCCAGCCTGAAGCCGGTCATCGCGGAGGCGATCGCGCAGGCCTGGCCGAGAGCGCTGATCGAGGCCGAAAAGGAAACCGGCCTCGACGCCGTGGCCTTCCCGCCGGCTTGCCCCTGGGACGCGACGGCGGCGCTCGACGACGCCCTGGCCCGATTGACCGCGTCTCGCCGGAAGGCGGGCGTCTCGCCCGCCCGGGGCGGCGGGACGCCGCCCCTCCCAAGGCCGCCTCGATGGCGTGCTTCTGCGGGATCGGGGCTGAGCCGGAGGGCGGGCGTCTCGCCCGCCCAGGGCGGCGGGACGCCATCCCTCCCAGGGCCGCCTCAATGGCGTGCTTCTGCGGGATCGGGGCTGGGCCGGAGGGCGGGGCGTTTCGCCCGCCGGGGGCGGCGGGACGCCGCCCCTCCCGAGGCCGCCTCGATGGCGTGCTTCTGCGGGATCGGGGCTGCGCCGGAGGGCGGGCGTCTCGCCCGCCCGGGGCGGCGGGACGCCGCCCCTCCCAGGGCCGCCTCGATGGCGTGCTTCTGCGGGATCGGAGCTGCGCCGGAGAGCGGGCGTCTCGCCCGCCCAGGGCGGCGGGACGCCGCCCCTCCAAGGCCGCCTCGATGGCGTGCTTTTGCGGGATCGGGGCTGAGCCGGAGGGCGGGCGTCTCGCCCGCTCGGGGCGGCGGGACGCCGCCCCTCCCAAGGCCGTCGCCTCTCCCAGGGCCGCTAGTCCGACTCCAGCACCAGCCCCTCGATGTCGTGCTTCTGCGTGATCGGCGTCAGCGCGTCCACGACGCGGCAGATCAAATGGTCGCGCACGACCGCCGGCAGCGCGTCGTAATAGGCCTGCGTCGCCATGAGGTCGTGAAGCTTGTCGTGCCCCGCCCCCGGCGCGTCGACCCCGAGCACCATGACCGGCCGCGGGATCATCGACGCATGCGCGGTGCCGCGATGGATGGTCAGCGCCGACCGGCAGGAGATGTCGCCCATCTGCGGGTGCTTGCGCTCGGCGCGCGCGGCGTAGCGCGGCCAGGCGTCCTCCGGGGGAAACATCTCGTGCGGCCAGGCGCGCCCGTCGTCCCATTGCGTGCCGGGCGCGACCTCGAACGGCCCCATGTCCGGGGTCACGTCGACGCCGGTCAGGTTGAAGGCGAGCGAGGTGATGCGCCGGTCGCGCCACGTCTCGGGCGGCGACGGGAAGTCGCGGTGCCAGGGCTGGTTTTTCGCCCCTTCGAACGGCACGTCGAAGCCGATCTCGACGATCCGGTAGTCCCGCCCGAGCGCCGCCTCGCACATCGCCACGACCCACGGGTGGGCGCAGAGTTCGACGAAACCGCCGAACATCTCCGGGACGATCTCGACGTACCAGCGGCGCGGCCCGCGACCGACGGCGCCCCCCGGCCGCTGGATCGCGTCCCAGAAGGCGCTCATCATGTCTTCGCGCATCCGGGCGGCGTAGTCGCGCGAGAACGCGCCCTTGCGGCCGACGACGCCCGCCTCGAGCAGCGTGCGGGTGTCCGTGTCGACGTCGGCTGGCATGACGAACTCCGTGGCTTGATTGCGGCGTTCCGCGGAATCGCCGTCCTGCTCCGCGAATCCGGCGCGAAACGGCGCTCCGGGATCTTGGAATGTCTTGGATTCTCTCGTCCGAAATGTGACTTTTCAAGGCGTTACGGTAGAGGGCGGCGGATTTTTCCATCAGCCAGGCTTTCCCCTCCCATTCCC
>CAMFKX010000046.1 GCA_945957375.1 uncultured Roseiarcus sp.
GGCCGCACCATCACGCTCTCCATCGATAAAGCCATGTCTCGCTGACTGCCTGATTGTCCACGTTGAGAGTCAATCTCAATTCGGAAAACGTCTCGGAGCCCGGATCGACGTCAAACATGACGCGCACCGACTTGCGATCCTTGTATGGGAACAGCCTGACCGCAACGATCTTGCCTGGGCTCGCGTGCAGGTCCGCCACTGCGGCCGCTGCCTTCTGCGGGTCGGCGAAGACGTCGCCGGCCATTTCCACCGTAAACCGCGGCTTGCCGTTAAACCTACCCACCCGGCTCGAGGTGCAGACGGCGAGCGCGGGCCGCGACGGCGGGGTCCAGCACCAGAATTGCCGATAGGCGAGCGACATCGTCCCCGCGGCGGGGATCGCCGCCTTCGGACGCCATTGGGCGAGGATGTTGGCGTTGGCTTCCGACGGCGACGGGATCTCGAGCAGACGCAAGTCGCCTTCGCTCCACTCCCCGATCGGCTCGATCCACAGCGTCGGACGCAACTCCCACCGGCCGTCGTCGTCATAGAAGGCGTCGAACGTCCGCGATCGCTGGACGAGGCCGAAGCCTCGCGGATTGACGTCGGCGAACGCCGAAATCTGAAGGGTCTCCGGATTCGACACGGGCCGCCAGATCCACTCGCCCTTGCCGGTCAGCATCTGAAGCCCGGTCGATTCGTAGACGGCGGCGCGCCAGTCGTCCGGCCGACGGTGGTCGAGACCGCTGAACAGATAGCCGGCAGCCATCGCCCCGACGCCGAGCTTGTCGGAGGCGACGCGCGCGAACAGGGTCATCTCGGTGTCGATGATCGTGGTCTCGAGCGGGCGGATGGTGAAGCGGTAAGCGCCGGTGACGCTCTGCGAATCGAGCAGGGCGTAAATCGTCAGCGTGTTGGAGGCCGGAGCCGGCTTCTCCACCCAGAACTCGCGGAACACCGGAAATTCCTCGCCCGGGTCGTCGCCGGTGCGAATCGCGAGGCCGCGGGCGGTGACGCCGAAGTTCTGTCCGCGGGCGCGCGAGCGATAGAAGCTCGCGCCCTGGAAGATCGCGACGTCCTCGGAGCTCTGGTCGGAACCGGCGAGGATGCGGAGCCCGGAAAATCCGATGTCGCCCGACCCCGCCGGCGGCTGAAACTTGCCGAAATCGAAGTCGGCCGGATCATACACGACTCGCTGCGCCATGCCGTTCTCGACGATGTTGATGGCGACAGGGGTGGTATAGACGAAGCCTCGGTGCAGCGGCTCGAGTGTTATCCCGAGCTTCTCGTCGGCCCAGATCGCCGTGCCGCCCTTGCGCCGGATGGACGCGTACTGCTCGAAGTTGAGACCGGTGAATTGCGACGGCAGCGGCGCGTCGGGGGCCTTGTAGGGCGCTCCGGCGAGCGCCAGCGCCGCCTTCAGCGCGGTCTCCTGCGAAAATGGCGTCGGAGCCGCGAGCGGTTCGGCGGCGGCTGCCCCAAGGCCGGCCGGCCCGGCTGCGGCCGCAAGGGCGCCGCCAAGCGCCATCTCCAGGAATTCCCGACGTTTCGGCGTCTTCATGGTCGTTTCTTTTTCTCGTCCCCATCCGGCCCGCCGGGACACGGGCCGACCGGCGTTCTCTTTCGAGACAGAACCGAAACCGGCCGAAGCTCGGCGGAACGTCCGTTCCGGCTTCGCCAAGCCGCCTCCAGCAAAGCATTTCTATATGCAATTTTGCGGCGCCGCGAGACGCATTTTGTCTCAGAGCACAGCCGCGTTTTGCGCGACGCCGAGCGCGGCGGTAGAAGCGGCGGGTCATCGTTTAACCGCCCGGAGCCCCGTATGATTTCCGCCGCCAGACGCTGCCTCACCGTCGTTCTCGCCGCCGGGGAGGGCGTGCGCATGCGGTCGAGCCGGCCGAAGGTGCTGCACGCCGTCGCCGGCCGGTCGATGATCGCGCACGCGCTCGCGGCCGCGCGGGAGGCCGGCGCCGTCGACGTCGCCGTGGTCGTCGGCCCGAACCGCGACGACGTCGCCGAGGCGGCGCGCAAGGCTGCGCCGGGCGTCGAGATCTTCGTCCAGACCGAGCGGCTCGGGACAGCCCACGCGGTCCTGGCGGCGCGCGCGGCGATCGCGCGCGGCTATGACGACGTCCTCGTCACCTACGCCGACATCCCGCTCGTGTGCGGCGCGACGCTCGAAGCCTTGCGCGCCGGCCTTGCGGCCGGAGCGGACCTTGTCGCCCTCGGCTTCGCGCCGGCCGACCCGACCGGCTACGGGCGGCTGATCGAACGCGACGGACGGCTCGTGGCGATCCGCGAGCACAAGGACGCGACCGCCGAAGAGCGCGCGGCGCGCCTGTGCAACGCCGGTCCGGTCGCCTTCGCCGGCGCGCACGCGCTCGCAATGCTGGACGCGGTCACGCCGAACAACGCCCAGAAGGAATATTACCTCACCGACCTCGTCGAGATCGCCGGCGCCCGCGGGCTCAACGCGCAGGCGATCGAGGCCGACGAAGCCGAGGTCATGGGCGTCAACAATCGCGTCCAGCTCGCCGCCGCGGAAGCCGCGATGCAAGCGCGACTGCGCGAGCGCGCCATGCTGGAGGGCGCGACGCTGGTTGCGCCGGAGACGGTGTTCCTGTCCTTCGACACGACGATCGGCCGCGACGTGCTGATCGAGCCGCATGTCGTGATCGGACCCGGCGTCTCGATCGCCGACGGGGCTGTCGTTCACGCCTTCTCGCATCTCGAAGGGGCGAAGGTCGCGGAAGGCGCGACGATCGGCCCGTACGCGCGGCTGCGGCCCGGCGCCGACATCGGCGTCAAGGCGAAGGTCGGCAATTTCGTCGAGATCAAGAAGGCGACGGTCGAGACGGGCGCCAAGGTCAACCACCTCACCTATATCGGCGACGCGCGCATCGGGGCGGGGGCGAACATCGGCGCCGGCACCATCACCTGCAACTACGACGGCTTCGGCAAGTACAAGACCGACATCGGCGTCAACGCCTTCATCGGCTCCAATTCCTCGTTGGTGGCGCCGGTCAAGATCGGCGACGGGGCGTTCGTGGGCTCGGGCTCGGTGGTGACGAAAGACGTCGAGGCGGACGCGCTCGCCGTCGCACGCGGGCGCCAGGAGAACCGGGAGGGCTGGGCGAAGGCGTTCCGGGCGGCGAAGAAGAAGGGGTGAGTGGATCTATCGCGCTGGGGCACGAAGACCCGAAGACTTTGCGCTCCTTGGCGTCCTTTGGGGTGAATTTCCACGCCCGCGCCGACTTGATCATTTGATGAAACCGCCCGCCGGAGCCGGCGCTCGCCTTTGACCATGGGGTAAATCCGTCTTCAGAGCGCCCACTCGCCGTACGTGCCGAAGAGATTTTCTTACCTCCTTCAACAATCTGAAATCAAAGGAGTTTCCGCCGATAGCGCGGCGCCTGGCGCTTGGCCGCGACCGGCTGGCGCCGCCCTTGCAGCTTCCTGTCGCCGGCCGCGGGTTCGCCCGACAGGCCCCAAACTCAAGCGAGGGAAACGCCCGTGGCTCTGCTCGAACGCCATGAATGGTACGATATCGCGCGCTCCACCAACTGGACGCCGAAATACGTCTCCGAAGACCAGCTCTTTCCGGACGTCATGACGGGCGCGCAAGGCGTGCCGGTGGAGAAGTGGGAGGTTTACGACGAGCCGTACAAGGTCTCCTATCCGGAATATGTCCGCATCCAGCGCGAGAAGGACGCCGGCGCCTATTCGGTCAAGGCGGCGCTCGAGCGCTCGCGCATCTACGAAAACGCCGATCCCGGTTGGCGCTCGATCCTGAAGGCGCATTACGGCGCGATCGCGCTCGGCGAGTATGCCGCAATGAGCGCGGAGGCGCGCATGTGCCGCTTCGGCCGCGCGCCCGGCATGCGCAACATGGCGACCTTCGGCATGATGGACGAGAACCGTCACGCCCAGATCCAGCTCTACTTCCCGCACGAATACGCGCCGAAGGACCGCCAGTTCGACTGGGCGCACAAGGCCTACCACACCAACGAATGGGCCGCGATCGCGGCGCGCCATACGTTCGACGACCTGTTTATGGCGCGCAGCGCGACCGAGATCGCGGTCATGCTGACCTTCGCCTTCGAGACGGGTTTCACCAACATGCAGTTCCTCGGGCTCGCGGCCGACGCGGCGGAGGCGGGCGACTTCACCTTCGCGAGCCTGATCTCGTCGATCCAGACCGACGAATCGCGCCACGCCCAGATCGGCGGCCCGGCGCTCCAGGTGCTGATCAGCAACGGCCGCAAGGCGGAGGCGCAGAAACTCGTCGACATCGCCATCGCCCGGGCGTGGCGCATCTTCTGCATCCTGACCGGCCCGTCGATGGACTACAACACGCCGCTCCAGCACCGGAAGCAGAGCTTCAAGGAGTTCATGCAGGAGTGGATCGTCGGCCAATTCGAGCGCTCGCTGATCGACCTCGGCCTCGATCTCCCCTGGTACTGGGACAAGATGATCGCGGAGTTCGAATACCAGCACCATGCCTATCAGATGGGGCTGTGGTTCTGGCGTCCGACCCTGTGGTGGAATCCGGCCGCCGGCGTCACGCCCGAATGCCGCGCTTGGCTGGAAGACAAATACCCCGGCTGGAACGCGAGCTTCGGCCAGGCCTGGGACGTCATCACCGACAACCTGCTCAACGGCCGCCCGGAGCTGACCGCGCCTGAGACCTTGCCGATCGTCTGCAACATGAGCCAGATCCCGATCTGCGCCATTCCCGGCGACGGCTGGAACGTCAAGGACTACCCGCTCGACTACGAAGGCCGGCTCTATCACTTCAACTCGGAGATCGACCGCTGGATCTTCGAGCAGGACCCGAAGCGCTACCGCGATCACATGACGCTGGTCGACCGCTTCCTCGCCGGCAAGATCCAGCCGCCGGACCTGATGGGCGCGCTCGCCTACATGAGCCTCGCGCCCGGCGAAATGGGCGACGACGCCCACGGCTACGCCTGGGTCGAGGCCTTCAAGAAGGCCCCGCCGCTCGCCGCCGAGTGAGCCGAGTCTGCCCTCTCCGCGCTTGCATGCAGGGAGAGGGCAGGGGTGATGGGCGGGGGATTTGCCCCTCATCCCGGACCTTCTCCCCGCTCACGCGGGGAGAAGGACTTAACGCCCGCCATCCTTTCCCAGAATCAAAAGGACCCCGACATGGCCTTGTTTCCCATCATCTCCAACTTCGAGCGCGACTTCGTGCTGCTGCTTGTTCCCGTCGACACCGAAAACACCATGGACGAGGTCACGGCCGCGGCCGCCCACCATTCGGTCGGCCGCCGCGTCGCGCCGCAGCCCAACAAGGTGATCCGCGTGCGCCGTCAGGGCGCGAAGGATTTCTTCCCACGCGACAAGCGCCTCGGCGAGACCGACATCCGCCCGATGGAGGCGCTCGAGTTCATCTTCGCGGACGCGTGACGCCATGTCCTTCAAACAAGCCTGCACGCTCGACGAGATCTGGGAAGGCGACATGGCGGAGGTCGAAGTCGACGGCCGGACCATCCTTCTGGTCTGGCCTGAAGGCGGCGAGATCCGCGGCTTTCAAGGCGTCTGCCCGCATCAGGACATCCCCCTGTCGGAGGGCAAGTTCGACGGCCGCGTCATCATGTGCCGCGCCCATCAATGGACCTTCGACGCCAAGACCGGCGCCGGGGTCAATCCGTCGGACTGCCGCCTCGCCGAATATCCGGTGAAGGTCGAGGGCGACAACGTCCTCGTCCAGGTCGACGGCGTCACGCCCCTCTTCGCCCACAGCTAGAGAATCTGGAGCAAACCCCATGAGCAAGACCACAGTGGCGGAGGGCTACCGCAACAACCGCGTCGGCCCGATCCTGCGCGCCGGCCCGATCACCGACGGCGTCATCGAAGCCGCCGAGGAAGACAACCCGGGCAAGGAGATCCGCGTCGACGACAAGATCGCCTATGTGCGGATCGACACCGACGGCGAGATGATCCTGCGCCGCGAGACGCTCGAGCGCGCCCTCGGCCGCCCGTTCAAGATGTCGGAGCTCGAGGTCAACCTCGGCTCCTTCGCCGGCCGTATCGAGACCACGGACGACTACGTCCGCTTCTACTACGAGAAGACGCTTTAAGACCTTCCGGGAGGAACCCCAATGAACCAGCCCGCCGTTCTCCAGCCGCTGAAGACCTGGAGCCATCTCGCCGCCCGCCGCAGGAAGCCGAGCGAATACGAGATCGTCTCGACCAACCTGCACTTCACCACCGACAATCCGGACGCGCCGTTCGAGCTCGATCCGAACTTCCCCCTTGCGATCTGGTTCAAGACCTATCGCAATGCCTCGCCGCTGAAGCATCCCGACTGGAACGCCTTCCGCGATCCGGACGAGATGGTCTACCGCACCTACAATATGCTCCAGGACGGCCAGGAAAATTATGTCTTCGGCCTGTTCGACCAGTTCTCGGCCCGCGGCCACGACGCGATGATCGAGCATGGTTGGGCGCGACAGCTGGCGCGCCTCTACACGCCCGGGCGCTATCTGTTCCACTCCCTGCAGATGGGCTCGGCCTACCTTTGCCAGATCGCGCCGTCCTCAACGATCTCGAACTGCGCCACCTACCAGACCGCCGACACCCTGCGCTGGCTGACCCACACCGCCTATCGGACGAAGGAGCTCTCCAAGAGCTTCGACGACGTCGGCTTCGCGACGGCCGAGCGCGACCATTGGGAGAAAGACCCAGCCTGGCAGGGCTTCCGCGAGCTGATGGAGAAGGGGCTCATCGCCTATGACTGGGCGGAAGGATTCGTGGCGCTGAACCTCGTCGCCCGGCCGGCGGTCGAGGAGGCGGTGCTGCGCAGTCTCGGGACCGCAGCGCGCCACAACGGCGATACGCTGCTCGGCCTGCTGACCGACGCCCAGCTGGTCGACGCCGACCGGCATCGCCGCTGGACCGGCGCGCTGGTCAAGCTCGCGCTCGGCCACGACGGCAACAAGGCCGTGCTCGACGGCTGGGTCGCCAAGTGGGCGCCGCTCGGCGACGCCGCAATCGACGCCTATTGCGCGCAGCTGCCGGATTCGCCCGGCGCTGCTGACAAAGCGAAGGACGCGGCGGCCGCGTGGCGTAAGGGGATCGGCCTTTAGCGGAGGGGCGGCGTCCCGCCGCGCTGGGCGCGCGGGACGCGCGCCCTCCGCCCTGGCCGCGTGATGGGAAAGGCCGCCTCCCGCTACGTCGGTGCGCGGGGACGGGGAGCCCCAACATTGCAGCGGCGCTTCTTTCGAGTTCGAGGATTATGGCCCACCGCATCCAGTTCGCATCCGGCGAATCTTTCGCCTTCGCTCCCGACGAGGACACGCTGCTGCGCGGCGCGCTTCGCGCCGGGCTCGGCTTCCCAAACGACTGCGGGGTGGGGGGCTGTGGCAATTGCCGGTTCGAGCTGGTCTCGGGCGAGATAGAGACCCTGTGGGCCGAGGCGCCTGGCCTCTCCGAGCGTGAGCGCAAGCGTGGCCGCCGGCTCGCCTGCCAGTCGAAGCCTGCGGGCGACTGCGTGGTCAAGGTCAGGCTCGACGACGAATGCCGGCCGGAAATCGTCGCCTCGCGCCTTCCTGCGCGCTTGACAGCGATGCGCGAGATCGCGCCCGGCATGGCCGAATTCGTGTTCCGGACGGAGGCGCCGGCGCGCTTCCTGCCCGGACAGTTCGCCGTCATGCAGCCGCCCGGCGTGGCTGGCGCGCGCGCCTATTCGATGTCCAATCTGCCCAACGACGGCGGCGAGTGGCGCTTCGTGGTCCGCCGCATGGCGGGCGGCAAGGGCAGCAATGCGATGTTCGACGCCCTGAAGGTCGGCGACGCGTTGACGATCGACGCGCCTTACGGGCGCGCCCACTGGCGCAGCGGCAATTCCCACGACGTCGTCTGCGTCGCCGGCGGCTCGGGGATCGGCCCGATCGCCTCGATCGTCCTGGCCGCGCTGCGCGACGGCGGCCAGCGCCGAATCCACGTCTTCGAGGGCGCCCGGACGCAGGCGGACCTCTGCTTCCGCAAGCTCGTATCCACAGAGACGGAGCGGCTCGTTTATGCGCCGGCGTTGTCGGCTGAGCCGGAGAAGAGCGTCTGGGCCGGCGCGCGCGGCTTCATCCACGCCCATGTCGAGGCGCACGCCTTCCCGGTCGAGGCGACGGAGTTCTACTTCGCCGGACCGCCGCCGATGGTCGAGGCGATGAATGATCTGCTGGTCATGCGCTGGCGCGCGCCGCTCGGACACATCCATACCGACAAGTTCTTCTGACCCGAATACGGGCGAGCAGCGTATGTTGCGACTGTTGACTTTGTGTCGCCGGGGCGGCATCTATGAGGCTTCGGGGTACAGGTGTCGTCGGAGTCGCGCGAACGGAAGCCATGCGAGTCCGGTATTCCAGAGATCTGGAGAGGCCAGGGGGCGCTGACCCGCCAGGACGCCGAGTTTAGTCGGATCGGGGGCGGCATGGTGGGCACGGCATGAACAAGGCACGCCACAGCCTGCGCGAGGAGTGGCTGCGCCCAGCGAAGAACGTGACCACGTCTCTGCTCGACATCGACGTCGCGCTCACCGACATCGTGTTTCACAGCCATCGTGACGGGTTGGACGGATTTGGCGCGAGACGGCCGGCCGTGGTCGTCGACTACGCGATTGAAGGGATCGTCCGCCCCGCGCCAGGCGCCGAGGAGAGCGAAGCCGAACCCTATGTCGTCTACGTTTCAGGCTATGAGGATCGGGATCGAACCGACCACGGAGAAGACTTCGATCCGCGCTCGGTCTGCTACATCTCGAACGACCGGCGTCCGGATTTCGCCTGGAGCACCAATATCTACATCGAGAATTTCATTTTCCGGCGACTTGTCGAGCTCTATGCGACGCGCCGGATCGATTCGGCGCGAATTTCGATCCTTCTGAAGGTGTTGCGCGACTCTTCGGGCGCCATCGATCTGCCGATCCTCAGTCGCCCGGGCTTGCTCGGCGAAGACGACCGGCATCGCCAGCACAGCCGGGCCCATCTCATGTCCGTGCAGACCTCGCTCAACGGCGCCGGAACCGCAGGACCCGGCAATCTGATCCAGCCGCCCAGCCCGCGGGTCCGATTGCCGCGACGGCGCGCCGCTCACTCCCACCGCTGATCCGTCGGCGGACAAATCGTGAAAACGGCAAAGGGCGATAATATCGATAATCTCGTTGACTAACGACACAGGTTCATCCTACGCTGCCTGACAATATTCGCACGCCGACAGAAGCGTCGATGGGAGGCAGGAATGAACGTTCACGTCCACCGGACGCGACCGGCCGCGTCGAAGGCGGGCTTGCGGACTCCCGATCGAGGCGTTCCGTGCGGCATTAGCGTGCCGGCGATCCACGATCTGGCCAAACGCCTGCGGTTCGCGCCGAGCCAGGGCCGCATCTGGCTCGACGACCAGCGCATGATGCTGATGCACGTAAGCTCGCTCGGCGCCTTGCGCCAGGAGTTGATCGAGAGCCTCGGCAAGGAGACGGCGCGCGGACTGGTCACCCGGATCGGTTATCAGGCCGGCGCGCGCGACGCCGAGATGGCCAAGAAGCTGCGTTCCTCGGCGGGCGCGATGGATCACTTCCTCGCCGGGCCGCAACTCGTCGCGCTCGAAGGCATCGTCCATTGCGAGCCGCTGGCGCTCGACATCGACGTCGAGGGCGGACGATATTTCGGCGATTTCGCGTTGATCGACTGCGCCGAGGCCGAGGCCCATACCGCGAGCTACGGGGTCGGCGACGAACCGACCTGCTGGATGCTGGTGGGCTACGCCTGCGGCTACACGTCGACCTTCATGGGCCGCCCGATCCTGTGGCGCGAGATCGAGTGCCGCGGCATGGGCCACGATCGTTGCCGGGTCGTCGGTCGCCCGGTCGAGGACTGGGGTCAGGATGCGCGAGACGACCTGCGGTTCCTTCAGATCGGCGACTTCGTCAAGTGGACCGCCGCTCCGTCCAACGCCACCGCCCGCCTCGCCGCGCGTCCCGCCGGCGGCAAGGAGAATTCCTTCGGCATGGTCGGGATTTCGACCGGCTTCAACACCATCTGCCACATGGTGAAGAAAGTCGCTCCGACCGATGCGACCGTGATCTTCCTCGGCGAAAGCGGGGTCGGCAAGGAGATCTTCTCCCACAACCTCCACCGCCTGTCGAAGCGGGCCGACAAGCCCTTCATCGCCGTCAATTGCGCCGCGATTCCCGAGCAATTGGCCGAATCCGAGTTGTTCGGCGTCGAAAAGGGCGGGTACACCGGCGCCACGGCGTCGCGCCCCGGCCGGTTCGAGCGCGCCCACGGCGGCACCCTGTTCCTCGACGAGATCGGCACCCTGAGCTTCACCGCCCAGGGCAAGCTCCTGCGCGCGCTGCAGGAGGGCGAGATCGAGCGCGTCGGCGACACCCGCGTGCGCAAGGTCGACGTGCGCGTCATCGCCGCGACCAACGTCAACTTGCGCGACGCGGTACGCGACGGCACGTTCCGCGAGGACCTCTACTACCGGCTCAACGTCTTTCCGATTCGCGTCCCGCCCTTGCGCGACCGGCGCGACGACATCCCGCTGTTGATGAATTGGTTCCTGCAACGCGCCTGCAAGAAGCACGGCAAGTCGATCACCGGCTTCCGCGAGCGGGCGGTGGACACGCTGATCGCCTATCGCTGGCCGGGCAATGTGCGCGAGATGGAGAACATGATCGAACGCGCGGTCATTCTCGCCGACGAAGGCGGGGCGCTCGACGTCTGCCATCTCTTCACCGCCGGCGAAGAGGTCACCGTCGCCACGTTCATCGTTCAGAAAAACGGCGCGCTTCGCGCCGACGACACGCTTGGTGAGGAGGAGGGACCCGCGCCCAACGCGCTTCCGGCGCTCGCCGACACCGAGGCGCGCATGCTGCGCCTCGCGCTCGATGAGGCCGACGGCAATCTCTCGCTCGCGGCCCGCCTGTTGAGCATCAGCAGGCCGACCCTCGCCTATCGCCTGCGTAAATACAAGATCGCAGCGGAATAAGCGCTTCCGCCACGGGTCGTTCCGGGTTCACGGATCCGTCGTCTTCGGGCGATAGTCACCCGGTCGAATGGGCGGGAGCCTCGCCATGACCGCATCGACGAAGGTCCGCAACGCCGCCATCGGCGAGACGCCGAAGGGCGCAAAGGAACCGCTCGAGCTCCGCCGCGCCGCGAGCGACGCTTCCCCCTTCGACGAACTCGTGGAGCAGGGGCGGGAGCGGGCGCCCGCCCGCCGTTTGGTGGATATCGCCGAGGTCGGCCGCGTGGTAGCGTTTGTGGTCGGCGGCGCCTACTCGGACATGGCCGGCGACACCATTTAAGTCGACGGCGGCCTCCACAACTCACATGGCGTGACGGGGCGTCCCATCAAAGGGAGAGAAAACTACCATGAATGATATCGTCATTGTTTCCGCGGCCCGCACGCCGGTCGGCAACTTTTCCGGCGCGTTGAGCGCGCTGTCGGCCCACGACATGGCCATCGTGGCGCTCAAGGCGGCGTTCGAGCGCGCCGGCATTCAGCCCGGCGACGTGGACGAGGTGATTCTCGGCCAGATTCTCGCCACCGGCGAAGGTCAGAATCCGGCTCGCCAGGCCGCGCGCGGCGCCGGCGTCCCTGACGACAAGACCGCCTTCGGCATCAACCAGCTGTGCGGCTCCGGCCTGCGCTCGGTGGCGCTCGGCGCCCAGCAGATCAAGTCCGGCGAGAGCAAGATCATCGCCGCCGGCGGCATGGAGAGCATGTCCAACGCGCAGCACGCGGCCTATCTGCGCGGCGGCGTCAAGATGGGTCAGCTCGACTTCCTCGACACCCTGCTGCGCGACGGTCTGTTCGACGCCTTCCACGGCTATCACATGGGCGTCACCGCCGAGAACGTGGCTCAGAAATTCCAGATCACTCGCGACCAGCAGGACGAGTTCGCCTTCGCCTCGCAGCAGAAGGCCTCCGCCGCCCAGAAGGCCGGCAAGTTCAAGGACGAGATCGTCCCGGTAACGATCAAGACCCGCAAGGGCGACGTCGTCGTCTCCGAGGACGAATTCATCCGCCACGACGCGACGCTCGACGGCCTGAAGAAACTGCGTCCCGCCTTTAATAAGGAAGGCACGGTCACGGCCGGCAACGCCTCCGGCATCAACGACGGCGCGGCCGCCCTCATCCTGATGAGCGCCGAGGAAGCCAAGAAGCGCGGTCTGAAGCCGCTCGCCCGGATCGCCGGCTTCGCCACGGCCGGCGTCGATCCGGCGATCATGGGCACCGGGCCGATCCCGGCGGTGCGCAAGCTGCTCGACCGCGTTGGCTGGAAGGTCGGCGACCTCGATCTGATCGAGGCCAACGAGGCCTTCGCCGCTCAGGCCTGCGCGGTCAACAAGGAACTCGGCTGGGATACGTCGAAGGTCAACGTTAACGGCGGCGCGATCGCGCTCGGCCACCCGATCGGCGCGTCTGGCGCCCGCATTCTGACCACGCTTTTGAGCGAAATGCAGAAGCGCGACGCCAAGAAGGGCGTCGCGACGCTGTGCGTCGGCGGCGGCATGGGCGTGGCGCTCGGCGTCGAGCGGTAAGGGAAACGCGATTCGAAACTGGAGGACACCATGGCTGACAACGACAATCCCGCCGCTAAGCTCGGCGAGCAGGTGGCGACGCAGTTCGCCAACGCCGCCAGCGTCTACGGCGGCGCTTTCGCCGGCTCGTTCAAGGCGCTGCAGGACTACCAGGCCAAGCTCCTGCACCTCGTCCAGGAGAACGCGACGGCCAACATGCAGTTCGCCCAGAAGATGATGCAGCCGCGTTCGCCGTCCGACTTCGTCGAACTCCTCAGCACCCATCTGCGCGAGCGCGCCACCGCGGTCGCGGATCAGGCCAAGGAGCTGGCGTCGATTGGCCAGGAAGCGGCGAAGAAGGCCGCCGAGTCGCTCACTCCGAAGAGCTGAGCGCGCTCGCACCGCGCCGAAGAACTGGACGGCCGGCCGCGCGCAGCGGCCGGCCGTCCGCGTTTGGGGCCGCCGCCGTCCTCAGCGGACACGAATCAGCGGCGCCAGCGCCGCGACCAGTTCCCGCAGCCGGAACGGCTTTCCGACGAAACCGTTCATGCCGGCCTCCAGCGCCTCCTGGCGCTGACTCGGCATCGCGCCCGCGGTCAGAGCGATCACTGGCAGGTCGACCAGACCGAGATCCCGGCGAAGAATCCGCGTCGCTTGCAGCCCGTCCATCTCGGGCATCTGGATGTCCATCAGGACGCCGTCGAAGTCGCCCGGACCGCGTCGAAGACGGGCGATCGCCGCGCTGCCGTCTTCCGCCGCCTCGCAGACCGCGCCCTCGAGCGTCAAGAGGCGCATCGCCACCTCGCGGTTGGTTTCGGTGTCGTCGACGACGAGGAGCCTGAGCCCGGAGAGCCGGTTCCCGCCCACTCGGTCGGGCGACGCCGGCTCGGCCGTCTCGGTCGGCGCCGCAGTCCGGAAATCGACGGCGAACCAGAACACGCTGCCCACGCCCGGCGTGCTCTCGACCCCGATCTCCCCGCCCATCAGGTCGACGAGACGCTTGCTGATGGCGAGCCCCAGTCCGGTGCCGCCGAAACGCTGATAGGTGGTGCGATCCGCCTGGACGAAGGGCTGAAAGATCTTGGCGACCTGCTTCGGCGCGATGCCGATGCCGGTGTCGCGCACGGCGAAGCGAAGGCGAACGGCGCCGGCGCGGCGGTCGATCGTCTCGACCGCAACCGTCACCCCGCCCGCATCGGTGAACTTGATCGCGTTGCCGACGAGATTGATCAGCACCTGGCGCAGACGCGCCGAGTCGCCGACGAGCGCCGGCAGATCTCGGGGCAAAGGCGCGACTTCGAGCTTCAGGCCCTTGCCGCGCGCGCTGCCGGCGAACGTGTCCTCGACGCCGTACAGCACCGGCGCGAGGGCGAACGGCGCCTCGTCCAGGTCGAGTTGTCCGGCCTCGATCTTGGAGAGGTCGAGGATGTCGGTCAGCAGCACCAGAAGCGACTCGCCCGCCGACTCGAGCATCCGGACGAGGCCCGTCTGCTCGGGGTCGAGCCGACTGCGGACGAGGAGCTGTGTCGTCCCCAGGATGGCGTTGAGCGGCGTTCGGATCTCATGGCTCATGTTGGCGAGGAATTCCGACTTCGCGCGGTTCGCAGCCTCGGCCTCGGCGGTGGCCGCTTCCGCCTGGGCCTTGGCCTGCCCGAGCGCCAGTTTCGCGCGCTTGCGGGAGGTGACGATCGCGGAGACGCCGCGCCACCCGGCGAACTCGCCGGCGTCGTCGAACTTCGGCACCGCGCTGGCGGCGAACCATTGAAGCTCGCCCCATTCGTCCCGGTACGCCCACTCGAAGTCCCGAAAGGGCAGCCGAGCCCGGAAGAGCGCGTCGCCGGCGGCCTTGTGCTCGGCTGTGTTCAGGTCGTCGTGGGCGAAATAATCCGCCAACGACATGCCGACGAAGTCCTTCGCCGCCCGTCCCGTGAGCGACGGGAAAGAATCGGAGACGTAGGTGAACTTCATGTCGCGGTCGACTTCCCAGTACCAGTCCGACGTCGCGCTGGCGAAATCGCGCAGCCGATTCCGCTCCTCGTCAAGGGCGCGGCGCATCCGCACGCGCTCGCTGACGTCGCGCAGGGAGGCGTGAACGAGCGTCTTTCCGTCCAGATCGATCGCCTTGGCGTTCAATTCGACATCGAGCGCCGAGCCGTCCTTTCTGCGGATCAGCGCCTCGAACGTCCTCGGCCCGCCGACCTGCGCCAGTTTTTGCGTCACACTCCGGATCTCGCCCCGGCTCATGTCCGCGCCGAGGTCGAAGACGTTCAGCGCCGTGACCTCGTCTCGCTGGTAACCGAGCATGTCCGCGAAGGACTGGCTGAACTCGACCACGCGGCCGTCGAGATCGTAGACGCACACGCCGTCGACGGCCGTGTCGAGGAGCGTCTTGAGACGCGCTTCGTAGGCGAGACGCGCCGAGACGTCCTGTCCCTGCGAAATGAAGTACTGAACCACTCCTGCGTCGTTTCGGGCGACCGACGTGTCCACCTGAAAGGGGATCGCCCGCCCGTCTTTGTGCTTGTAACGCCGGACCGTGCGATAGGCCTTCGAATCGCCGGTGACCAGCTTGCGCAAGCCGTCCAGGTCGGGAGACGACTCGCCCGGCGCGACGTTTGCAAAGATATCGCGTTCGAGCAGTTCTTCGCGGGTATAGCCGAGCGCCTCGCACCCTGCGGGGTTAACTTCGATGACGCGTCCGGTTGGATCGAATATGACGATGGGATTGGGCGCGCAGGCCATCGCGTCGATGAACTTCTGCTCGCTCGCGACCAGGGCGCGGGTCTTGGCTGCGACTTCCCGTTCGGCAGCCTTGCGCGCGGTCACGTCGCGCGAGGCCGTGTAAATATAAGTTCCGCCGTCCAGCGTCACGGCCTTGCAATTGACCTCGACGTCAAAGACCGAGCCGTCCTTGCGACGGTGCGTCGTATCGTAGAGGATCGCCTGCGGGCTCTGCACGACCCTTTGGAAGATCACCTTCAGTTTGTCCGTGGGATATCTGGCGTTGATGTCAGCGATATTCAATGCGCGGATCTCATCGGCGCGGTAGCCGTGCATATCCGCGAAGGACTGACTGAACTCGACCACGCGGCCGTCGAGATCGTGGATGCAGACGCCGTCGACCGCCGTGTCGAGCAGCGCCTTCAGCCGTTTTTCGTAAGCGAGGCGCGCCGAGATATCCTGCCCCTGCGCGATGAAGTACTGGACCTCTCCGGAGGCGGTTCTGGCCGCCGACGTGTCCATCTGCACCGGTATGCTCGCTCCGTCCTTGCGACGATAGCGGCGGACGACCCGGTAGGTCTTCAGCTCGCCGCGGATAAGCCGGCGAATGGCGTCGGCGTCGCGCCGTGCTTCTCCCGGCGCGAGGACGTCGGCCACCTTCCTGGCGATCAGTTCGTCGCGCGTATAGCCGAGCAGTTCGCAGGCGGCGTCGTTGACCTCGAGGATGCTTCCGTCTGTCGTGAACAGGGACATCGGAATCGGCGCCGCCGCCATCCCGTCGCGAAACTTCTGTTCGCTCGCGGTCAGCGCGCGGTTATTGGCTTCGAGCAGACGGTTGCTTTCGCTCAGCGCGCCCGACGACCTTTGCTGTCGGCGCGCGATCCAGATGGAGCCCGCTGTGACGGCCAGAGTCAGAAGTCCGAGGATCGTCGCCAGCCTCCGCCATGTGCGATCGAGATCCGAATTCGGGTGGCCGACGATGATGACAAAGGGCGCGCGCGCAAGCCTCTGGTAGACATAAAGCCGCGGGACGCCGTCGCCCGATGACGCCGAGCTCAGGACCACGTTGTCGCCCTCGGGAAGGTCGCTGGCGGTCTCGGACGGGGACTTTGCGCCGACCTCAGCGCCTGCGCCCGGCTCCTTGGCGTAGCGGGCGACGAGGAGACCGACGTCACTGCGAAGCGCGACGACGCCTCGATCGACATGGTCGAGCGACGAGAACAGCCTGGTGAAGTTCTCCACCGGGATGCCCGCCGTGACCACGCCCAGGAACGCGTCGTCTGGCCCGCGGATCGGTCTCGCCAGGACAATCACCCGCTGGTCGGAAAACTTCGAAACGACCGGCCCCTCGAACATCAACGCCCGCTCGCCCTTGGCGGCGCGCTGGAAATAGGCGGTGTCGGCGAAACTCAGGGCCGCGAGCTCGTTCGCCCGCAAGCCGCTCGCCGAGATCTCCCGGCCTTCCGCGTCGATGATGACGAAGCGCGCGACGATCGGGCAGTTGGCGATCTCCGCCTTGATATACTGGGCTAGACGCGCGCGTTCCTCCGGCCCCCGTTGGACGCCGGAGGCATATTCCTGCGCGATCGACTTCAGCAGCGCGTCGACCTGATCGAATTCCTTCCCGACGTCGTCGGCGAGGAGTCTCGCGGTATTGGCCGCCGTCCGCGCGCCGACGGCGTAGTCCGCCGCACGATCCTGCCAGACGACGTACGTCGAGGTGACTGCGAAGACCAACGCGACGGCGAGCGCCGCGCCATAGAAGAGCCATGGCGACGGGCTCGCCCACGAAGTCCGATTTTTCAGCAACGATGCGATCCAAATGCCACCCTGACAACGGACGCGGAAACCGCCGCAGCAAGCTCCCCGCCGCCGTCAATCTGCGCTGAGCGGGAGCCGAACACAAATTAGAGGTTCGCGTGCGGCGTCCGCTATGCCGCGTCCCGCCCCTCCCGCACTTCGTAGATCAGGAAAGCCGCGCCGACTCCGCGGAGATTGAGAAGCCGGGAGGTCGTGCGCCAACCGCGCTCGTCGACCAGGCGCCCCACGACTGCGCTCTCCATCACCGGCTTCGTCGCCAGCACCGCTGTGGGCTCGGCGAGATCCTGCACGCGCGCGGCGATGTTGACGGTCTGCCCGAAATAGTCCTGGCGCTCATCGAGCATCACCGCGAGGCACGGACCTTCGTGCAGGCCGATGTTGAGCGCAAGATCGTCGCTGCCGCGGGCCGCGTTGATCCCGCGCATCGCCTCGCGCATCCGCATCGCGGCGCACAGCGCCCGATCGGCGGTTGGGAAGGTCGCCATCACCGCGTCGCCGATGGTCTTGACGACCGCGCCGCCTTCGGCGGTCACCGCTCCGATCAACTCGCCGAAATGACTGCGAACCAGATCGAAGGCGGCGAGATCGCCGACCCGGTCATAGAGCGCCGTCGAACCCCGGAGGTCGGTGAACAGGATCGTAAGGCTGGTGATCTTGAAGCGCTGTTCGGGATCGAACGTGCCGCTGCGATAGAGGTCGCGGAAGGTCTGGTTGCTGAGGAGGCGGGTCGCGGTCAGGAACGGCTTCCGCGCCTCCGAGAGCGCGTCGAGCTCCGCGCCGTGGACCCAGAGCGCGGGCAGGGTGCGGCGTCCCGCCTTGTTTTCGAAGGTCATACGGACCGGGCCCGGCGCCAGCTTCACGGTGCCGCTATGGGCGTGCTGCTCGGCGAAGACGAGCGACAGCGTCCGGCGCTCCCCGGTCTCCTCTCCGGAGACGTCAAGAAACATCGAGGCGTGCGTGACCGGATCGAAGGCGATGTAGAAGCCCTTCGGCAGCGTCAGCGACATCGAGGCCCGCTCGCCGGGATCGAGCTCCATCTGGTCGAGCGTGACCCGGGCGACCGCGCTCTCGAGGTCGTCTGGCAGATCCGCGCCGGAGCTCCAGAATATCTGCCGCATGTATTCCGGCAAGGGCAGCGAGTCCGGATCGTGCGCGGCGAGCCGGCGGATGCGCGGATTGACGGTAAAGGTGACCTCGATCATCTGGTCGAGCGTCGGCTCATAGCCGGAGGCGCACAGCGAGCAGAAGTATTCGTGGCGGTTGAGCGTCTTCAGCGCGCCCGCGGTCTCAAGCACGCCGCCGCAGCCCGGGCAAAGCACGTTCCAGGCCATGTCGCACAGACCAAGCCGCGCGGCATGGACGAGCGCTCCGACCGTCGCGTCTTCGTCGAGCCCGTGGCGGGCCGCGAAGGTCAGCGGATTGATGCGATTGAGGTCGCGGTCCTGGGCGGATGCGACCGACGTCCGCAGAGCCTCGGCGACGGAGGAGTCGGCCGTCTCGCGGAACAGATCCCACAGCGCGGATGCGTCGCTCATCGGCGTCCTCCTCGTGTCGGCTTCGGCAGATGTAGGGCCTCGACCGCGCCGGCGCCAGAGCGTCCCGCGCAGAGCCGCCGGCGTTTGATCCTTCGCAAACAGGCCGGCCGCAAACGATGTAGGCTTTCCTCTCCTTCGGGAGACGCCGCCACTGGCGCCGGTCCAACCCCGCGGAGAGTCGTCATGCAGTCGTCAGTCGAAGTCGCCTACCGGCATTTTCAGCCGTCGGACGCCATGCGGTCCGAAATCGCCGCCCAGTTGCGTCGGCTCGAGAAGGTGGGGCGCGACATCACGAGTTGTCGCGTGGTCGTGACCGGTCCGGAACATGGACGCCGCAACGGCGACCCGTTCGAGGTTGAGCTGCGCATCGCCTTGCCCCAGCACAAGGATGTCATCGTCGGCCGGCGCCGAGGCGATACGCCCGAACACGAGCATGCGTTGGTCGCGATCCGGCAGGCGTTCGATGCGGCGAGACGCCAGATCGAAGAGGCGGAGCGGGAGATGCGCGGCGACGTCAAGGCGCACGCCGGCTCCGACCGGGCATAGGCGCGTCGCGCGGCCAGACGGCAAGAGCACGTTCATTCCTTCAGGCGTCGCGCCGACGTCGCTTGCGACGTGGCGCGGCCATGCAGCGCAGGAGAAACCCATGCGGCGATCGATCATCCCACACGGCTCGTTCGTCTTCGTCGGCGACGGGCGCAAGGCGCTGTTCCTTCGCAACGCCGGCGACGAGAAGTTCGTCAATCTCGTCACCGAACAGGTGTTCATGGACGACAATCCGGCGACCCGCGACCAGGGGACTGACCGCCCGGGACGAAGCTTCGCCGCCGCCGGGAGCGTCAGGCGCAGCGCTCTTGAGCCCACGGATTGGCACGAAATCGAGGAGCGGCGGTTTGCCGAACGCGTCGCGAGGGTTCTCGAGGGGCTCACGCGCGAACGCCTCCCGCCGGCGCTCGCGATCATCGCCCCGCCGCGGACGCTGGCCGAGCTGCGAGCCAGACTCGCGCCCGATGTCAGGGCCAAGGTCGTGATCGAGATCAACAAAGATCTGACCGGCCAGCCGGTGCGGGCGATCGAGGAGCATGTCGTCGACGCAATCGCCCGAGCCGAGCCCGCCGCCTTGCATTGATTTGCGTCAAGCGAAGGTCATGGGAGGCTGGTAGGACAACGCGGTCCGGCGGATCCTGCGGCCCGCCGGCGAAAGGCGGGCGAGGATGCCGGAGGCCGATTCGCGACGGGAGTACGACGGCCCCGACGAAGAGGTCGAACGCGAACTCAAGTTCCTGGTCGAACCGGAGACATTGAGGGCGGCTCTTTCCGCGCCGCTTCTCCGAGGACGTGACGGCGCCGACGCATGGCGGACGCTGCGGACGGTCTATTTCGACACCGACGACGACGATCTCGCCGGCGCCCGCATCGCGCTTCGCGTCCGGCGATCGGATGACGGTTGGGTGATGGGCCTGAAGCGGGAGGCCTCGGGCGGCGGCGCCTTCGATCGACGCGAGACCGAGGTCGCCCTCGCGTCCGGCGTCCCGGACCTGTCCCGTTTCGACAAGGCGATCGCGCGCGAAGTCACGGACGTGACCGGCGACAAGCCGCTTCGCCCCAAGTTCGGCTCGGAGATTCGTCGAGCCACGCGAACCGTCGATCTCGACGGATCCCGGATCGAGGTGGCCTTCGATGAGGGTCGCCTGTTCGCCGGGGAGCAGAGCGCCCCGACCGCGGAGATCGAACTCGAGCTCAAGTCCGGCCCGCCGCCCGCCCTGTTCGACCTCGGGCTCGGCCTCCTCGACGCCTTCCCGGCGCGCCTCGGCCTTCAAAGCAAGGCTGAGCGTGCTCGCGCTCTGGGCGCCGCCCCGTCCGAGCCTGTTCACGCGGTGGACCCGAAGCTGCGGCCCGCGACCCCGCTCGACGGCGCGATCGCAATCGTACTGCGCAACGGCCTGGCTCACATGCTCGCCAACCTGCCGGCGCTGGAAGGCGGCGACAAGGTCGAGGCGGTGCATCAGATGCGCGTCGGCGCGCGCCGGCTTCGATCCGCGATGGACCTGTTCGGCGAGGCGTTTCCGACGACCGAGTTGAACGGGCTGCGCGTCGAGGCCAAGCGCATCGGCGGCGTGCTCGGCGAGGCGCGAGACTGGGACGTGTTGGTCAAACGCCTGCGCGAGGGACCGCTCGCCCGCTTCGCGCAGGAGCCCGGCTTCGAAGCGCTCGCGTCCGCCGTCGAGGCGAAGTCCGCCGCCGGCCACGTCGCCGCCGGGCGGCTCGTCGACGAAGGAGCGATCGCCCGATTTGCGCTGAAGCTCGAGCGCTTCGTCGCTGCGCGCGGCTGGCGCGAGAGCGGCGGCGACATTACGTTGCGCGCGCTCGATGAGCCTGCCGCCGCTTTCGCCGCCCGGACCCTGGATCGGCTCGACCGAAAGGCGCGCAGACGCGGGCGCGGCTTCCGCAAGCTGGCGCCGGACAAGCGCCACAAGCTACGAATCGCGGTCAAGCACCTGCGCTACGCGACCGAATTCTTCGCCGGGATCTTCGACAAGGAGTCCGCCGACCGCTTCGTGGCGAAAGCATCGCGGTTGCAGGACGCGCTCGGCGAACTCAACGACGCTGCGATCGGGCTCCGTCTCGTCCGGACGCTCGGCCCGGCCCGCGACCTCGAATTCGCGCATGCCGCCGGCGTCGTCATCGGCTACTGCGCGCGGGAGAGCGACGCCGACGGCGCGGCGCACGCAAAGGCGTGGCGAGACGTCTTGAAGGCTGCGAAAGCCTGGCGCGACGTCTACGCGTAGGCCCGACGTGTTCGGTGAGCTCGGCGGCGGATCCTCCTTGCGCCGATGAGCCGGCGGTCCCGGCCGGGCGTGTGCCTTGCTGGCAACATCCGGAGATAAACCGGTAGATCCGGCAATTGAGCCGCTTGACGCCGCAATCAATAAACGAAGTATGACGAATCAGGGAAGGCGCCGTTGAGGAAGAGGGGGACGAGGACATTTCCTCTTTACGTGCATTTGCGCTCTGGGCGCTGATCGCTTGCGCGGCGGGCGCAGGCGCGGCGAGAGCCCAGCAGAACATCGGCTCGACGGCTGAAGCGCACAACAGCGTTTCGCGCGAACTGTCCGGCTCCGCCGCGCCGCTCAAGCCCGGCGACGAGGTGTTCCGTAACGAAGTTGTTCGGACCGGGGCCGAATCGACGGCCAAGTTGGTCTTTCTCGATTCGACCAATCTGGCGATCGGGCCGACCTCGCGGGTGACGCTCGACGAGTTCGTCTATTCGGGCGCGTTCAATGCGCAGAAGGCGACCGTCAATCTGGCCAAGGGCGTGTTCCGCTTCACCACCGGCTCGATGGACAAGAAAGCGTACGAGATCCAGACGCCGACCGCCTCGATCGGCGTGCGCGGCACCGTGCTCGATATTGATTCGCGCAGCGCGCAAACGCGCGTGACGCTGGTCGAGGGTCAGGCGCTCGTCTGCCCCCGGCGTCCCGGCGCCACGTTCGAGGAGCAGATCCGCGCTTGCGCCAGCGGACGGGGCTGCGACTGCGTCGACATCAACCAGAGCGGGCAGACGGCGTTCGTCAAAAGGGGCGCGGGCGGCGCGATCCAGGCGGGCTTGTCCTCCACCCCCGTCAATATCGGCGGGCTGTGCTCCGGCTCCCTGTGTTCGATCACCGCCTTCGCGGCGGCAAACCCGTCCGGCAGCGGCGGATTTCCGTCGGGGGCGCTATGCGGACGGTAGCCACAGGCAGGACCGGGAGCGTCGGGGCGACGCTTCTGACGACGGCTGGCCTTGCCACGCTGGTCTTGGCGTCGGGCGAGGCGCGCGCCGACGGGTGCGTCTACACGCCGGGGCCCTTCGTTCTGGCCACCGGCGGCGTGACCTGCAATGTCTCCGGAGCCTTCGCCACCACGGACACGGGGAAGATCGCCGGGCGCGCGTCCGGAGTCGGCTCGGCGATCATCGCGCCGGTCGGCGGCGATTCGATCTCGTTCTCCACATCCGGCCTCTCCGCCAAGGCGGTCGAGGCGGACAAGGGCGGCTCGGTGACGCTGACCTCCACGTCGAGCACGCCCGGCGTGGTCTCGACGACGAGAGACGGAAGCGTCGGCCTGGTTGCGACCGGCGTGTCCGGCTCGGTCGCGTCGTCGATCACGGCGCACCACCTGAACGTCACCACGCAGGGAGCCAACGCTCCCGACCTGTCGGTTCTGGCCGGAGCGACTGCGGCCTTCTTCGACGCCTCGCTGACCGCCTACGGAACCGGATCGGCCGGCGTCACCGTTCAGGGCGGCAAGGCGACGGCCAGCATTTCGAACACGACCATCACCACCTGGGGCGGCCAGGACGCCATCAGCGGCAGCTTCGCTGACGGGATTTTCGTGTCCAACGGCGCCGTGACGGTGAAAGATACGGCGATCGTGACGCACGGCGCGCCCGCGACCGGCTTCGTGACGTGGATCGGCGGCGATGCGACTCTGACTGGCGGGTTGGTCGAAACTTTCGGAACAGGCTCGATCGGGGTGCACGCCGAGGGCGGCAGCACGACGACAATGACCGGAACGATGGTCACGACGACAGGCGCCGGGGCCGTCGGGCTCTACGTCGAGGGGACCGGATCGTCGCTGAAGGCCTCGAACGTCACCGTGACGACGCAGGGCGGCGTCGACGCCGCCAGCGGGCCGGCGATCGGGGTGCTCAACGGCGGCGGCAGCTATTTCACCGGCGGCGGGATCGCGACGCTGACCGATTCGACGGTCACGACCAGCGGCCTCCAGGCCCACGCCGTGCTCACCAGGGACGGCGGGACGACGACGATCGAGCGCGGCGCCTACGCGACCAGCGGCGCCATCGCCGACGTCGTCGTCGGGCAGGGCGACGGAACGAAGGTCTTTGTCGACGGCGCGACCATCGCCTCGACCGGAGCGGGCTCGCCCGGCGCCGCCCTCGTCGGCGCCGGGTCGTCGATGGCGCTGACCAACGTGCAGATCACGACGCAAGGGGACCCATACGGCGCCGGGCGCCACGCCGTCGGGGCCTACAATGGAACCTCCGCCTCGGGCGCCTACGTCGGCGGCGGCGCTCTGACGATTGTCAACACGACGATCGCCACCGGCGGCTTCGAGGCGAACGCCGTTTCCAGCGCCGACGGCGGCGCCACGAATATTTCGGGAGGCTCGCTCGCCACGTCGGGGAATGGCTCCTACGCGGTCGGCGACGTCGGCGGCGCCGTGACGACGATCTCCGGGACGAATATCGCGACCACCGGGGCCGGCTCCGGCGGCGTCGCCGTCCACGGGACAGGGTCGGAGGTCGACCTGACCGGGGTCTCGATCTCGACCCGGGGCGGGTTCGACGCGCTCTCCGGATATACCGGCTACGGCGTGGTCAACACGCCGTTTGGCGACTTCGACGCGGGCGGCGTCGTCAAGCTCACCGACTCGGCCGTCGCGACCCAGGGCGACGCCGCTTTCGGCGTCTATACCGGGACCGGCGGGACGACCACGATCCTGCGCGGCAGCGTCACGACGAGCGGCGTCGGCGCGAGCGGCGTCGTGACGACCGCGGGCGGCGCGACCAGCCTTTCCGGCGCAGCGGTCGCTACGTCCGGCCAGGACGCCCACGCCCTGTTCGCGACCGGGGCCGGTTCGCAGGCGACGCTCGGCGCAGGCGACAGCTTTGCAACCCAGGGGGCCGGGGCCGTCGGGCTCTACGCCGCGGGCGGCGCCGTCGTCAGCGCGGACGCTGCGACGACGACGTTGGTGACGACGGCCGGCGGCGTTTCGCCAGCATCGGGCCTCGGCGCTTTCGGCCTGTTCGCCGACGGCGCAGGCTCCCAGATCAACCTTACCTCGGCTTCGATCACGACCTCCGGCGCCGGCGCCTACGGGCTCTACGCCGGGGATGTCGCGGGAACCGGTTCAGCCGGCTCGATCACGGCGAGCGGCGCCCTGCTCGTGACGACGACGAGCGCGGCGGCGACGGCGATCGGCCTCAATGGCAA
>CAMFKX010000047.1 GCA_945957375.1 uncultured Roseiarcus sp.
GTGATGAAGATCGCCGTCTCGCCGGCGAAGGGCGCGATCCGCCCGTCCGCGGCCGCGGCGCTTTCGAGGATGCGCGCCGAGGTGGTGCCGACCGCGACGATCCGCCCGCCGGCGGCGCGCACGGCGTTAAGCGCGTCGGCGGTCGCGACGTCGATCGCGCCCCATTCGCTGTGCATGACGTGGTCGGCGGTGTCGTCGGCCTTGACCGGCAGAAATGTCCCCGCCCCGACGTGCAGCGTCACCCGATGGAGCGCGACGCCGGCTTCGGCGAGCCGTTGAGCGAGGCTCGGGGTGAAGTGTAGACCCGCCGTCGGGGCGGCGACCGCGCCCTCGCGGGCGGCGAACATGGTCTGGTAGTCGGCGCGGTCGCGGTCGCCGGGGGCGCGCCGGGCGGCGATATAGGGCGGCAGCGGCGGGACTCCGATCCGTTCGATCGCCTCGTCGAGCGCGGCGCCGAAGAACTCGAAGCGCAGCGTGACCTCGCCGGCTTCGCCCTTCGCCTCGACCTCGGCGTTCAGCGCGGCGAGCAGGCAGGCCATGCTCTCGCTCGCCTCGCCGAAGCGGATGCGTTCGCCGACCTTGAGCTTCTTGGCCGGGCGGACCAGCGCCCGCCAGCGGCTTTCGTCGATCCGCTTGATCAGCGTCGCCTCGATATGGGCGACCGCCTCGCCGCGCACGCGGATCCCGTCGAGGCGGGCGGCGATGACGCGGGTGTCGTTGACGACGAGCGCGTCGCCGCGGCGGAGGAGCGTCGGCAGGTCCGAGACGCGGGCGTCGGCGAGCGCCCCGTCCGCGGCGACGACCAGCATGCGGGCGCTGTCGTGGGGACAGGCAGGCTCGAGCGCGATGCGCTCCGGCGGAAGCTCGAAGTCGAAGGCGTCAACGCGCATCGTCGGACGCCCTTTGTGACCCTTCGTGTCCTTCGTGTCCTTCGTGGTGAAAAAACTTTTCTATTCCGCTAAATTCACCACGAAGGACACGAAGAGCACGAAGGGGCACGAAGGGATGCATGAGCCGATACCAGGACGAGCGGAAGCGGCCGCTCGCGCGACGGTGGACGCTGCCATCCGTGTTCACAAGTTGTTGGGGCCCGGTCTTTTGGAATCCGCGTACGAGCATTGTCTTGCTCATGAACTTTCGCGTCGTGGCGTCCATGTCCAAAGCCAGGTCGCCCTCCCCATCGTCTACGAGGGCGAGAAGCTCGACGCCGGTTACAGGCTCGATCTCGTTGTCGACCATTCGGCGATCGTCGAGATCAAGTCCATCGACGCCCTCGCGCCGATCCACGACGCGCAGGTCCTGACCTATCTCAAGCTGTCGGGACTGCGCGTCGGACTTCTGGTGAACTTCAACGTCGTCCTGCTCAGGCAGGGGTTGAAGCGGTTCGTTCTCTAACGCCTCAGCTCAGGGTCGCCTTGATGATCTTGTCGGGGTCGCGCACGGGCTCGCCGCGCTTGATCTTGTCGACGTTCTCCATGCCGGAGACCACCTTGCCCCACACCGTGTACTGACGATCGAGGAAGCGGGCGTCGCCGAAGCAGATGAAGAACTGCGAATTGGCCGAGTCCGGACTCGAGGCGCGCGCCATCGAGCAGGTGCCGCGCACGTGCGGCTCGGCGTTGAACTCGGCCTTGAGGTTCGGATACTTCGAACCGCCGGTCCCGGTGCCGTTCGGGCAGCCGGTCTGGGCCATGAAGCCTTCGATCACCCGATGGAACACGATGCCGTCGTAGAAGCCTTCGGACACGAGCTTCTTGATGTGGGCGACGTGGCCCGGCGCGAGCGCCGGATTCATTTCGATGACGACCGGACCCTTGGTCGTCTCGAGGGTCAGCGTATTGCCTGCGCTCATTGTCGATGCTCCTACTTTGATCCGGCCATCTTCAACGAGATGATCTTGTCGGGGTTGGTCACCGCGCCGTTGTTGGCCTGCGTGCCGGACTTGATCTTGTCGACCGCGTCGATGCCGGAGACGACCTCGCCGAAGGCCGTGTACTGGCCGTCGAGGAAGCGCGAGTCCTTGGTGACGATGAAGAACTGAGAATTGGCCGAATTGGGGTCGCCCGACCGGGCCATGCCGACGATTCCGCGCTTGAACGGCGTGTCGTTGAACTCGGCGTCGATGTTGGGCAGGTCCGAGCGGCCGCTGCCGGTGCCGGTCGGGTCGCCGGTCTGGGCCATGAAGCCCGGAATGACGCGGTGGAACACGATGCCGTCGTAGAAGCCGCGCTTGGTCAGCGCCTCGATCTGGGCGACGTGCTTGGGCGCCCAGTCGGGCCGGAGCCGGATGACCACCTTGCCGGTCTTGAGCGTCATCACGATGGTGTTGTCGGTATCGGCGGACGCGGCGAAGGCGGCGCCGGCGATCAGCAGAGGAAGCGCAAGCGCCGCCCGGCGGCTGAATGAGAACATGCAAACCTCGGAATGGAGCGGCCCGATCGGCGCGCCGGGCTCCTTATCAGGTTGAAGGCGGGTTGCAACCGGGGCGCCCAGACATTTCTGCGCGACGGTCGGCGCGCGCCGCGCTTTTCGGACTCCGCCCCGGACGTTTGGCCGCACCCCGCGATCGATTTTTGCCGCCCGCGGGAACGATCTCAATCTTGCCCTTTTCGGCGAAGTGTCTGAAAGTGATTTCAGCCTCTCGGCGGCTGGGCGGGCTCCTAAAAAATCGTATCCGAGGCCTGATGTATCGACTTGCGTTCGCCGTTCTTGGATGGGTCGCGCTCGTGGCTGTCCCTGCCGCCGCCGAGCCGTTGACCTGCAGCTGCGCCTACAAGGGCGACGGAAAGCTCGGCCCCCTCACAATCGACTTCGACGAGAGCGCCCGCTCGGTGCGCATCACGACCCAGGACGGGCGGGTCTATCGCTACCAGGACGGGGTCACCGGGCGGATCGCCCCATCCTCCGGCGGCGACGAAATCGGACCAGTCGAACAATTCGTCAAGCTGACGCCGGGCCGCGTCGAAGTCGGCTTCCGCTGGCTCGACGACGGATCGACCGGCCACATCGCCTATTTCGATCCCGGCTCGTTCAAGAACCCGAAGACGCCGTGCGTCTGGCGCTCGCTGTGGGCGTTCGCGACCGGTTGAACCGGAAGAACTCATGTCCCCGCTTTGTCCGGTCACCGGCCGTCCGGCGAAGCGCTTCGTGCAATGGGTGTCGGCGCGCCTGCTGACCGACCTCTGGCGCATCGAATTCCGCGCCGACGTCCGGACGTCGTTCGCCGGCGTCGAGACGTTCGGCCTGTGGGAATCGCCGAGCGGGCTCTATTTCTTCGATCCGCCGTGCGAAGGCGACGGCGTCTTCTACGGCGCCCTGTCCGCTTGGCAGGACCGGCACGGCCGGTCTCCGAAGCAGACGATGCGCGAAGAATTCGCCATCGCGGCGGCGGCGATCGCGCCCGGCGCGCGCGTGCTCGACGTCGGCTGCGGATCGGGCGCGTTCCGCAACGCCATTCCGCACGCCGACTATGTCGGCCTCGACCCGCATCTCGCGCGCAGTCTGGTTTCCGACCGGCTCCGCCCCGAGACGCTCGAGGCGCATCTCGCGGCGGGAGCCGCGCCCTACGACGCCGTCTGCAGCTTCGAGGTGATCGAGCACGTTGCCGACCCGAAAGCGCTGTTCGCCGGGATGGTTCGGGCGGCCAAGCCCGGCGGCCTGCTGTGCATCGGCGCTCCTCATGTCCCGTCCGCGCTGACCCGCATCCCGAATTTCCTGATCAGCGCTCCGCCGCATCACCTGACCTGGTGGACCGAGGCGGCGCTGGCCGAACTCGCGGCGAGCGCCGGGGCGACGGTCGAGCGCGTGGCGCGCGCGCCGTGGGGACGAAGCGATTCCCTGATCTACTGGATCGCGCGCTGCTCGCCGTTCGCCTGCGACGACGTCCACTATCGCGGCGCGGCCGCATGGCACGCCGCCGCGCTCGCCGGCTTCGCGCTCGGCAGCCTGGCCAATTTCGCCTTCGGTCCTCCCGCCGCGCTGACGGACGAAGGCGGCGCGCTGGTGATGCTGGCGCGGACGCCGAAGGCCTAACGCCGGCTCGCGATCTCGATCCGCTGCGGGGCGAGGACGCGATAGCGCACGCCCGCCCAGTCGATCTCGCGCGACAGCGGCGCGCCCGCCGCCGCGAGCGCGTGCAGGACCCGCCAGACCGGACGCATCACGCGCTCGACCCGCCAGCGCCGGCGCTCGCGGGGACCGTCGAGCTCGGGCCAGAGCGCGCGCTCGATGCCGTGGCGCAGGCGCGCGCGGATCTCGCCGAGCGCGACGAGGACGGCAATCGCGGCCCAGGCCACGATCGATCCGGCCAACAGCGCAGGCGCCGCCAGCGCAAGACAGAGGAGCGGCGCCCACAGGCAGGCGAGCGCGATCGCCCAGGCCGAGGGCCGATGAAGAAACACCAGCCGGTACTGGCGGACGCCGAAAGCGAGAAAGCCCCGCCAGTCGCACGAGACGGGCGAGAGCAGGAGCGCCTGGCGCGGCGCGTGCGCGAGCAGGCCGGCGGCGCGCAGCGCCTCGGCCATCTGGGAATCGTCGCTGAGCGCGCCGCGCCAATAGTCGGCGAGCCGGATCGTTTCGAGCGTCGCGCGCCGCATCGCGACCGAGCCGCCCCAGACGATGGTCAGCGGCAACGCGCCGCGCGGCAGGGCGGCGATGGAGTTGTCCGCGGCGGCGAGGCAGGCGCTGCTCCAGCGGTCGTCGGCGGGCGTCATCCAACGGTAGCCGGTCGCGACCGGGCGGCCCGAATTGACCAGCACCGCGACCAGGCGCGGTAGCCACAGCGGCGTCGGCAGGGTGTCGGCGTCGAGGAAGGCGACCACCTCGTCCTCGGGCGTCAGGCGCTCGAGCGCCGCGAGCAGGTTGCAGACCTTCTGCCCGGCGCCCTCGGCGAGGCCCGCGACCACCACTTCGAGCGGCGCGCCCGGCTCGTCGACGGCCGCGGCGAGCCGGGCGTAGGCCGGATCGTCCTCGCTCTCGACCGCCGCCACGATGCGATAGAAGCCGTAGCGCTGCGCGCGCAGCCGCGGCAGCAGCTCGACGAGGGCGGCGGCCCCCTTGACCGGCAGGATCACCGCGACCCGCGGCTCGACGCCGGGGATCTCCGGCCGCGGCAATCCCCAGCGGTAGGCCGCGACCGCAAAGGTCGCGACCAGACTCTGGACGCCCCAAAGCGCGAGCGCGACCTCGGCGACCGGCGTCGCCACGCTTCCGTCCGCGGCCCGCGCTCAGGCTATTCCGCCGCCACCTTGGGCAGGTGGGCGAGCGAGGCTTCCAGCTCCTTCGGGTCGTAGTCCTGGTCGACGAGCTTGCCGGCGAAATAGTCGGTGTAGGCCTGCATGTCGAAATGGCCGTGACCCGAGAGGCAGAACAGGATGTTGGTCGCCTTGCCCTCCTGCTTCGCCTTCAGCGCCTCGTCGATCGCGGCGCGCACCGCATGGTTCGACTCCGGCGCCGGCACGATCCCCTCGGTGCGGGCGAACAGCACGCCCGCCTCGAAGCACGGGTTCTGGTGGTAGGCGCGGGCTTCGATCAGGCCGAGTTCCTTGCAGTGGCTGACCAGCGGCGACATCCCGTGATAGCGCAGTCCGCCGGCGTGGAAGCCGGGCGGGATGAACTCGGAGCCTAGCGTGTGCATCTTGACCAGCGGGGTCAGATGGCCGGTGTCGCCGAAGTCGAAGGCGTAGACGCCGCGGGTCAGCGACGGACAGGCCGCCGGTTCGACGGCGAGCACGCGCACGTCCTTGCCGTCGCGCAGCTTCTTGCCGATGAACGGGAAGGCGATGCCGGCGAAGTTCGAGCCGCCGCCGGCGCAGCCGATCACTACGTCCGGATAGGCGTCCGCCATCTCCATCTGCTCGATCGCCTCGATGCCGACGACCGTCTGGTGCAGAAGCACGTGGTTCAGCACCGAGCCCAGCGCGTATTTGGTGTCGGGGTTCTTGGCCGCGACCTCGACCGCCTCGGAGATGGCGATGCCGAGGCTGCCGGGCGAATCCGGATGCGCGGCGAGGATCGCCCGGCCGGAGTCGGTCTCCGTGCTCGGGCTCGCGATGCACTTCGCGCCATAGGTCTCCATCAGCGCCCGCCGGTAGGGCTTCTGCTGGTAGGAGACCTTGACCATGTAGATCTTGACCTCGAGGCCGAACAGGCCGCCCGCAAAGGCGAGCGAGGAGCCCCACTGCCCGGCGCCCGTCTCGGTCGAGAGCTTGGTCACCCCTTCCTGCTTGTTGTAGAAGGCCTGGGCGACCGCGGTGTTGGGCTTGTGGCTGCCGGCCGGGCTGACGCCCTCGTATTTGTAGAAGATGCGCGCCGTCGTTCCGAGCGCCTTCTCGAGGCCGTGGGCGCGGTAGAGCGGGGTCGGACGCCACATCTTGTAGATGTCGCGCACCGGCTGCGGGATCTCGATATGGCGCTCGGTCGAGACCTCCTGGCCGATCAGCGCCATCGGGAACAGCGGCGCCAGGTCGTCCGGCCCGATCGGGCCGCCGTGGCCCGGATGCAGCACCGGCGGCGGCGGGGCCGGCAGGTCGGCCGTGATGTTGTACCAGGACTTCGGAATCCGGTCCTCGCCCATCATGTACTTGTTCTGCTCGCTCACATGCGCCTCCCACGGGACTCGCGCCCGAAATCGTCGGCGGAAGCTACATGACCGGAGACGCGGGGTGAACGGCTTTTTTGTCGCGGGCGCGCCGCTTGACAGCGCGCGGAGCTCTGCGCCATCAGGCCGCTTCGGCCCGGGGCGCCGAGGGCCAAACCGACTCCCGACATGATCGACTCGAAGGACCTGCGCCATCGGCTGGAATATGCCGGCTACCGCGTCGTCAAAGGCGTCGCGCGGGCGCTTCCGGTCGAAGTCGCCTCGAGGGCGTCGGGCCGCATCTGGCGTACGATCGCGCCGCGCCTCTACCGGCAGGAGCGGGTGATGCACAACCTCGCCCTCGCCTATCCGGAGATGAGCGAGGCCGAGCGCCGGCGGCTCTCCCTCGCCATGTGGGAGAACCTCGGCCGCACCTTCGCCGAGTCGTTCCACCTCGACCGCATCGTGGCCGACGGGCGCGTGAGCTTCGCCTCGCTGGCCGAGATCGACGCGATCGCGCGCGGCGGCCCGTTCGTCGTGTGCAGCCTGCACCTCGGCAACTGGGAGTTGATCGCCTCCGCGGGCAAGCCCATGGGGATTCCCTTCACCGGCGTCTACCAGCGCATCAGCAACCCCTACGTCGACGCGGCGACCCTGAAGACGCGGGCGTTTCTCTACGCGGGCGGGCTCTTGCCCAAGACCCCGGTCACGGCGCGCTCGCTCCTCAAGGCGGCCAAGACCGGCGGCTATCCCGCCTTTCTGGCGGACCTGCGCGACGACCGCGGCGCGGCGGTGCCGTTCTTCGGCCACCCCGCCCGCTCGAACGTCTTCCCGGCCCTGCTCGCGCGCACGACCGGCCTGCCGCTCTACGCCGCCGCCGCCTTCCGTCTGCCCGACGTGCATTTCGAGATCCGCGCGGCGCGGATCCCGATCCCCGAGACCGAGGACCGCTACGCCGACGCGGTCGCCGCCACCGCTGCGCTCCAGGCGCAGTTCGAGGCCTTCATCCGCTCGGCGCCCGAGCAATGGATGTGGGGTCACCGCAAGTGGGACTGAAGCGCGCCGGCATATTTGGATTTTAACGATCTCGACGCAGGCACGACTCCCTGTCGCGCGAAATCGGCTCGAAACGCTGTTCGCGTTTCTTGGATTATCTTGGATTCTCTCGTCCGAAACACGTCTTTTCAATGGGTTACAGCCGATCGCGGGGGCGTTTTACAACTGCCAAGGCGTGGTCGTCCGCTGAACCGCCGGCCTCGTCCTGAGGGAGCGCCGCCGCAGGCGGCGCGTCTCGAAGGACACCTTCAGGACGCGCCTTTCCCGTCGGCGGCTGACTGGAACGTCCTTCGAGACGCCCGCTTCGCGGGCTCCTCAGGACGAGGCGAAGCAAAGGGTCCGCTGCTTGGCGGTTACGGCATTTTTCCACCGAATTGCGCCGCGGCCCCGGAACGCCGCGCTCGGCGGAGGCGGTTGCGGCTTCGGCGATCGGGCGTGAGCTTCGCATGATCGCAATCTAGCAATTATTCTGTTTTTCCGCAACACGATGCTCGCAAGGCCTCGTCCTCAGGAGCGTCGCCGCAGCGACGCGTCTCGAAGGACGAGGGGCCACCGCAAGGGGACCGAGCCGGCGCTCGTTCTGGTTTTGCCTTCCGGCAGGGAAGACGCCCTTCCCACGACGCGAGCGGCAAGTCGACGCCAACCTCATCCTGAGCCTGTCGAAGGACGAGGATTGCGGCTAAGGCGCCGACACAAGGATATAGCCGCGGTTCTCGACCGTATCGAAGGTGCGCATCGCCCGGATCAGGGTCTCGGCCGGAATCCAGGCCCAGTCGGTGCGCGACGGATTGACGTCGAGCACGAGGAAGGAGTCCGACTGCGCGTCATAGGCGCCGAGCGGGGAAATGTGCGGCGGCCCGTCCTGTCCGACCGCCTTGCGCTGGTAGCCGACGATCACGTAGTCGCCGCGCCGCTTGAGGTTGGCGATCAGGTCGGCGCGAACGTCGGCCTCGGGCTTGGCGTCGTCGACGACGACGAGACGGGTCGCGGCGCCGTTGGCGCGCAGCAGTTCGTCGAGCTGGCGGATCTGGAAGCCGAAGTCATGGACTTCCTTGCCGTTGATCGTGACCGGCGCACCGAATACCTGCGCACGCGTCTTGGCGGCCTTGTCGAACACGTTGTCCTGGGTGAAGCGCGGCTCGCTCGGATCGACCCCGGGCGGCAGGTAGCGGCCGTCCTCGGGGCGGAGCCGGCTGCGGTCGCGCGGCAGATCCGGGCGCCGGCCGTCGAGCGCGTTGAGCACGATGGCGGCCGAGGCCGGGCCGCAGAAGGCTCCATTGTATTCGGCCTCGAACTGGTTGGCGAGCTCGGCAAAATCGGCGCGCGCATCCGAACGCGACAGCCGCGCGAGCCCTTCCTCGGTCGCGAACGGCTCGAGCGTTCGGGCGCCCGGCGTCGCGCTGTCGAGCGCCAGCCCCGGCTGGAGGCCGGCGATGCCAAGCCAGAAGACCAGCGCCGCTCCCGCAATCGCCCGCATGTCCGCCTCCGCCGCAGCCGAGGGGATTATGCACTTGCGACGCCGAGGCGCCAGCGCGCGCGGCGTTCAGTCGAGAAAGGCGCGCACGAAGCCGGTCGCCGGCTTTTGGCGAATGTCGGCCGGCGCCCCGATCTGCTCGATCCGCCCGCCGTTCAGGATCGCGACCCGGTCGGCGACCTCCATCGCCTCGGCCTGATCGTGGGTGACGAACACCGTGGTCAGGCCGGTGCGGTCGTGGATGTCGCGCAGCCATTTGCGCAGGTCCTTGCGCACCTTGGCGTCGAGCGCGCCGAACGGCTCGTCGAGCAGCAGCACCCGCGGCTCGATCGCGAGCGCCCGGGCGAGCGCCACGCGCTGGCGCTGGCCGCCGGAGAGTTGCGAGGGATAGCGCTTCTCGAAACCGGGAAGCTGGACCATGTCGAGCAGGTCGGACACCCGCCCGGCGATCTCGGCCCGCGACGGGCGGACGCGACGCGGACGGACCACGAGGCCGTAGGCGATGTTGTCGAACACCGTCATATGCCGGAACAGCGCGTAGGACTGGAACATGAAGCCGACCCGCCGCTCCTGCACGCTGAGCCGGCCGGCGTCCTCGCCGTCGAGCCGGATCGAGCCGTGCGACGCCGTATCGAGGCCCGCGAGCAGGCGCAGCAGCGTCGTCTTGCCCGAGCCCGACGGCCCGAGCAGCGCCAAGAGTTCGCCCGGCGCGATCTCGAGATCGATCCGGTCGAGGATGACTTGCGGCCCGTAGGTCTTGGTCAGGCCGCGCACCGAGATGCCGTGCGGCGCGCCATAGGCGGCGCGCGACCGCTCGGCGACCGTCGCAGGCGCCGCGTCCGCGAGCGGCGGGACGGTCGCGTCAAACGCCATGACGTCCGCCCGAGCGGCCTTCGAAAACGGTCTTGAGGCCGAGCGTGACCAGGGCCAGGCCCGCAAGGAGCGAGGCGAGCGCGAAAGCAGTGGCGATGCTGTATTCATTGTAGAGGATCTCCACCTGGAGCGGAATCGTGTTGGTGAGGCCGCGGATGTGGCCGGAGACGACCGAGACCGCGCCGAATTCGCCCATCGCGCGGGCGTTGGTGAGCAGGACGCCGGTGAGCAGCGCCCATTTGACGTTGGGCAGCGTCACCGTGCGGAACATCGTGAGCCCGCTCGCGCCCAGCGTGAGCGCGGCTTCTTCCTCGGCGGTTCCCTGCGCCTGCATCAACGGAGTCGCCTCGCGCGCCACGAACGGGAAGGTGACGAACAGCGTCGCGAGCACCATGCCCGGTACGGCGAACACGATCTGGACGTGATGGGCGGCGAGCCAGGACCCGAGGAGGCCGTTGGCGCCGAACAGCAGCACGAACACGAGGCCCGAAACGACCGGCGACACCGAGAACGGCAGGTCGATCAGGGTCATCAGCAGGGCCTTGCCGCGGAATTGGAATTTCGAGATCGCCCAGGCCGCGCAGAGGCCGAAGGCGGTGTTGAGCGGCACGACCAGCGCGGCGATCAGGACGGTGAGGCCGATCGCGGCGCGCGCGTCGGGCTCGGCGAGCGCCGCGAGATAGCCGTCGAGCCCCTTGCGCGAGGCCTCGACCGCGACGACGGCGAGCGGGGCGAGCAGGAAGAGGCCGAGGAATCCGACCGTGACGGCGATCAGCGTCCAGCGCGCCGGCGCGGTTTCGTCGGCGACCGAAGCGGGCGCGCGCGTCAGGGCGACGTCAGCCATCGGCGAGGCTCCTGCGGGTCCAGGCTTGCGCCGCGTTGATCGCGAGCAGCATGACGAAGGCGAGCGCCAGCATGATCGCGGCGATCGCGGTCGCGCCGGCGTAGTCGTATTCCTCGAGCTTCACCACGATCAGGAGCGGCGTGATCTCGGAGACGAACGGCACGTTGCCGGCGATGAAGATGACCGAGCCGTATTCGCCGACGCCGCGGGCGAAGGCGAGCGCGACGCCGGTCATGAGCGCCGGCGTCAGTTCCGGCAGCACCACCCGCCACAACGTGCGCAGGCGGCTCGCGCCCAGCGTCGCCGAGGCCTCCTCCTGCTCGCGCTCGAGCACGCCGATGATCGGCTCGACCGTGCGCACCACGAACGGCAGGCCGACGAAGACGAGCGCCACCAGAATGCCCCAGGGCGTATAGGCGACCTTGAGCCCGGCCTGCGCGAGCGCGGCGCCGAGCCAGCCGTTCGGCGCGTACAGGGTCGAGAGCGCGATGCCCGCGACCGCGGTCGGCAGCGCGAACGGCAGATCGACCATGGCGTCGAGCAGGCGGCGCCCCGGAAAGGCGTAGCGCGTCAAGGTCCAGGCGATCGCGAGGCCAAAGACGAGATCGACCAGCGCCGCCGCGATCGCCACGCCGAAGGTGACCCGGAGGGAAGCGAGCACGCGCGGCTCGAGCGCGACATGGGCGATGCCGCCAAGCCCGAGCGTGGAAGCCTTGAAAATCAAGGCGGCGAGCGGAATCAGCACGATCGCCGCGAGCCAGACGAGCGTCGCGGTCAGCGTGGGCGCGAAGCCCGGCAGCGCGCTCGGCGCCTTGAACGATCTCAGCAAGGCGGCTGGCGCGCTCAATGCAACGCCTTGACGATGCCGTCGAACACGCCGCCGTCGGCGAAGAACTTCGCCTGCGCCGCCTTCCAGCCGCCGAAGGTCTGATCGACCGTGATCAGCTCGATCTTCGGGAAGCGGGCGAGGTCGTCCTTGTCGGCGGCCTCGGGCGTGGCGGGGCGCAGATAGTTCTTCGCGATCAGCTTCTGCGCCTCGGGGGTGTAGAGGTAGTTCAGATAGGCTTCGGCGACCTTGCGCGTGCCCTTGGCGTCGACGTTGCCGTCGACCAGCGCGACCGGCGGCTCGGCGAGGATCGACAGCGACGGCGCGACGATCTCGAACTGGTCCTTGCCGAACTCCTGGAAGGCGAGGAAGGCGTCGTTCTCCCAGGCGATCAGCACGTCGCCGAGGCCCCGCTGGGCGAAGGTGATGGTCGAGCCGCGGGCGCCGGTGTCGAGCACGGGGGCGTTCTTGTAGATGCCGGTGACGAAGTCCTTCGTCTTCGCTTCGTCGCCGCCGAACGCCTTGAGGCCGTAGCCCCAGGCGGCGAGGAAGTTCCAGCGCGCGCCGCCCGAGGTCTTGGGGTTGGGGGTGATGACGGAGACGCCGGGCTTCGCGAGGTCGGTCCAGTCGTGGATGCCCTTCGGGTTGCCCTTGCGCACGAGGAACACGATGGTCGAGGTGTAGGGCGAGGAATTGTGCGGCAGACGCTTCTGCCAGTCGGCCGGGATCTTGCCGGACTTGGCGGCGACCGCGTCGATGTCGGCGGCGAGCGCGAGGGTGACGACGTCGGCGGGCAGGCCGTCGATCACCGCGCGCGCCTGCGCGCCCGAGCCGCCGTGCGAGGCCTGCACCGTCACCGTCTCGCCGGTCTTGGCCTTCCAGTCGGCGGCGAAGGCCGCGTCGACCGCCTTGTAGAGTTCGCGCGTCGGATCATACGAGACGTTGAGCAGCGTCGTGTCGGCCCTCGCCGCCCCGGCGAGCAGGAGCGTCGAAGCGGCGAGCGCGGCGGCGCGGGCGAGGAAGCGGTGCGGACGATTCGTCATGAAGATGGCGGCCCCGTAATCTATTAATATACTCGACATAATGGAATCGATAGAACGACGCAAGTCTCGCGCTGGGCGCCCGCCGGCTTGACCGAGGCTCTGGTCGACCTGCCGACGGGCCGGCGCCCCGTCCGCAAATGCGCGATCCCGGACGCGCCGTCTTTCCCTGCCGGTCGCGCCCATGTCACGATGGCGGCCGGATTCGCCCCGCCGACCGGAGCCGCCCTTGCGTATCGCCACCTGGAACGTCAACTCCGTCCGCCAGCGGATCGGCCATCTCCTCGACTATCTGAAGGAGGTCGGGCCCGACGCGCTCTGCCTGCAGGAGATCAAGTGTCTCGACGAGCAGTTCCCGCGGCTGGAGGTCGAGGACCTCGGCTACAACGTCGAAACCCACGGGCAGAAAGGCTTCAACGGCGTCGCGATCCTGGCGAAGCGGCCGTTCGAGGTCGCCCGCGGCCTGCCCGGCGACGACGCCGACGTCCAGTCGCGCTACATCGAGGCGGTGATCCCGACCGCCACGGGCGCGGTGCGGCTCGCCAGCATCTACCTGCCGAACGGCAACCCGCCCGACAGCGAGAAATATCCCTACAAGCTCGGCTTCATGGATCGGCTGATCGCCCATGCGCGGAAGCTCCTCGCCTACGAGGAGCCGCTCGTGCTCGCCGGCGACTTCAACGTCATCCCGGACGCGCGCGACGCGGCGCGGCCCGAGCTGTGGACCGGCGACGCTTTGTTCCTGCCGCAGACGCGCGAGAAATACCGCGAGCTGCTGGCGCTCGGCTTCACCGACGCCTTGCGCGCGACGACCGACGCCGGCGGCCTCTACACCTTCTGGGATTACCAGGCCGGCGCCTGGCAGCGGAACAACGGCATCCGCATCGACCATCTGCTGCTCTCGCCCCAGGCCGCCGACCGGCTGCGCTCGGTCGAGATCGACAAGGCGATGCGCGGCCGCGACAAGGCCTCCGACCACGTCCCGATCCGGATCGAGCTGGACTGACCAAGCGGGCGCGCGGCATTGCCCCCGCATTGCCGACGTGCTTTCTAGCCGCCGGACACTTTCCAGAGCCCCGGGGCCAACGAATGCTGAGCAAACGCGATCTTCTCCGATTCGGCGCGACCGGCGCCTTCGCCGCCGCCCTGCCCGGCGGCGCCGTCGCGCAGACCGCCCGGACGGGAATGTTCGCCGCGATCGACATCGCCCAGAAGGGCCTCGCCTACGGCCTGCCGATCGTCATGAACTACGCCGTCATGTACAAGTTCGCGATCGACAAGGACTCCGGCCAGTTCAAGGCGCCGTTCAACCAGGTCTCCAACGCCCGCGACACCTTCACCTACAAGGACACCGCGGTCGTCACGCCCAACGCCGACACGCCTTATTCGATGGTGTGGATGGATCTGCGCGCCGAGCCGATCGTGCTCACCGTCCCGACGATCGACCCGAAGCGCTATTATTCGGTCCAGCTGGTCGACAGCTCGACCTACAATTACGGCTATATCGGCTCGCGCACGACCGGCAACGACGGCGGCGACTTTCTCGTCGTGGGCCCCGACTGGCGCGGCGAGACGCCGGCGGGGATCAAGAAGGTGTTCAAGTGCGCCTCGCAGCACTCGCTCGCGATCTTCCGCACCCAGCTGTTCAGCCCGGCCGACCTCGACGCCGTCCACAAGGTTCAGGACGGCTACAACGCACGCCCGCTCTCGGCCTTCCTCAATCAGCCCGCCCCGCCGGCGGCCCCGGCGATCGACTTCCCCAAGATCGACGACGAGTCGGCCAAGACGAAGTTCTTCGAATATCTCGCCTTCATGATGCAGTTCATGCCGCCGGCGCAGAACGAGGACGCGATCCGCGCCGACCTCGCCAAGATCGGCGTCGAGGCCGGCAAGCCGTTCAGCGTCGACAAGCTCAAGCTCGACGACCGGCTGCAGCTGCTGATCGGCATGAAAATGGCCGACCGGCGTATCGACGAGGTGCTCCAGCTCTCCGGCAAGAACCTCAACGGCTGGATCACCGGCCTCTCGGGCGGCGACGCCGGCTATTTCAACGGCGACTGGCTCAAGCGCGCGGCGGTCGCCAAGGGCGGCATCTACGCCAACGACGCGCTCGAGGCGGCCTATCCCTTCGCCCGCACCGACGACCGCGGCCGCGCGCTCGACGGCAAGAGCAAATATACCCTGACCTTCCCGGCCGACAGCCTGCCGCCGGTCAACGCCTTCTGGTCGGTGACGATGTACGACGGCAAGAGCCAGTTGCTGGTCAAGAACCCGATCGACCGCTACCTGATCAACTCGCCGATGCTGCCGGACTTGAAGAAGAACCCGGACGGCTCGGTGACGATCGCCATCCAGAAGGATTCGCCGGGGTCGGACAAGGAGTCGAACTGGCTGCCGGCGCCCGACGGTCCGATCTATCTGGTGATGCGCCTCTACTGGCCCAAGACCAACCCGCCCTCGATCCTGCCGCTCGGCGAGGGGACGTGGAAGCCGCCGGGGATCAAGCGGGTCGGGTGAGGGCTTTCGCGGCGCAAGGCGGACGCCGTCAGAACGCGTTGCGGTCGTGGTAGGTCTGCAGGAACTGCCTCACGCGCGGCTCGCGGCTGTGGTGAAAGACGTGCTTCGGCGGCCCGTCCTCGACGATCCGGCCCTGATCGATGAAGGCGATGCGGTTGGCGACATGGGCGGCGAAGCCCATCTCGTGGGTGACGATCAGCATGGTCATGCCCTCGGCCGCGAGCGCCCGCATGACTTCCAGAACCTCGCCGACCAGCTCCGGGTCGAGCGCCGAGGTCGGCTCGTCGAACAGCATCACGCGCGGCTGCATCGCCAGCGCCCGGGCGATGGCGACGCGCTGCTGCTGCCCGCCCGAGAGCCGCTGCGGATGGGCGAAGGCCTTGTCGGCGAGGCCGACGCGCCCGAGCATGTCGGCGGCCTTGTCGTTCGCCTCGGCCCGGGTCAGGCCGCGCACGCGGATCAGCGGCTCGGCGACGTTGGCGAGCGCGGTCATGTGCGGCCAGAGGTTGAAGTGCTGGAACACCATGCCGATCTCGCGCCGCATCGCGCGCAGCCGCGCGGCCGGCATCGGGCGGCGCCCGCCCTCCTTGTCGAGCTCGTAGCCGATCAGCTCGCCCTCGATGCGCACCTCGCCCTCGTCGTAGCTCTCGAGGAAGTTGACGCAGCGCAGAAGCGTGCTCTTGCCCGACCCGCTCGGGCCGATCAGGCAGACGACCTCGGATTTGGCCACGTCGAGGTCGACGCCGCGCAGCACCTGATGCGCGCCAAAGCTCTTGCCGACCGCGCGAACCTCGATCATCGGCTTCGTCATGCGTGGCTCACCAGAAAGGCGGCGGCGCGCTTCTCGACCCTGCGGCCGATGCGGGAGACGACCTCGACCAGACACCAGTAGAACACCGCCATCGCGAAGATGGCGTCGAAGGCGGTGAAGGTCTCGGCGGCCATGGTCTGCATCTCGTACATGAGTTCGGGCACGGTGATGATCGACAGCACCACCGTCTCCTTCGACATGACGATCAGCGTGTTGACGATCGGCGGCGACGCGGCGACGAACGCGATCGGCGCGCGGACCCGCGCGAGGATGTCGAAGGGCGCCATGCCGACGCTCATCGCCGCCTCGATCAGCCCGCGCGGCACGGCGGCGAAGGCGCCGCGGAAGATCTCGGAGAAATAGGCCGACGAATAGAGGCCGAGGCCGAGGACGCCGGCCGTGGTGGCGCTGAGCCTCAGCCCGAGGCTCGGGCCGCCGGCGTAGAGGATGAAGAGCTGCATCAGGAACGGGGTGCCGCGCAGCACCTCGACATAGACGCGCAGGACCGCCCGCAGCGCCCGGCTCGGCGCCTCGGCGCCAAGCGCCACGGCGAAGCCGAGGACGAGCCCGAGCGCGCAGCCCGACGCCCAGCAGGCGATCGTCACCCCGAAGCCGCGGATCAGCGCCGGGGCGTAGTGCAGGAGGACGTCCCAGCTCATCGCGCGCCCGCCAGCGCGCGGCGCTCGGCGAGGCCGCCGAGGCCCGCGAGCGTGAGGTTGATCGCGAGGTAGAACAGCCCGCCCGCGACATAGGCTTCCAGCGGACGGTAGGTCATCGAGGCGATGTTCATGCTGACCCGGGTGATCTCGGCGATGCCGACGACCGAGACCAGCGACGATGCCTTGATGAGCAGAATGAACTCGTTGATCATCGGCGGGATCGAAATGCGCAAAGCCTGCGGCAGCAGGATCCGCCGCCAGAGGTCGAGGTTGGAATAGCCGAGCGCGGTCGCCGCCTCGGTCTGGCCGCGCGGCACCCCGTTCAGCGCGCCGCGCAGGATCTCCGCCTGGTAGGCGCCGGACGACAGGCTGAGCCCGCCGATCGCGGCGACCAGCGCGGGCACGTCGAGCCCGACGATCGGGAGGAAATAATAGATGAACAGCAGCAGAACCAGCAGCGGCACCCCGCGGAACACGCTGACATAGGCGCCGCCGAGCCGGGCGAGCGCCGGCCCGCCGGAGACGCGCGCGACGCACACCAGCGTGCCGATCACGAAGCCGAAGGCGATGCCGGCGAGCGAGAGCGCGACCGTCACGCCCGCGGCTTGGGCGAGGTAGCCCAGGGAATGGGCGCTGACCAACATGGGCCTGCCTTGCGGGACAAGGGGTTCCGGGCGCCGGCCTGTAGCCGCGCTCGCCGAGCGCGGCAGACGCGGTCGACGACCGCGTCTGCAGCAGGGGCGGACGCGGTCGACGAGCGCGTCCGCCGCCGGTTGCGCCGTCAGATCGCCGGTTCGGGCACGGTCGTGGGCAGCGCCATCGACTGGCCGAACCAGTTTTTCTGGATCTTCGCCATCGTGCCGTCGCCGTCGAGCTTCACGATCGCGGCGTTGACGGCGTCCATCAGCGTCTTGTCGTCGAGCCGGGCGACCCAGGAGAAATAGGTCGGCTGGCCGAACGGCGGCGTGACGACGGCGAAGGCGTCGGGGCGCTGCGCCGCGGCGTAGGCGAGGTTCGGCAGCGAGTTGACCGACGCGTCGATCCGGCCCGCCGCGAGATCGGCGTAGGACTGGTTGTTGTCGACGTATTCCTTGACCTCGACCGGCTTGCCCAGCTTGGCGGCGAATTCCTTGAGCTGCGCCAGTTGCGCGGTGCCCTTCTGGCCGCCGACGGTCTTGCCGGCGATGTCCTCGGGCTTCGCGATGCTCTTGTCGCCGGCGCGCTTCATCAGCGCCGCGGTCGCCTCGGCGATCGGCACCGAGAAGGCGTAGTGCTTCATGCGCTCCTTGGTGATCGTCACCGGCGCGATCACCAGATCGAACTTCTTGGCCTCGAGCCCAGGCAGCACGCTGGTCCACGGCAGGTCGAGATAGGAGACCTTGACGCCGAGCTCCTTGGCCACCGCGTCGATCAGCTCGCGGTCGACGCCCTTGTAGACGCCGTTGTCGGAGATATCGAAGGGCGGGAACTGCATCTCAGTCGCGACCACCAGTTCGCCGCGCTTCTTGACGTCGGCGAGCGTGTCGGCGAACGCCGTCCCTTGCCCTGCGGCGAAGCCCGCCGAGGCGAGCCCCGCGAGGCCCAGTCTGAGGGCGGTCCGTCGCGACATCGGCATGCGCTGGTCATTGTCCATTGTGTCTTCTCCCGTCGGCGCCCTGCGACCGCCCCGCTGTGGGACGCTCGCGGTCGAATGATCGATCGCAGCGCAATCCTGTGCGATGGGGAAAGTCCCGCCATATGCGACGTCGTGTCAAGCGGGCGAGCGACGCGGCCCTGGCCGCCGCGGATCAGAACCTGTAGCCGATTCGAAAACCGATATTGGTCAGGCCGGGATTGGTCTTGTTGCAGAAGGTCGCGTGCGAGATGTGCTCGACGCTCGCCACCACGTCCCAGCGTTCGTCGATCTGGTAGCCGAAGCCGCCTGATTCGCGGAACGTCAACGCGCAGCCGAGGTCGATCCGGCTCCAGCTCGGCGACCGGACGGCGTTGTTGGCCGCGCCGCCGAGTTCGCCCTCGAAGAACAATCTGCCGACGATCGGGATGCGCCACACGAAGCCGCCGAACACGTAGCTCGTCCGCCCGCCGCTGTTGACCATGCCGCCGAGGTCGAGGCGCGGCTGGAAGAACCACGACGCCCAGCGGTTGCCGGAGACCCATTCGCTGGCGTAGCCGGGCAAAGCGAGCGGCGACGAGAGACCGACGATGGTGAGATCGACCGGGGCGTGTTCGTCGTCGATCGGGTTGTGCGCGAACACCCCGGCGCGGATCTCGGTGAGCGGCTTCCACACATAGGGGGCGGGCTCGATCCCGAGCGGCGCGAGGTCGGCCGCCATCGCCGGCTCCCCGATGAGCGCGCTCCAAGCCAAGACCAGCAACGCGCCCAGTTTCGAGCCCACGGTGAACCTCACGGTGACGCCCGGCCCGGATCTGTCATAGCGGGCCGAGCCGATTCGATGCAAGTTCGGGCCTGAGCGGGGCTTGCCGGCTCGCCGACGGAGCCAGACCCGGTGCGTCCTGGCGCGGCGCAGGGTCGCGTTGACTCCCCCACGCCATTGCCGCGAAAAAGCTTGGGCGGGCTGTGCGAAGGCTGCGCAAGGGGGAGCGGGAGCATGAGCATGGACAGCGAGATCAAACCGGCCGGAAAGGTCGAGGCTGTCACGCCCGCGGCGAATCCGTCCGCCCCGTCCGCGAGCGCCGTCGTGACGGCTCGCCTGCCCCGCCAGCGTCCGGGCAAGCGTCCCGCGGCGCCCGAACCCGAGCGCGCCCCCCGCGTCGAGGTCCAGGCGCTGCGCCACGACCCCGATGCGATCCGTCGCGGGTTCGAGACCGGCGACTATCCCTACAAGACCAAAGTCACCGAAACCCACTACCTCGAACGCATGCTGCCGCTGCAGGCGGAGCTGCTGAAGGCGCAGAACTGGATCAAGGAAACCGGCGAGAAGGTCGTCGTGCTGTTCGAGGGCCGCGACGCGGCCGGCAAGGGCGGCACGATCAAGCGCTTCATGGAGCACCTGAACCCGCGCGGCGCGCGCGTGGTGGCGCTCGAGAAGCCGACCGAGCGCGAGCGCACGCAATGGTATTTCCAGCGCTATGTCCAGAACCTGCCGGCCGCAGGCGAAATGGTGTTCTTCGACCGCTCCTGGTACAACCGCGCCGGCGTCGAACGGGTCATGGGGTTCTGCAAGCCGAACGACTACCTCGAGTTCATGCGCCAGTGCCCGGAGCTGGAGCGGATGTTGGTGCGCTCGGGCATCCGGCTGTTCAAGTACTGGTTCTCGGTGACGCGCGAGGAGCAGCGCCGCCGCTTCATGGCGCGCGAAACCGATCCGCTGAAGCAGTGGAAGCTGTCGCCGATCGACAAGGCCTCGCTCGACAAGTGGGACGAGTACACCGAGGCCAAGGAAGCGATGTTCTTCAACACCGACACCGCCGACGCGCCCTGGACGATCGTCAAGTCGGACGACAAGAAGCGGGCGCGCATCAACGCGATGCAGCACTTCCTGATGTCGATCCCCTACCCCAACAAGGACCGGCACGTAGTGGTCGGCCCCGACCCGCTGATCGTCGGCTCGTCGGCGCTGGTGATCGGCGCGGCCGAGAACATTCTCGAGACCTCGCTCCATCCGGCCAAGCGGCGGAAGTAGGCGGCGCCCGAGCGGCGATTTGGGCCTGCGCGCGCGCTTTTTCTCCGCGCCAACGATTTCAAGGCGTTCGGCGGCGAACGCGCGTGCCCGCCTACTCCGCCGACGGTTCAGGCGCGTTCTGGAGCGTCCTTCGATACGCGCCGCCTGCGGCGGCGCTCTTCAGGAAGAGGTCGGATCCCCATCCCGACGAAATCGTGTCATTCGCTCACCACAGCCGCCCCGTCTTTTCCGCCTTGACATCGTCTCCATTCACGCCCTCGATTGTCCGCGGGCCACGCGTCGATGGCAAGTCGAAGCGGCGGCCTTAACAAGAGCGAAGCGCCGGCCGCAGGATCGCCTGCAGGCCACTCGGCCAGACGGCCGCCCGGCGCGCAAACGCAACGACGCCAAGGCGTCGCGGGAGGATGATCATGCGCACCAATGTGTTTCTCGCCATCGCGGCCGGCCTGACCGCCGCGCTCGCCGCTCCGGCCGCGGACGCGGCCGACAAGCTGAAGATCGGCTTTCTGCCCGGCGTGGTCGACCCGTTCTACCAGGTCATGCAGCTCGGCGTGGAGAAGGCGGCCAAGGACCTCGGGGCCGAGGTCGTCACCCAGATCCCGCCGACCTGGGGCGTCGAAGCCCAGACCCCGCTGCTCGACGCCATGGTCGCGCGCGGCGACCTCGCCTACATCATCACCGCCCCGGTCGATAAGGACCAGATGGTCGGCCCGCTCAAAAACGCCGCCGATCACGGCGTCAAGATCATCACCGTCGACACCTATCTCGGCGACGGCGACTACGTGAAGGGTCCGGTCAAGTTCCCGCTGAGCTACATCGGCTCCGACAACGTCGAGGGCGGACGGATCGCGGCCGACGGCCTCGCCAAGGCGATCGGCGGCAAGGGCACGGTCTATATCAACTCGACCAACCCGAACGTCAGCTCGGTCGACGGCCGCGCCAAGGGCTTCAAGGAGGAGATGGCGGCCAAATATCCCGACATCAAGGTCGAAGGCCCCGACTTCAACCTCGACGACGCCAACAAGGCGACCCAGCAGACCGCCGCGGTGCTGGCGCGCTCGCCCAACCTCGCCGGCGTGTTCGGCACCAACGTGTTCAGCGCCCAGGGCGCCGGCGCCGCGGTGGTCAACGCAGGGCTCGGCGGCGCGGTCCAGGTCGTCGCCTACGACGCCACCAAGCAGGCGATCGAACTCATGGACAAGGGCGTCGTCAGCCTCGTGCTGGCGCAGAAGCCGTTCGACATGGGCTATCTCGCGGTGGCTTTCGCCGCCGCCGACGCCGCCGGGGTGACCAGCCTGCCGCCGCGCGTCGAGACCGGCTTCGCCATCATCGACAAGAAGAACGTGACCGATCCGGCCGTCGCCCGGTTCATCTACAAGGTCCCCGGCAAGTAAGCCTCTGACGGCGTCGGCCGGGCGCGGACGCGCCCGGCTTCGCAGGCGGGCGATCCGTGACGCCAGACGCCGACCTCATTCCGAGCCTGTCGAGGACGAGGCTCGGCGTGAGGCGCGGCGCCATGCGGTTCGAGCGCGTCGGCGCATCTTCAAGGAGTTCAGCGCCATTGACCGAGCGGGCCGTCCGAAACCCACGAAGCGCCGACGCCGCCGCATCCGGCCTGCTGACGCCGCTCCAGCGCATCGGCCTGTTCCTGAGCCGCATCTGGGCCTGGGCGTTCCTCGGGTTGATGGTGCTGTTCTTCGTAATCGCCGTCCCCCTGAGCACCGGCGGCTCGGTGAACTTCCTCACCGTGCGCAACTCCCAGAACATCCTGGTCGCCATCGTTCCGGTCCTGCTGCTCGGGCTCGGGCAGACTTTCGTCATCATCACCGCGGGCATCGATCTTTCGGTCGGATGGGTGATGAGCCTCGCCTCGGTGCTCTCGGCGCTGGCGATCCGCGCGACCTACAACGCCGGCCTGCCGCTGTTCCCGGCGGTCGTCGCCGGCCTCGCCGCCGCGCTCGCCGGCGCGGCCTTCGTCGGCTTCATCAACGGCGTCGTGATCGCCAAGCTCAAGGTCCCGGCCTTCATCGTGACGCTCGGCACCTCGTTCATCGTGCGCGGCGTCGCCTATCTCCTGTCCGAGAACACGACGGTGATCGGCCTGCCGGCCGGCGTGCGCGCCTACGGCAATGATGCGCTCGCCTACGTCATCAGCGGACCGGGCGGCGGGATCTCGTTCGTGGAGCGCCCGGTGGTCACGGGAGAGCTCCTGCGCCGCATGGACGTCCTGCTGCCCTGGCCGGTCGTCATGACCGCGTTCGTCGTCGCCTGGGCGATGTTCCTGCTGCACCGGACCCGGTTCGGCCGGCACACCTACGCCATCGGCGGCAATATGGACGCGGCGATCCGCGCCGGCATTCCCGTCGACCGCCACATCATCGAGCTCTACATGCTGTCCGCGGCGACCTCCGGCGTCGCCGGCTTCCTGTCGACGCTGCGCTACACCGCCGGCTCCGCGGTGATCGGCGACCCGCTGCTGCTGTCCTCGATCGCCGCCGTGATCATCGGCGGCGTCAGCATGTCGGGCGGATCGGGCACGGTGATCGGCACGGTGATCGGCGCGCTGATCATCGCGGTGCTGACCACCGGCCTCGTCATGCTCAACGTCGACGCCTTCTGGCAGTTCATCGTGGTCGGGACGGTGGTGATCGTCGCGGTGCTGATCGATCAGTCGCGCGATCTGATCATGGGCCGGCCGAAGGGCGGAGTGCGGCGATGACCGAACCGATCCTTTCCGTCCGGGGGCTGACGAAAATCTTCGGCGGCCTGGTCGCGGTCGACAAGGTCAGCTTCGACGTGCGTCCGGGCGAAGTCGTCGGCCTGCTCGGCGACAACGGCGCGGGCAAGTCGACGCTGATCAAGTGCATTTCCGGCGTTCATCGCCCGGAGGAAGGCGAAATCCGCTTCGACGGCGAAGCGGCGCTGTTCGCGAGCCCGATGGAGGCGCGGCGGGTCGGCATCGAGACGATCTACCAGGATCTCGCGCTCGCCAATAATCTCGACGTCGGGGCCAACATCTTCCTCGGCCGCGAGGCGCGCCGTCGACGTCTGGGCGGACTGGTGCAGACGCTCGACGACAAGTTCATGCTGAAGGAATCGCGCGAGACCCTCGATTCTCTTCAGATCCGTTTCCCGAGCCTCACCGAGCCGATCCAGAACCTTTCCGGCGGACAGCGCCAGGCGGTCGCCATCGCCCGCGCCGTCTACTGGGAGGCGAAGCTGATGATCATGGACGAGCCGACCAACAACCTCGGCGTGCCTGAACAGCACAAGGTGCTCGAACTGATCCGGACGCTGCGCGAGCGCAGGGTTCCGGTCATCCTGATCACCCATATTCTGCCCGACGCCTTCGCGGTGACCGACCGGGTGATCGTGATGCACCGCGGCCGCAAGGTGGCGGAGAAGGCGACCGCCGGCACGACCGCCGAGGAGCTGGTGCAGTACATGGTCGGCGCGCGCGACGATTCCGCGGCTTGAGCGGCGCGCCGCCCGGTAGGCGCCGGAGCTGCGATCGCGCAAGATGGATCGGATGAGACTCGCTCCCCTGATCGTCGCCCTGTCCTTCGCCGCCGCCTCGGTCGCCGCGGCGGCGCAGCCGTCGTCGCCGGCCCAGAAGGCGCAACCGGCGCCGCCGAAGGCGCAGGCCCCGCCGGCGCCGCCCGCGCCGCCTCCGCCCCCGCCCGTTCTCGTCACGCCGGAGAATTTTCCCCGCGCCGAATCCGATCTCAACTTCGCCGGCGTGATCAAGGAAGCCGGGCTCGGCAAGTTCCTGCACCGGCGCGATCCGGTCGCGCTCGACCGCCGCGGCGCGGTGCGG
>CAMFKX010000048.1 GCA_945957375.1 uncultured Roseiarcus sp.
CCGTCGCGCCGGCGGCGACCAAGTCGCCGCGTGCGAGCCGCCCCGCCGAAGCGCCCGCGCCGTCTGCCCGCGCCGGCTTGAGCAAGGCGAGCGGCGCGAGCGCGCCCGCACGAGAGACGGCGGCGGCGACGACGAGGCCGCCCGCGGCGAACGTCAAGCTGTGTTCGAGCGCGGCCGACAGCGCGCCGATCCGCACGGTGAGCGACAGAATGAGCGCGACCGCGCCAAAGGCGCCGATGCGGCTGTCGCGCATCACGGCGAGTTTGCGTTCCCGGTCCGCGCCGCCGCCAAAGCCGTCGGCGACGTCCGCGAGACCGTCTTCGTGAAGCGCGCCGGTCGCGGCGACGAGGGTCGCTATGGCGAGCGCGGCCGACACGGTCGGCGGCAGCCCCAACGCCGTCGCCGTCGCAAGGGCGACCGCGCCGAGCGCGCCCGCCACGGCGCCGGCGATTGGCGCCGCCCAGGCGAAGCGCCTGAAATTGAACTCTGTGGTCGGCGCCCCCGGCAGCGGCAGTCGGGTGAAGAAACGCAACGCGTCGGCGACGTCGCGCAGGGCGCGCGACCGGCGGTCGGTCACAGGATCCAAAGGAATATCGCGACCGCGGCGACGCCGATGGCGGCAAAGCCGGCTTCGACGTAGCCCCACTGCCGCACCAGAGCGCCGGCGGCGCCAACGTCCGCGCCGCGCAGAGCCAGAATCTGATTGTTGAGCGGCGCCATGACGAAAAACGCATAGGGCCAGCTCGCGATCGCGATCAGCGCGCCGTAGGCGTAGCGCACATCCGCCGTCTCGTTGAAGGCGATGAATCCCGCGAAAGTGGAGATGAGCGCGAACACCAGCAGGAGGGCCACGCCGCGCCGATCGCTCGGCGTCCATTCCGACAGCAGCGCGTCCCCCTCGAGCGCGAGCCGGGCCGGCTGCTCGACCCAGGTGATGTAGAGAGCCGCGCCGGCGAAGGCGGCGGCGAAGGTCAGCGCGATCAAACCCGGAATCATGGCGGCTCCTGAATTCGCGCCTGTCTAGCATGAGGGGCGAGCGAACGGGAATGCGCCGTCTTGGCTGCGGCGTACAGGGACCGCCGATCAACGAACCGCCCACCTAACTCGGCGACCCCATAGCCGAAGGCGTCGTCGTCAGACTTTGCCGAAAGTTTCGTCGAACGCGTAACCCGTTCCCCGCACGGTCCGGATCGGATCACGCTCCCGCCCGCGAGATAACGCCTTGCGCAGACGCCCGACATGCACGTCGACCGTGCGCTCGTCGATTTCGGCCGCCTGACCCCAAACGCCGTCGAGCAACTGCGCCCGGGTGAACACTCTGCCCGGCTTCTCCAGCAGGTACTCCAGCAAGCGAAACTCGGTCGGGCCGAGGTGGATGTCGCGGTTGGCCCGCCGCACCCGGCGGGTTTCCCGATCGAGGTCGAGATCGCCCGCCGCCAGCCGATCGGCGATCCGCTCCGGGCGGCTGCGGCGAAGCAGCGCGCGCACCCGCGCCATCAATTCCGGGACGGAGAACGGTTTGACGACATAGTCGTCCGCGCCGACGGACAGGCCGCGCACGCGTTCGGCTTCCTCGCCGCGCGCGGTGACCATGATGACCGGCAGCGTTCGGGTCGCCTCGCGCGCCCGCAGTCTTCGACAGATCTCGAGACCGGAGACGCCCGGCAACATCCAGTCGAGAATGATCAGGTCGGGTGGGCTCTCCGCCAGCCGAAGCTCGGCTTCGTCGCCGCGCTCGACGCATTCGACCGCATAACCCTCCGCCTCGAGGTTGTACGACAGCAGCACGGCCAGATCCGCCTCGTCCTCGACGATCAGAATGCGCGGAGCCGACGCCGCGCCGGTGCGGACAGTCTCCCGGCGCGGCTGATTCATACGTCGCCTCCGGCGGCTTCGACGTCGATGTCGGTCTCCTGCCGGCCGCGGGGACGGTCGGCAGGCATCGATTCCCCGGTGACCAGGTAGACGACGGTCTCGGCAATGTTGGTCGCGTGGTCGCCGATCCGTTCGATGTTCTTCGAGCAGAACAGCAGATGGGCGCAGAACGAGATGTTGCGCGGGTCCTCCATCATATGGGTGAGGAGATCGCGAAACACCGAGTCTTCCAGCGCGTCGAGATCGACGTCACGCTCCCACACTTCGCGCGCGCGCTCGGAGTCGCGCTGGGCGTAGGCGTCGAGGACGTCCTTGAGCAGCTCCGTCGCCACCTCGTTCATGTGCCGGAGGCCGACAATGGCGCGCGGAACCCGGGATTCGGCGCCGATCTTGATCGCGCGTTTGGCGATGTTCTTGGCGAGGTCGCCGACCCGCTCGAGATCGCCCGCCACCCGGATGGCGCCGATCAATTCGCGCAGGTCGACCGCCACCGGCTGGCGGCGCGCGATGGTCATCACCGCGAGATCTTCGATTTCCCGCTGCAGCGCATCGAGACGCGGATCGGTCGCCACGACCTGGTGCGCGAGCACCGTGTCGGCGCTGGCGAGAGCGTCCACCGCTTCGACGACCATCTTCTCGGCGATGCCGCCCATTTCGGCGATCAGGCGCTCGAGCGTGTCGAGTTCCCTGTCGTAAGCCTTGACGGTATGTTCGACCACGGTCGTTGCTCCCTTAGCCGAACCGGCCTGTGACGTAATCCTGCGTGCGCTTGTCGCGCGGCGCGGTGAAGATGGAGTCGGTCAGGTTGAACTCCACCATCTCGCCCAGATACATGAAGGCCGTGTAGCGCGACACGCGTGCGGCCTGCTGCATGTTGTGGGTGACGATCGCGATGGTGTAGTCGCTGGCGAGTTCGTCGATCAGCTCTTCGATCTTCGCAGTCGAGATCGGGTCCAGCGCCGAGCATGGCTCGTCGAACAGGATGACCTCCGGCTTGATCGCGACCGTGCGCGCGATGCACAGCCGCTGCTGCTGCCCGCCAGAGAGACTGAGTCCGCTTGCCTGGAGCTTGTCCTTGACCTCGTTCCAGATCGCCGAGCGCTTGAGCGCCGATTCGACGCGGCCATCCATCTCCGACTTCGGTAATTTCTCGTAGAGCCGAATGCCGAAGGCGATGTTGTCGTAGATCGACATCGGGAACGGCGTCGGCTTCTGGAACACCATGCCGACGCGAGAGCGCAGCAGATTGAGGTCGAGGGACTTCGACAGAATGTTCTCGCCGTCGAGCAGCACTTCGCCTTCCGCGCGCTGGCCGGGATAGAGGTCGTACATGCGGTTAAGGATGCGCAGAAGGGTCGACTTGCCGCAGCCCGAGGGGCCGATGAAGGCGGTGACCTCACCCTCGTTCAGCCCAAGGTTGACCTCTTTCAGAGCGCGGGTCTGACCATAGTAGAAGTTCAAGCCGCGGATCGAGATCTTCTCCTTGGCGGAGTTCGACGAAAGCGCAGGTTTCTGGGCGGTGGTGTGATCGGTCATGAAAAGTGAGCCTCTAGCTTACCGCTGTTGCGTCTGGGCGGAGAGCGCGCGCGCCGAGATGCTGAGCACCAGCACCGCGAAGGTGAGCAGCAGGGCGCCGGCCCATGCGAGCTTCTGCTGTTCGGCGTACGGGCTACGGGCGAACTCGTAGATGATGAGCGGCAGGCTCGACATCGGGCCGGTCGGGTTGACCGTGAACAATGAGTTGCCGAGCGCGGTGAAGATCAATGGCGCGGTCTCGCCGGTCATGCGCGCGATGGCGAGCAGCACGCCGGTGACCAGGCCGGCGCGCACCGCCTTGTAGGCGACGTGCCGGATCACCAGCGATTGCGGCATGCCGAGCGCGGAGGCCGCCTCGCGGAGCTGGTTGGGCACGAGGTTGAGCATGTCCTCGGTCGTCCGAACCATGATCGGCGCGCCGATTACCGCGAGCGCGACGCCGCCGGCGAGCGCCGAGAAGTGTCCAACCGGGACGACCAGAAGTTCGTAGATGAAGAGACCGACGACGATCGACGGCGCGCTGAGCAGAATGTCGTTGATGAACCGCACCACCGTGGCGAGGCGGGAGTTGCGCCCGTACTCGGCGAGATAGGTGCCGGCGAGGATGCCGAGCGGCGCCCCGATCGCGAGGCCGATGCCGGTCTGGATCAGGCTGCCGACGATCGAATTGAGCAGACCGCCGACGACGCCTGGGGGCGCGGTCGACTTGGTGAAGAGATCGAGCGACATGCCCTCGAGTCCCTTCCAGATTAGGGCCGCGAGAATCAACACCAGCCAGGCGAGGCCGAAGGCGGTCGCCGCATAGGCCAAGGTGGTCCAGATCGCGTTGCGCCGGCGCCGGCCGGCGTAGAGAGGATTGGCCATGAGCGTCTAAGCCTTCAATTCCATGCGGGCGAGCATCCAGCGCGCTGCGGCGAGGACCAGGAAGGTGAGCACGAACAGGATGAAGCCCAGCGCGAGCAGCGAGGAGGTGAACAGACCAGGGTCCGCGTCGGCGAACTGGTTGGCGATCATCGCCGAGATGGTCGTCCCCTGCGCGAGGATCGAGGACTGGATCTTGGTGGCGTTGCCGATGACGAAGGTCACCGCCATGGTCTCGCCGAGCGCCCGGCCGAGGGCGAGCATGACGCCGCCGATCACGCCGACCCGGGTGTAGGGCAGGATGACGTTTCCGACGACCTCGAAGGTCGTGCAGCCGACGCCGTAGGCCGCTTCCTTCAGCACGGGCGGCACGGTGTCGAACACGTCGCGCGAGATCGCGGTGATGAAGGGAAGCACCATGACCGCCAGCACCAGCCCGGCGGTCAGGACTCCGTAGCCAAACGGCGGGCCCTGAAACAGGAAGCCGACCAGGGGAACGTTGCCGAGCGTGCTGATCAGGAAGGGCTGGATATATTCCTGCATCACCGGGCGGAAATAGTAGACGCCCCAGATGCCGTAGATGATGGAGGGGATGCCGGCGAGCAGCTCGATGGCGACGCCGATCGGCCGGCGCAGCGGAATCCAGCACAGTTCGGTCAGAAACACCGCGACGCCGAGACCGACCGGCACGGCGATCAGCATGGCGATCACCGAGGTGACCAGCGTGCCGTAGATCGCGGTCGCGGCGCCGAATTTCTCGCGCGGCGGGCTCCAGGCGTCCGACACCAGGAAGCCGAGGCCGAATTCCCGGAAGGCGGGCCAGGCGCCCATGAACAGCGAGACGGCGACTCCGGCCAGCAGGATGAGGACGATCAGGGCGGACCCGATCGTCATCCAGAAGAAGCTCGCGTCGGCGAACTTCAACCGTCCGAGCGCGCGGGCGCGGTCCATGGTCGAACTGTGGGCGTCCGGGGTGGCGGAGATCGCGGTGGCGGTCATGGCCGGGATCGACTTTCCTGCAGCGAGACGTGGATGACGCGAGGCGTCGGAGCGGGCGACTCGACGCCGCCCGCTCCCGATTTCGTCACTTTTGGGCGATGTCCTTGGCCCACATCGTCTCGACGAGCTTGACGACGTTGTCGGGCATCGGGATGTAGTCGAGGTCCTCGGCCATCTTGCCGCCCTTCTCGTACGACCACTTGAAGAAGCTGAGGGCGTCGTTCGAGGCGGCGACGTCGGCCGGGGTCTTGTACATCAGGATGAAGGTCGCGGCGGTCATCGGCCACGACTTGTCTCCCGGCTGGTTGGCGAGGATCTGGTAGAAGCCCGGCGCCTTGGCCCAGTCGGCGTTGGCGGCGGCGGACTGGAACGCCTCGAGCGTCGGCTCGACGACCTTGCCCGCCTTGTTGACCATCGAGGCGTGGGTCAGCTTGTTCTGCTTGGCGTAGGCGTATTCGACGTAGCCGATCGCGCCCTTGGTGGTGGCGACGTTGTTGGCGACGCCGTCGTTGCCCTTGGCGCCGATGCCGCCCGGCCAGTCGACGGTGGTGTCGACGCCGACCTTCGACTTCCAGTCCGGGGAGACTTCGCCGAGGTAGTAGGTGAAGTTGAATGTGGTGCCCGAGCCGTCGGCGCGGTGGATCGGCACGATCGCCAGGTCAGGCAGGTCGACCTTCGGGTTCAGCGCCTTGATCTTCGGGTCGTTCCACTTGGTGATCTTGCCGAGGTAGATGTCGGCGAGGGTCGGCCCGTCGAGATGGAAGTCGCCCGGCTTGACGCCGTCGAGGTTGACGACGGCGACGATGCCGCCCATCACCATCGGCCATTGCGCGAGGCCGTCCTTGTCGAGTTCTTCGGCCTTGAGCGGCTTGTCGGTGGCGCCGAAAGTCACGGTCTTGGCGCGGATCTGCTTGATTCCGGCGCCCGAGCCGATCGACTGGTAGTTCAAGCCGTTGCCGGTGTCCTTCTTATACGAATCCGCCCATTTGGCGTAGATCGGGAAGGGGAAGGTCGCGCCGGCGCCGGAGATGTCTCCGGCCGAGGCGGTGGTGACGCCGGCGGCGACCACGGCCGCGGCAACGATGGATTTCATAAACATTTGGATCTCTCCGACAGACCGGACGGTCAGACCGCGGACGGGGGCCCGCGTGCGGCGGCGATAGTCGCCTTCGCCTCTCTTACGCTTCCAACACCCCCCCTTATATGACGGCCCGAACATCGTTTTGTGACAGTCTAAGAAACTGTTTTCAATGGATAAAGGCGATAAGCCGGCCGAAGCGTCGCGATCCTTCGTGACACCTCCTGCGATCTCGAGCCGGCAATCCGGGTGAGAGCGGCTATTTATTTGCGGTCGAGATGGAGGGGCAGCGCCGCCGTGAATGTCGAGCCGTGGCCGATGCGGCTCGTGATGCTCAGCTTGCCGCGATGGCGAGTGAGAATGTGCTTGACGATCGCGAGCCCGAGCCCGGTGCCGTTGCGCGCCCGGCTCTGCGTGGCGTCAACACGGTAGAAACGCTCGGTCAGCCGCGGCAGGTGCTCGGCGGCGATGCCGTGGCCGTAGTCGCGCACCGTCAGCGTCGCCTCCTTTCCAGTCCTGGCGACCGCGACCTCGACGAGCGCGGCGTCGGCGTCTGGCCGTACGCCGTACTTGATCGCGTTCTCGATCAGGTTTTCGGCCACGCGAAGAAGCTCGTCCCGGTCGCCCTTGACCCAGATCGGATCCGGCGCGGCGAAATGGATCTCGGCTCCAAGGTCCTGCGCCATTGGCGACAGGGAATCGACCACGCTGCGCACCGTCTGGGCGAAGTCGACAACGGTCTCGGGGCGGACGTGCTGCTTCTGCTCGATCCGCGACAGCGACAGGAGGTCCTCGATCAGCCGGGCCATGCGCAGGCCCTGGTCGCGCATGATGGCGAGGAACCGGTCGCGCGCCCTGGCGTCGTCGCGCGCCGAACCTTGCAGGGTCTCGATGAACCCGAGCAGCGAGGCGAGCGGGGTGCGCAATTCGTGGCTGGCGTTGGCGATGAAGTCCACGCGCAACCGCTCGACGCGCCGGATCTCGGTAAGGTCGCGCAAGGTGACCAACGCGGCGCCAACCTCCCCGCCCTGCCCGGCAAGCGGTCCGATCGAGACGTCGAACAGGCGCTCGACCGGCACCCGCTCGCTCCACTGGACCGTCTCGGCCTCCCCGCTCGCCATGACGCGACGGTAGGCGTCGATCACGTCCGGCGCCCGGAGCGCCAGCACCAGCGGATCGCCGAGCTTCAGGGCGACGAGGAGCCTCAGCGCCGGCGCGTTCGCCGCCGTCACCCTGCCGTCCGCGCCGACGATGAGCGCCGCGTCCGGCATCGCCGCAATCATCTGCGCCGCAAAGGGCGTCCGGATCACCACATGGATCGGATCCGCCTGGGCCCCTGTCATCGTCGGCTCCGCTACTCGTCGGACGCGGCCGACATGGCCTCGCGAATGGTTCGCCACCGCCTCATCGCTTCGACCGCGCCCAGCAGCGCCATCGCGGCGACGAACGGGACGATATAGTAGATCCCGCGAAACAAGAGGAGCGCGGCCAGCAGGGCGTCGACGTCGCCGCCGACCGCCTGAAGGATCGTCGCCTCGAATACGCCCAGGCCCCCGGGCGAATGGCTGGCGATGCCGAGCATCGCCGCCAGCGAATAAAGCGTGGCGAAGGTGGGGAATCCGATTGTCGCGTCCTTCGGCAAGAGCACGTACAGCGCCGCCGAGGCGGAGCAGACGTCGATCACGCCGAGCGCCATCTGGCCGAGCGTGAGGAACGGTCCCGGCAGCCGGAACCCGCCGGCGGAAGATCCGCGCCAGCGCAGCAGGCCGACCCAAGCGAGGTAGAGCACCAGCAGGCCGATCGCCGACAGGCCGATCAGCTTGTTCGCCAAGGCGTTGAAGTGGTTGATCTCGGCGACCGCGTCGGAGGCGAAAATGAAGCCGATGCCGACGATGAGGCCCATTCCGAGCCAGAACGTGATCCCAGCGACGATCGTGAGGCCGGCGATGTTGCCCGCGGTGAGACCGGCGGGCGAATAGAGCCAGTAGCGAACCGCGCCGCCGGTCACGAGCGGGAAGCCGAGCGTGAACGACACCGCATAGCTGGCGAAAGAAGCGAGCGCGGTCAGCCAGTAAGGAACCCGGACGTTGAGATGGCGCAACGCAAGCCCGTCATATCCGGTCAGGGCGAGATAGCTCAGCGCGGTGAAGGCGAACGCGAGCAGGATCTGGTCGCCGCCCGTCGCCGCGAAAGCCGCCTTGAACTTGACGAGGTCGATGCGCATCAGGGTGCGGGCGAAGATCGTCAGCGAGACGGCGATGATCACGGCGCTGGCGCCCAGCCCAATGCGGCGCAACGTCTTGCGGCGGCGGCGGAAAACGATCAGCGTCCGCGCCAGGAGGCTTGGCGGTTCCCGGGGCGGCGGAGCTCCGCCCGGCGCCAGGTTCGCGCCCGGGCGTCGTTGCTGCACCGGATCCATGCCCTGTTCCTTTGAAGCCGGCGCCGCCTATAGGGCCTGCGACCGGCCCGCGCAAGCGTCGGAGCACAGGAGCGTTTCGGCGAAAGGAACGCGGCGCGACGCTCGCGGGCCCGATGGTCCTCCGATCGGCGAACCGCTACGATGCGGGTGAGAAAGCAGGAGGGGTTCGGTGAGCGACGTTCAGCGCGTTCTCGTGGTTGGGCTCGGCACGATGGGGACGAGCCACGCGCGCGCCTATCGCGCGATCGACGGCTTCGCGCTCGCGGCGCTCTGCACCCGCAATGCGGCGAGCCGCAGCGACCTTGAGGCGGAGTTTCCCGGAATTCCCCGTTTTGACGACTTCGGCGAGGCGCTCGCCGCGGTGAAGCCCGACGTGGTCGCGATCGCCGCCTATACCGAGCACCACGCCGCCATGGCCCTGCAAGCGCTCGCGGCCGGGGCGCATGTGTTCTGTGAGAAGCCGCTCGCCGACTCCCTTCCGGCGGCGGAGGCTGTGGTCGCGGCGGCGAAAGCGGCGGGGAAGGCGCTGCTCGTCGGCTACATCCTGCGCGTCCACCCGTCCTGGACGCGGTTCGTCGAGATCGGCCGAACGCTGGGCAAGCCGCTGGTCATGCGCATGAACCTGAACCAGCAGTCGTCCGGCTCGTTCTGGGAGGTTCACAAGAACCTCATGACGTCGACATCGCCCATCGTCGATTGCGGCGTCCACTACGTCGACATCATGTGCCAGGTCACGCGAGCCAGGCCCGTTTGCGTGCACGCGGTCGGGGCGCGACTCACCAATGAAATCGCCTCGACCATGGTCAACTACGGCCATCTTCATATCGTCTTCGACGACGGCTCGGTCGGTTGGTACGAGGCCGGCTGGGGCCCGATGATGAGCGAAACCGCCTTCTTCGTGAAAGACATGATCGGACCGAAAGGCTCGGTTTCGATCGTCGCAAAAGAGACGGCGGCGGAGGCGGACATGAAATCCTCCGACCACGACGCCCACACCCGCACCAATGCGCTGCGCATCCACCACGCCGCCCTCGACGCGGAAGGCCGCTTCGTGAAGCCCGACACGATCGAGACGACCGCAGACGAGCCGGGCCACCAAGAGCTCTGCGAACGCGAGCAGCGGCTGTTCCTGAAAGCGATCCGCGGCGATGTCGATCTTGCGGATCATTGGGCCGATGCGCTCAATTCGCTGAGAATCGTATTCGCGGCGGACGAGAGCATCCGGACAGGCGCGGTAGTGCGGCTTTAGCGCTTGCGCTCCGACGCGGGGGGAAGTCCTCATGAGCAGGTGGATGAAAGCGTGGCGGCTGGACCGGCTTGGCGGCGCCCTTGCGCTCAAGGAGGTCCCGGTTCCCGAGCCGCGACCCGGCAGCGTGCTCGTCCGGATGCAGGCGGTCGGCCTCCTCTCGTATCTTCGCGCCTATGTCGAAGGAAATTTGCCGCAATACAATCCGCCGAAGCAGGAATTCACGATCGGGACCAACGGGGTCGGCGTGGTCGAGGTGGTCGGGCGCGACGTCTGGTCGTTGAAGTCCGGGCGTCGCGTCGCGCTCTCCCCGCATTTCGTCGCGCGCGAGAACGTCGACGATCCCGCGCAGGCGCTGATCGGCCTGACCGCGGGCGCGGGCTCCGACGCGATGCTCGCCGACTGGCCTGACGGCACACTCGCCGAATATGCGCTGGTCCCGGTCGAGGCGGCGACTCCGCTCGACGGACTGGAGGACCGCGACCCTGCGGAACTCGCGGTCCTCGGCCGCTTCATGGTTCCGTTCGGCGGCTTGCTGCGGGCGAGACGATCGTCGTCACCGGCGCGACCGGCGCCTTCGGCGCCGCCGCCGTTCTTCTCGCCGGGGCGCTCGGCGCAGGGCGGGTCGTCGCCGCGGGACGGAATGAAGCGGCGCTCGCCAAAGTCGCCAGCGTTGGCGGCAGCCGCGTCGTCCCCGTCGCCCTGACCGGTGCGGCGGAGGCCGACGCCGCCCAGCTTCGCGCGGCGGCCGGGGGCGGGGCGCACATCGCCTTCGACATGGTCGGCGCCGCGGGCGATCCGAACGCCACCCTCTCCGGCCTGCTCAGCCTCCGCCGGGGCGGGCGTCTGGTGCTCATGGGCAGCATGACCGTTCCCTTGCCGATCCCCTACACCACCGTGATGCTGAACGACTGGGAGATCCTGGGCCAGTTCATGTATCCGCGCAGCGCGTACCGCCGCCTGGTCGAGCTGGTCCGGAACGGACTCCTGGACCCGACTGCGGTTCGCCCGCATGTCTTCCCGTTCGCCGACCTGCCCGAAGCCATGGACGCGGCGGCGGCGGCCGGAAGCCTCGAGTATGTGGTGGTCAAGCCCTGATCACACCGTCCGCGTCACCTTCATCAGGTGCGGCGGGTCGTCAGGGTTCCGGCCGCGACGACGAGCGGTTGCTTCGGCGAGGCGGTAGAAGGCGTGCAGCGCCGCGATCGGCGTGATCATGGGATGGCCGGCGTCCGGGGTGACGAGGGTCGGCCAGCGTGGGTCCGCCTTATGGTCGACGAGGAGCGGGGCCGCGCCGAATGCGGCAAGTTTTTCCATCGTCTCGAAGAAGCCGTCGCGCGCCGCATCCGAAGGCGCAAATCCAAGCACCGGGAAGCCCGGCGTAACGACGCCGGCCGGCCCATGCAGCACTTCCGCCGATGAGAACGCCTCGGCGTGGATCGCCGACGTCTCCTTGAGCTTCAGCGCCGCTTCCATCGCGACGGCGAAGGTCGCGCCGCGGCCGATGACGTAGAGCGAGCTCGTGGTCGCGAGGCGGTCCGCCATGGCTTGCGGCGGGTTGGCGGGGGGCGCGTCCAGAACGTCTGGCAGACCCTCCAGCGCGGATTGCAGCGCGGCGTCGCCGCTCCAGCGCGCGGCGAGCGAAGCGCCGGCGACGAGCGACGCGATCATCGACTTGGTCGCGGCGACCGAGCGCTCGACGCCGGCCATGAGCGGCAGGAGCGCGTCGGCCTCGGCGGCGACGGGCGAGGCCGCGTCGTTGACGAGCGCAACCGCGGTCGCTCCCGCCGCCGTCGCCGCGCGCTGCATCGCCACGATGTCCGGGCTGCGGCCGGACTGGGAGATGGCGATCGTGACGGCGCCCGAGAGCTTCAGCGGCGCATGGTAGAGCGAGGCGATCGAGGGCCCGAGCGAAGCGCACGCGAGACCCAGCTTTCGCTCGACGACATGCTTCAGATAAAGCGCGGCATGGTCGGAGCTGCCACGTGCGATGGTCGCGACGAAGGCGGGGTCGCCGGCGCGAAGTTCGGCGGCGAGCCGCTGGGTCGCTTCACGATTGGCGTCGAGTTGGCGGCGCAGCGCGGCGCCGGTCTCGGCGATCTCCGCCGCCATGAAGGTTTCGCTCATCGCGCGGCGCCCCCCTCCCGCCGCGGCCGGTGCGGCAGGGTCAGTTCGGCCACGAAGTCGTAGGTGTCGGAACGGTAGGTCGAGCGGGTGAATTCCACCCGTCGCCCGTCGGCGATATAGGCGACGCGGTGGATGTCGAGGGCGGGCGCGCCCTCGGCGATTTCGAGCAGCGCCGCTTCCGGCGCCCCGACAAGCACCGCTCGCAATCGCTGCACCGCACGCACGGGGCGACGGCCGGACGCCTCCAGCGCCGCATAAAGGGAATCGCCGACCCGCTCGGCGTCGCCGAGAAAGCGCATCGGCACCGCAGCGCGCTCGACCGCCATCGGCGAACCGTCGGCAAGCCGGAGCCGAGACAATCGGAACACGGTCTCGGAAAGCGCGATGTCGAGCATCATCGATTCCTCGGGCGTCGGCAGAAACACGCCCCGCTCGATCACCCGCGACGAAGCCGCCAGACCGCGAAGGCGCATGTCCTCGGTAAAGCTGGTCAGACGCGACAACGGTTGCTCGACATGGGGCGGGCTGCGCCGGACGAAGGTCCCGGCGCCGTGGCGATGGACCAGCACGCCCTCCTCGACCAGCGCCGCAATCGCGCGTCTCAGCGTCGTGCGGGAAACGTCCAGCATTTCGCACAGTTCCCGCTCGCCCGGGAGCACGTCGGACTGGGCGAAGCGACCTGAGGCGATCTCGCGCTTCAACGCCGCCCCTATGCTGGCGTGCAGCGGCGAACGTTCCGCCCGGGCCGCGCGAAGCTCCGCCATCCCCGTCTCCGTCCTCCCTGGCTCTAGACAAGAGGTATACTCTTGTCCCATAATGAAGCACAAGAGGGCCGAACTGGTCTGCTCAGGCGTAAGGGAGGGGAAACGTTGGCGTCGGCGAACGGACAGGCCCGGCCAAACGCCGACGGAGCGTCGCTCATCGACTCGATTCTCGCCGGTCAGGCGCGCGCGGTCGCATGCCTCGCGAGCCAACGCACGGCTCTCGCCGCCGCCGCCCGTCTTGTCGCGGTCGCGTTGCGCGGCGGAGGACGCATCCTCTATCTCGGAGCGGGATCTTCGGGACTCCTCGCGGCTCAGGACGGGCTCGAGTTGCCAGGCACCTTCGGGCTCGACCCCGGCCGCATTCGCTTCATCACGCCCAACGGCGATCGCTTCGCCCTCGACGGCGCCGCCGAAGACGACGAACGCGCGGGCGAGGCCGGCGCCGCCGCGCTTGCGCCCGCCCGTCGCGACGTCGCGATTGCGCTGTCCGCCAGCGGCGCGACGCCGTTTACGCTGGCCGCCGCGCGGAAGCTCCATGCCGCCGGCGTTCCGCTCGTCGCGGTGGTTTGCCGGGCTGCGTCGCCGCTCGCCGCAATCGCCGATGCGTCGATCGTGTTGGACGTCGGCGCCGAGGCGGTCGAGGGATCGACCCGGCTTGCGGCGGGAACCGCGCAAAAGGCTGCGCTCGGCGCGCTGTCGACGCTGGCCGCCGCCGAACTCGGCTGGGTCCATGACGGACAGATGGTCAACCTCAAGGCCGATAACGCCAAGCTCAAGGCGCGTGCAGAAGACATCGTTGCGCGGATCGCGTCGGTCGGCCGCGCCTCAGCCGCAGTCGCGCTGGCTCAGGCGCAAAACGACGTCCCTGTCGCCATAGCGGCGGTGGTCGGAGACCTCAATGCGGCGGAAGCCCGGTCGCTCGTCGCAGACTGCGACCGCCACATCGCCCGAATTCTGGCGCGCCTTCGCAGCGTAGCGGTGAAGAGTCACACGAATGCGGGCGAAAAGCCCGTCCAATCAGGAGGATAGAATGAAGACTCAGCTTTCTTGGATGCGCGGCGGCGTTGCGCTCGCGGCGTTGCTGACCGGGTTCGTCGCGGCGCAGGCGGGCTCGCTCAAGATCGAAAGCTGGCGCAATGACGACGCCGACATCTGGAACAGCAAGATCATCCCGGCGTTCAACAAGCACTATCCCGACATCAAGGTCGAATTCGCGCCCTCGGCGCCGAAGGAATACAATGCCGCGCTCAACGCTCGGCTCGACGGCGGCACCGCCGGCGACATCATCGCCTGCCGGCCGTTCGACGCCTCGCTCGATCTCTACAACAAGCACCATCTCGACAGCGTCAACAGCATCAAGGGCATGGAGAACTTCTCCGACGTCGCCAAGGCCGCCTGGTCGACCGACGACGGCAAGACCACCTTTTGCATCCCGCAGGCCTCCGTCATCCACGGCTTCATCTACAACGAGGACGCCTTCAAGAAGATCGGCGCCAAGCCGCCCAAGACCATTGCCGAGTTCCACGACATTCTCGACAAGCTGAAGAAGGACGGCACCTATACGCCGATCGATCTCGGCACCGCGGATCAGTGGGAGGCCGCGACCATGGGCTTCCAGAACATCGGCCCGGACTACTGGAAGGGCGAGACCGGCCGCCTCGCGCTGATCGCCGGCAAGGAGAAGTTCACCGATCCGCAATATATCGCGGTGTTCAAGGAGCTCGCTTCCTGGGCGCCCTACATGGGCAACGGCTTCCAGGCGCAGACCTATCCCGACAGTCAGAACCTGTTCTCGCTTGGCAAGGCGGCGATCTATCCGGCCGGCTCGTGGGACATCTCGACCTTCCGCTCGCAGGCGAAGTTTCCGATGGGCGCCTTCCCGCCGCCGCTGCCGGCCGGCGATACGGACTGCTACATCTCCGACCACACCGACATCGCGATGGGCGTCAACTCGGCCTCCAAGAACAAGGCGGACGCGCAGAAGTTCCTCGAATGGCTGACGACGCCGGAATTCGCGGAGCTCTATTCGAATGCGCTGCCGGGCTTCTTCTCGCTCAACAAGACGCCGGTGAAGGTGGACGACGCGCTCGCCGCGACCATGGTCGGCTGGCGCAAGGACTGCAAGTCGACGATCCGGAACTCCTACCAGATCCTGTCGCGCGGCACGCCGAACCTCGAGAACGAGCTCTGGAACGTGTCGGCGCAGGTGATCAATGGCACGCTGACGCCAGAGGCCGCCGGCAAGCAGGTGCAGGACGGCCTCGACAAGTGGTACAAGCCGGCCAAGTAGTCGGCGAACGTTCCCGCCCTCATTCGGCCGGCTGACGCCGGTCACCTTCCCCCTCAGGGAAGGCTGTCCCTCTCCCCTCGGGAGAGGGACAGCCGAAGTCTGCTGGTTAGGGTTCGCGACGCCAATCGTGGTCGAACTCAAGGCGAACAAGATCGATGGCTGAACCCGTTTCCCAAGTCGTCGCCTCGATGCCGCGCGCGAAATTCGCCGCGCTGATGGCGCTGTTCCTCGGGCCGTCGGTGGCAATCTACACGCTCTTCTCCATCTATCCGCTGATCGCAACGATGGGGCTCTCGACCTACACGACCGATGCGACCGGCGCCTATCGCTTCGCCGGGCTGGCCAATTTCGTAATCCTGCTCACCGACGCGGTCTGGTCCAAGCCGTTCTGGAATGCGGCCTGGAACAACCTGATCTTCTTCGCCGTGCACATGGCGGTGCAGAATCCGATCGGCATCGCGCTCGCCGGACTGCTCAGCCTGCCGCAGCTGAGGTTTCGCGGCTTCTACCGCACCGTGATCTTCCTGCCGACGATGCTGTCGGTGGTGATCGTCGGCTTCTCCTGGAGCCTGATTCTTTCGCCCCTCTGGGGCGTCGCGGAAGGCGCGCTCAAGGCGGTCGGCCTGGGCAGCTGGTTCGCGCCGTGGCTCGGCCTGCCCTCGACCGCGCTGGCGACCCTGGCCCTGATTTCTGTGTGGCAGTTCGTCGGCATCCCGATGATGCTGATCTACGCTGCGCTGCTCAACATCCCCGACGAGCTCGTCGACGCCGCCCGGGTCGACGGGCTCGGGCAGTTCCGGATCTTCTGGCACATCAAGCTGCCGCTGGTGCTGCCGACCATCGGGCTCGTGTCGATCCTGACCTTTGTCGGCAATTTCAACGCCTTCGACCTGATCTATTCGGTCAAGGGGGCCCTCGCCGGGCCGAATTTCGCCTCCGACATCCTCGGCACGTTCTTCTACCGCACCTTCTTCGGCAATCAGCTCCAGCTCGGCAACCCGACCATGGGCGCGGCGGTGGCGACAGTGATGTTCTTCATCATCCTGGTCGGCGTCTGCTTCTATCTCTTCGTCATCCAGCGCCGCCTGCGGCGCTATGCCTTCTAGGGAGCCGATGCTCAAGCAGCGCGCGGAGACGCTCGGCGTCCATGTCATCCTGATCGCTTACAGCCTGCTCGCCATCGGGCCGATCCTGCTCGTCGTGATGAACTCGTTCAAAGCCCGCAACGCCATCTTCGGCGCGCCGCTCGCCCCGCCCGACGCCACGACGTTCTCGCTCGTCGGCTACACCAAGGTGTTCCACGCCTCGCATATTGTGACCTATTTCACCAATTCGCTGATCATCACGCTCGTCAGCATGGGCCTCGTGTTGCTGTTCGGGGCGATGGCGGCATGGGCGTTGACCGAGTACCGGTTTCGCGGCTCGACCGCGTTGGCGATCTTCCTGTCGATCGGCATCATGGTGCCGATCCGGCTGGGCTCGGTCGCGATCGTGAAGATGATGCGCACGGCCGGTCTCAACGACACGCTGACGGCGCTCATTCTCATCTATGTCGCGCAGGGGCTGCCGATGTCGATTTTCATCCTGAGCGAGTTCGTCCAGCAGATCCCGAAGGACCTGCGCGACGCGGCGCGCTGCGACGGCGTGCCCGAGACGCGCATCTTCTTCGAGGTGATCGCGCCGCTCTTGCGCCCCGCGATCGCGACCGTCGCCGTCTTCACCATCGTGCCGATCTGGAACGACCTCTGGTTCCCGCTGATCCTGACTTCGTCGGATTCGACCCACACGATCACGCTCGGCGTGCAGCAGTTCCTCGGCCAGTACATCACAGACTGGAACTCCGTGCTCGCGGCGCTGTCGATGGCGATCCTGCCGGTCGTGGCGATTTACGTGATCTTCTCCCGGCAACTGATCGGCGGCCTCACGGCCGGCGCGGTCAAGTGAGGCGATGATCCATGGCGAGCCTCAGCATCGACGCCTTGAACAAGAGCTATGGCGAAACGAAAGTCCTCATCGACATCGACCTCGCCATCGACCAAGGCGAATTCGTCGTTCTGGTCGGCCCCTCGGGCTGCGGCAAGTCCACGCTCCTGCGAATGATCGCCGGCCTCGACGCGCCGACTTCCGGCGACATCGTCATTGCGGGTCGCAAGGTCAATGCGCTCGCCCCGGCTGAGCGCAGAATCGCAATGGTGTTCCAGTCCTACGCGCTCTACCCGCACATGGACGTGCGCAAGAACATGACCTTCGGCCTCAAGTTCACCGGCGTCCCCGCCGCCGAACGCGACAAGCGCGTGGCCGAGGCTGCGCGCATGCTGCGTCTCGAACCGCTGCTTGCTCGCTACCCGCGCGACCTCTCCGGCGGCCAACGCCAGCGCGTCGCCATCGGTCGGGCGATCGTGCGCGAGCCGGACGTGTTCCTGTTCGACGAGCCGCTGTCGAACCTTGACGCCGCGCTGCGCGTCTCGACCCGGGTCGAGATCGCCCGCCTGCACAGACTGCTCAAGGCGACCATCGTTTATGTGACCCACGACCAGATCGAGGCGATGACGCTTGCCGATCGCATTGTCGTCATGAATCAGGGCCGGATCGAACAGATTGGCAAGCCGCTCGACCTCTATTACGAGCCGGCGAACCTGTTCGTCGCCGGCTTCATCGGCTCGCCGGCGATGAATTTCTTCGATGTGAAGGTTTCCCGGATCGAAGGCGGAAGCGCGCTTGTCGACGGGCCATGCGTTGCGCCGCTGACGGTTCCAGCCGGTTCGCTCGCCCAAGGCGACTCGGCGACAATCGGCGTCCGGCCCGAACATCTGACGATCGGCGGCGCAGGCTCTCTCGCGACCACGGGACAGGTGGAGCTGGTGGAGCGCCTCGGCGAGGCGTCGTTCGCTCATGTGCGCCGCGCCGACGACAAGCTGATCGTCGCCGAGGTTCGTGGCCGCGACACTCCCGCCGCCGGCGATGTGATCTCGCTCGCGGCGCCGGCTCAGGACGTCCATGTGTTCGACGCCGCCGGGCGTCGGCTGGTTACGGCCGAGAGCCAATAAAGTCCTGTTGAGAACTGTGCGACTTGTGGCGAGTTGGCAACAATCGAACGCAAAAAGTCAATAACAAGGCGACGAAAAGGCGCGGGCGTTGCGTAACGGCGTTCATTCGCCCTATTCGATCCAAATGCGTCTTTGCGGCACGATGCTTCTGCCCGAATGGCGCCCCGACGACGCTGTCGGGATCTGAAAGCTGGGGAACCTCATGCGCCGCATTCTCCTTCACGCCGCCGCTTTGGCCGGCCTAGCCCTCAGCGCTTTTTCGGCGCCGGCGAACGCGAACACGCTCGATTCGCAATTGCAGCCGGTCGCGTCGGCGATCCCGCGCGAAACCGTCGCCTTCAATGGCGACGAGGCGCCGGGCACGATCGTCGTTCGCACGAGCGAGCGCCGTCTTTACCTCGTCCTGCCTGACCACCAGGCGATGAAGTACGGCGTCGGTGTTGGGCGGCCGGGGTTCACCTGGTCGGGCGTCACCCGCATCGCCAACAAGCGCGAGTGGCCGGACTGGACGCCGCCCCCGCAGATGCTCAAGCGCCGGCCCGATCTTCCGCGCCACATGCCCGGCGGCCTCGACAATCCGCTCGGCGCACGAGCCATGTATTTGTCCGGCACGCTCTACCGCATCCACGGTTCGAACGAGCCCGACTCGATCGGGCAGGCGGTGTCTTCGGGCTGTATCCGCATGACCAACGACGACGTGATCGACCTCTACAGCCGCGCCAAGGTCGGCGCCCGGGTCGTCGTCGCTCGCTGATTTGCGCCTGGCGCCCCACCCGCGGCGGGGCGCCTTTTTTTCGAGCTAGCCACCGACTATGGTCGTCAGGATGAACGCGCGCTCGCCCAATCCTGATGCTCCTCTCGTCGACCCTTTCGGCCGGGCGATTCGCTACGTGCGCGTATCGGTGACGGACCGGTGCGACTACCGCTGCGTCTATTGCATGTCCGAGGACATGAATTTCCTGCCCAAGCGGGACGTTCTGTCGCTGGAGGAACTCGACCGACTCTGCTCGACTTTCGTACGGCTCGGCGCCCGCAAGCTGCGCATCACCGGCGGTGAGCCGCTCGTTCGCCGCAACGTCATGTCGCTCTTCCACGCGCTGAAGCGACATCTGGCGAGCGGCGCCCTGGACGAAGTCACCTTGACAACCAACGGGTCGCAACTCGCCCGCTACGCGCAAGAACTCGCCGACTGCGGCGTCCGTCGCGTCAATGTCTCACTCGACACGCTGGACCCGGACAAGTTCCGAGCGGTCACCCGCTGGGGCGACCACGCCGCGGTGATGAAAGGCATCGACGCGGCAGTCGCGGCCGGGCTGAACATCAAGATCAACGCTGTCGCGCTCAAGGGCTTCAACGACGCCGAGGCCCGCGCGCTGGTCGACTGGGCGCACGGCCGCGGGTTCGACCTCACCTTCATCGAGGTCATGCCGCTCGGCGCGATGGAGGAAGACCGCGCCGACCAATTCATGCCGCTGACCGAACTCCGGCGCGGTTTGGAACAGTCCTTGTCGCTGACTCCTTCGACTTACGCCACCGGCGGTCCCGCGCGCTATTTCGACGTTCGCGAGACCGGGGGCCGGCTCGGCTTCATCACGCCGCTCACCCACAACTTCTGCGAGAGCTGCAACCGCGTCCGCGTCACCTGCACCGGGACGCTGTACATGTGCCTCGGGCAGGAAGACGCCGCCGACCTACGCGAACCGCTGCGCCGATCCGAATCCGACGAACCGCTGATCGCGGCCATCCGAACGGCGATTCTGCGCAAGCCCAAGGGTCACGACTTCGTCATCGCCCGGGCGGCCAAGCCCGCCGTCGAACGCCACATGAGCGCGACGGGGGGATGAATTTTCTCGCCGCCGCCCGCTGGCGGCTGGAGCTCCAAGGCTTTATATCTCGTCCGGTCGAACGGGCGGAACCTTGACCTCCGCGCCGATAGGGAATGATTACCATGGCTGCCAAGGAACGGATCGAGAAGCTGATCGCCGAACACCCGGTCGTGCTCTTCATGAAGGGAACGCCGCAGTTTCCCCAGTGCGGATTCTCGGGTCAGGTGATCCAGATCCTCGATTATCTCGGCGCCCCGGTCCATGGCGTCAACGTGCTCGAGGACGACGAGATCCGCCAGGGCGTCAAGGAATTCGCCAACTGGCCGACCATTCCCCAGCTCTACGTCAAGGGCGAGTTCATCGGCGGCTGCGACATCACCCGGGAAATGTTCCAGTCAGGCGAGCTGGCTTCCGTCCTGAAGGACGCCGGAGTGGAGCTGAAGGCCGCGGCGAAGGCCTGATTACGGGGAGCGCAAGCGACAGGCGCCGGGTCTTCGCACGCGGCCGAAGTCCGAGGCTTGCCAACGACTGCGCGCGGGGCTTACCCGCAGCAGTCGAGACCATTGGACGGAGCCTTAGCCTTATAGCTCGATTGAAAACCGGGCGCCGGGCGACTACGTTTCCGACTACGGGAACGGCGGTCAACGATCCATGCCCCGGGGGAACGGCTCAATGTTTCGCTCCTATTCCTACCAGATGTATGAAATGGTCCATGCCGCGCTCGCCCCTGCGCGAGCGGTGACGGACACTGCGCATTTCGTTTTTCGCAATCCCTGGAACCCCCTGTCGAGCACTACGCTCGGTAAGAATATCTCGGCGGCGGCGGAATTGTTCGAGCGGATGACGCGCCGCTACGGCAAGCCGACCTTCGGTCTCGACGAGATCGAGGTCGACGGGGTGGCCTATCCGGTGCTCGAGGACGTGGTCTGGAGTCGGCCGTTCTGCAACCTGCTGCATTTCGTGCGTCCGGATTTTCCCCATGCCGAAGACCAACCGAGGCTGCTGATCGTGGCGCCGATGTCCGGCCACTACGCGACGCTGCTTCGCGGCACGGTCGAGGCGCTGCTGCCCTATTGCGACATCTACATCACCGACTGGACCGACGCGCGTCTCGTGCCGCTGGCGGTCGGGACGTTTGATCTCGAGGATTACGTCGACTACATCCGCCACATCTACGAGCACCTCGGGCCGGGCGTCCACACGCTGGCCGTGTGCCAACCGGGCGTTCCGGTGCTTGCGGCGGTCTCGGTCATGGAGGCCAACGGCGATCCGAACTTCCCGGCCAGCATGACGTTCATGGGTAGCCCGATAGATACCCGCCGCAGCCCGACCGAGGTCAACAAGCTCGCCGAGCGACGCGGCGTCGAGTGGTTCCGCCGCAACGTGCTGCATCCGGTGCCTTTCCCCTATCCGGGCCTGGGACGCCAAGTCTACCCGGGCTTCCTGCAGCTTTCCGGGTTCATGGCGATGAACCTCGATCGCCACGTCAACGCGCACCTCGAGATGTTCAATCACCTCATCGAAGGCGACGGCGACTCGGCGGAGAAGCATCGCGACTTCTATGACGAGTATCTGGCGGTGATGGACATGGACGCCGCCTTCTACATGCAGACGATCGAGACCGTGTTCATCAAGCACGCGCTGCCCAAGGGCGAAATGATGCATCGCGGCCAACGCGTCGACCCGTCGGCGATCCGCCGCGTCGGCCTCATGACCATCGAGGGCGAGAAGGACGATATCGCCGGCGTCGGTCAGAGCCAGGCGGCGCATGACCTCTGCGTCAACATCCCCGAGGCGAAGAAGGTCCACTATCTGCAGCTCGACGTCGGGCATTACGGCATCTTCAACGGTTCCCGCTTCCGCAACGAAATCGTGCCGCGCATGCGGGGGTTCTGGGCGATGATCGACGGCAAGCCGGCGAAAGAGATCCCGCCGGCGAAAGTCAAGACCGTCAAGAAGGCGCCCGGCGCGGCCGTGCGGAAAGAGGGCAAACGGGCTCTGGAGCCCGCTTAAGGCGCGGCAGACACGCCACCGCTGCATGGAGTTCGATGTCAGGCGTGACGCGGAAGACCGTGCTTGTGGCTGCCGTAGTCGCGCTTCTGGCCGTGACGGAGGGGCGCGCATCCGCCGGCAGCTTGTCGCCTTCGCCTCCGGTTCGCCGACGGGCGCGATTGTGATCAGCCAATCGGCGCGCAGACTGTACTTCGTCCTCGACCAGCGGACGGCGATCGCCTACCCGGTCGCCGTCGCGAGGCGCGGCATGGAATGGACCGGGCGCGCGCGGATCGCGGCGAAATATGTCGAACCGGACTGGTCGCCGCCGGAATCGGTTCGACGCGACCACCCCGGACTTCCGGACGTCATCCCAGGCGGCTCGCCGCACAACCCCATGGGGGCGCGCGCGCTCGCGCTCGACCGGGCCGAGATCGCCATCCACGGCACGACCAAGGCGATGCGCGCCTCGATCGGCGCGGCCGCCTCCTACGGCTGCATCCGGATGCGCAACGAGGACGTCATCGACCTTTATGACCGGGTCGACGTCGGCGCCCCGGTGACGATGATCGAGTGACCTTCGTCGAGCGCCGTCGGCTACGGCGCCGAGGCTCAGGCGCCTCCGCGCGCCCCGGCGAGGAGGAGCGCGCCAAAGACCAGCACCGCGAGCGAGGCCGCGAACTCGAACGCCCGGGCGACCAGCGCCGCGCGCGTCTCCTCGGCCGCGGCGAACCGCACCGCCGCCGACTTGGCGTAGACGGCGAGGAAGGCGAGCGCGCCGGTGGTGACCGCGACCCCGAGAGCCATCGCGTAGGCCGCCGCGACCCCGGCGGCGAACACGCCCTGGGCGAGCGCGAAGACGAGCACCAGGATCGCTCCGGAACATGGCCGCGACCCGGCCGCCGCCACCGTAGCGGCGGCTTCGCGCCAGGGCAGGGAGCCGGCGATCGTCGCGGCGTCTGGCGCGCAACAGAGGTCGGCGGAGGCGCCGGGCGGCGCTGCGCGAAAGGCGGCGGTCGACAGGGCTCGCGGCGCGGGGGTCCAGGCGAGGCCCGATAGCTCCGGCGGCGCCGCGAGCGCCGCGCGGCGCTCGGACCGCCGGCGGAACGCCTGGAGCAGGGCGCGACCCTTGCGCCACGAGAGCCAGAGTCCGAGCGCGGCGACGGAAGCCGCGCTTGCGATCTCGATTCCGTTGGCGGCGGCGGTCATCTGCTGCGCGGTGGCGTGCAGGACTACGGCCGCCGCCCCGACCAGAACAACAGCGACGGTCGCCTGCAGCAGCGCCGCCAGCAGCGCCATCACCGCGCCGCGGCGCAACGAGCGCGCGTTGGCCACCATGTAGGAAGCGATCAGCGCCTTGCCGTGCCCGGGGCCGGCGGCGTGGAACACCCCATAGCCGAGGCCGAGCGCGACGAGACTCCAGAGCGCCGATGGGTCGGCGTGC
>CAMFKX010000049.1 GCA_945957375.1 uncultured Roseiarcus sp.
AAGATGCTCGACCTGCCGGTGATCGCGCTGACCGCAGGCGCCATGTCCAGCCAGCAGGAGATCGCGCTCGCCTCGGGCATGAACGGCTTCGTCGCCAAGCCGTTCCGGCTCAGGCAGCTGGTCGCCGCGCTGATGCCGTGGATTCCGGCCAGGGGCCGCAGGAGCCGGTGATCGGCGTCGCCGCGAGCGACGGACCGCTCGCCCCGGCCCCGGAGCACCTCCACCGTTTCGCCCTGATGATGCTTTAGCAGCATCTTCGATCCGCCCCGAGGGCAAGCGGGGCGGCCGATTCATTGCGATGAACGGAGCGGCCATGAGACTTGCCCACGTGACGCTTGCTCTTCTTTGCGCCCCCGCCCCTGCCGGCCCCGCCCTCGCCCATGACGTCTGGGCGAACGGCGGTTTCGTGCCCGGCTGGGTCAAGGCCGCCTGCTGCGGCCCGGACGACGCCCACCACCTGCGCCCCGACCAGGTCCATCGCGTCTCCGACGACTTTTACATGGTCGACGGCTACCGCTACCGCATCCCGGCGCGCGAGGCGCTGCCGAGCCAGGACGGCGACTACTGGATCTTTTACCGCGACAACGGTTCGGGCATGCAGTCGACGGTGTACTGCTTCTTCGTGCCGATGGTGTTTTGACGCCGAAACCGGCCGCTCATGACTTTTCGTCACCGGTCCCGAAGACCACGAAGTCTTCGTGTCCTTGGCGACCTTGGCGGCGAAACGCTTCGCGGAGAAGGGCGCGCCTCGACGCCGGTTCCCGCCCGGCCTACATAGAGCGCGCGCGCCACGCAGCCCCTCAGGATCCGAATGCCCCCGATCATCGACTGCGTCGCCGTCACCAAGCGCTACGCCAACGGCCAGCTCGCCCTCGACTCGGTCGATCTTTCGATCGAGCGGGGCGAGATCTTCGCCCTGCTCGGCCCCAACGGCGCCGGCAAGACGACGCTGATCGGCGCGATCTGCGGCACGGTGTCGATGACCTCGGGGACGGTCAGCGTCGCCGGCACCGACGTCGTGCGCGACTTCCGCGCCGCGCGCGCGCGCATCGGCCTCGTGCCGCAGGAGATCGCGCTCGACATCTTCGCCAGCGTCCGGACGACCGTCGCGTTCAGCCGCGGCCTGTTCGGCCGGCCGGCCGATCCGGCCTATATCGAGCGCCTGCTGCGCGACCTGTCGCTGTGGGAGAAGCGCGACGCTCGCATTGTCGAGCTGTCCGGCGGCATGAAGCGCCGGGTGATGATCGCGAAGGCGCTCGCTCACGAGCCGGACGTGCTGTTCCTCGACGAGCCGACCGCCGGCGTCGACGTCAACCTGCGCCGCGACATGTGGGCGCTGGTGCGCCGCCTGCGCAGCGAAGGCGCGACCGTGATCCTGACCACGCATTATATCGACGAAGCCGAGGAGATGGCCGACCGGGTCGGGGTGATCGACAAGGGCCGCGTCCTGCTGGTCGAAGACAAGGCGGCGCTGATGCGCAAGCTCGGCAAGCGCCGGCTGACCCTGGTGCTGCACGATCCGCTGTCGGCTCTGCCGGAATCGCTCGCCGGCTGGCCGATCGCGCTCGACGAAGGCGGGCGGCGGCTCGTCTACGCCTTCGACGCCTCCGCCGACGACACCGGCGTGCCGACCTTGCTGCGCCGCCTCGCCGAGGCTGGCGTCGCCTTCGCCGACCTCGAAACCACCGCGAGCAGCCTCGAGGACATTTTCGTCGATCTCGTCGGAGCGGGCTCGTGAACCCACCCAATCGCCCCGGCCAGCGCCGCCACCCTCGTCCTGAGCCTGTCGAAGGACGTTCCAGATGGCCCTGACGTCGGAACTCACTGGACCATCCTTCGACAGGCTCAGGATGAGGTCGGCGCCCTGCACTACGGCGGCGCCCCGGTTTGGGAGTCCCACGGCATGAGGTTCAATCCCGGCGGGGTCCTGGCGATCTACCGTTACGAGCTCTCGCGCACCGTGCGCACGATCTGGCAGAGCGTGGCGACCCCGGTGATCACCACCGCGCTCTATTTCGTGGTGTTCGGCGGCGCGATCGGCTCGCGCATTCCGGAGGTCGGCGGGGTCAGCTACGGCGCCTTCATCGTGCCGGGCCTGATCATGCTGTCACTGCTGACGCAGAGCATCTCCAACGCCTCGATCGGCATCTACTTCCCGAAATTCAGCGGGACGATCTTCGAGATCCTGTCCGCGCCGCTGTCGCCGATCGAGGCGGTGACCGCCTATGTCGCGGCGGCGGCGACCAAGTCGGTGGTGATCGGCTTGATCATCCTGCTGACCTCCACCCTGTTCGTCGAGGTGCGGATCGATCACCCGGTCTGGATGGTGGCGTTCCTCGTGCTGACGTCGGTCGCCTTCAGCCTGTTCGGCTTCATCATCGGGGTCTGGGCGAAAAACTTCGAACAGCTCGCGATCATCCCCTCGCTGGTGGTGACGCCGCTGACCTTCCTCGGCGGGTCATTCTATTCGATCGACATGCTGCCGCCGTTCTGGCGCACGGTCAGCCTGTTCAATCCGGTGGTCTATCTGGTCAGCGGCTTCCGCTGGAGCTTCTTCGGCCAAGGGGACGTCGGCGTCGCGACCAGCCTCGGCTTCACCTTCGCCTTCATCGTCGCCTGCCTCGCCGCCCTGACCTGGATCTTCCAGACCGGCTGGCGCCTGAAGCCCTGAGGCGCGCGGGATTGACGGCTGCGCGCCCGGCCGCGCATCGTGCGAAGAGTCACGACAAGAAGGAATCCAGGATGAGCGCCGGACTGGTCATCGTCACCGGAGGCTCGCGCGGCATCGGCGCGGCGATCTGCCGGCGCCTCGCAGCCGACGGCTATTCGGTCGCCGTCAACTATGCGTCCGACGCCGCCTCCGCCCAGGGGCTGGCCGCGGCGATCGCCGCCGCCGGCGGCCGGGCGGGCGCCTTCCAGGCGGATGTCGCCGACCCGGCGGCGGTCGAACGGCTGTTCGACGAGGCGGTCGCGGCGCTCGGTCCGCTTTCGGGGCTGGTCAATTGCGCCGGCAGCATCGGCGCGTTCGCGCCGATGGCCGAACAGGATCCGGCCGCCATCGTGCGGCTCTTCGCCGTCAACGCGATCGGAACCATGCTCTGCTGCAAGCAGGCGGCGCTGCGCATGTCGACCCTGCGCGGCGGCCGAGGCGGCGCCGTGGTCAACATCTCCTCGATCGCGGCGCGGCTCGGCGGCTTGCCCGGCATCGCCCCCTATGCGGCGACCAAGGGCGCGGTCGAGAGCTTCACCAAAGCCTTCGCCAACGAGGTCGCCCGCCAGAGTATCCGCGTCAACGCCATCGCGCCGGGGATGATCGACACCGACATGACCGACGGCTTTCTGTCGCAGCCGGGGGCGCGCGAGCGCATCGAGGCGATGACGCCGCTCGGCCGGCTGGGCGCGCCCGAGGAGATCGCGGAGGCGGCGGCGTGGCTGATGTCGCCGGCGGCCGGCTTCGTCACCGGGACCGTGCTGACGGCCTCCGGCGGGCGTTGACCATGACGACAGGGGCGGTCGCCGCCCTGTTCGCGCGGGTCCGCGCCATCGATCTGCGCTGGCGTTACGGACTGCGCGTGACGGTCGCGGCGCTCGCCGCCTTCGTCGTCGCCCGCGGGCTCGGCCTCCCGCTGAACGGCCTGTGGGCGGTGCTGACCGCGATCGTGGTGAGCCAGGTCAGCGTCGGCGGTTCGCTGCGCGCAACCATCGAATACAATGTCGGGACGCTCGGCGGGGCGATCTACGCGGTCGTCGTCGGGCTCGCGACGCCGCACACGACGCCGGTCTGGCAGGCGATCGCGCTTGCGGTCGCGGTCGGACCGCTGGCTGTCGCGGCGGCGCTCAGTCCGAGCTTCCGCGTCGCGCCGTTCTCAGCCGTTCTCGTGCTGCTGATCGGCGTTCAACTGGGCGAATCTCCGCTGATCTCGGCCGCGACGCGGGTTCTCGAAGTCGCGATCGGCGGGGCCGTCGCGGTCGCGGTTTCGCTGCTGGTGTTCCCGGAACGGGCGCGCGGACTCGGGCTCGATGCCGCCGCGCGCATCCTGAACCAGATGGCCGACTTGCTGCCGAGCCTCCTCGGTCGCGTCGCGCGCGCGAGCGACGGCGCCGACTACCGGCAGGCGCAGGCGGACCTGGGCCGGTCGGTCACGCGGTTCCAGGGACTCGCCGACGAGGCGAAACAGGAGCGGATGCTGTCGCTCGCCCACGCCCCGGATGCGGCGTCGCTCGCGCGCATGCTGTTGCGCATCCGCCATGACTTCGTGATGCTCGGACGCGCGACCGCCGAGCGGTTCCCCGAGGCGATCGCGGGCCCCCTCGAACAACCGCTTTCCCGCTTCGGCGAGGCGGCCGCGGAGTTCCTGAGAGGTTGCGCCGTGTCGATCGCCGGGCGCCGCCCGGCGCCGGCGGTTGCTTCCGCCGAGGCCGCCCTTGCCGCCTATGACGAAGCGATCGGCGGGCTCCGCCGCGACGGCCTCACTCGGGCGATGTCGACTCCCGAACTCGAGCGCCTGTTCGGGCTGGAATTCGCTCTCGAACAGACCTGTCGCGACCTCGCTGACCTCGCGCCGCTGATCGACGAGCATGGCGGCGCCGTCGCGCGCTCGCGCAGCTGACGCGGTCGACTCCGGCCTGTGTCGACTCGGCTACTGGCCGCGGCTGGCCCCGTCCGCCCAGGCGAAGGCTTCCCGGCGGTCGCCGGTCGCAAACGTCCGGATCGGCACGGCGGAGACCGAGAAGCCGGATTCACTCATCTGGCCCGGGTCGAGGACGACCGCGATGCGCACGATGGTCTTGTGCGCCAGCGAGACATTGGCCAGACCGCGCGCCACTTCCGCCATGTAGCCGTCGAAATCCGGATCGATCACGATCACCAGGCCGATCGGCGCCGGCCCGGTCGCGAGCGCCGCCGCCGCCTGCTCCACGTCGGACGCCATGACCGTGCCGCTCGCCTTGAGCGCCACCGCCTGCGTCGGTCCGTCCTGAATGCGTTCGAGCATCACCCTCTCCCAAACTCGGTCCGAGCCTCGATATCAGGTCGTCGGAAAGCTTCCTAGGGAGCGGAAGGTCGAGGCGCCGCCGCCCGTCATTTGGCGACGATGGTGTAGCAATAGCTCGCGAACCGGGTCCAGTCGTTCCGCTCCGCCAGCTCGGCGCCGGCGCGGTCGAGCCGATGCAGCGCGGGCAGCCGTTCGAAATAGTCGTGGCGCCAGAACGGCGCCTGCCAGACGCCGCGAAAGCCGACCTCGCGCAACCGGTTCCTCACCGACCGGCTGACGACGCAGAGATCGTAATGCGCGGGATATTTCGGAACTTCGTCGGGCGTCCGGTTCGGGAAGAACAGCCGCAGGACCCGGCTCGATGCGGATTCCGGCAGGAGACGGTTGACCACGAAGGGGGGCGAATAGAGCACCGGATGAAAGTTGAGGCACACCCCGCCGGGGGCCAGCAGCCGATGGATGTTGCGGTACGCGACCATGGCGTCGGCGACGTGCTCGAACACCATCTTCGAGAACATCAGGTCGATGGTTCCCATTAGGGGTTGATGCCGGTCGTCGATCGGCTGGGCAATGTCGAAGCAGGCCTTGTCGAACTGGGGCGGACCCAGGGCCAGTTCGCCCTCCGAGACGTCGTTGACCACATAGCGAACGCCGGACCCGGCGATCTCCTCGGGCGAGAAGCACGGCCAGCGTCCGCCGCCGATCTCGAGCATCCGCCGGGCGTCGACCAGGGCGAGCAGCCGCCAGAGCGTGTCCTTGTAGCGCTCCCAGGCCCAGTCGCTCCAGCGATTTGCGCTCAGTTCGGCGACGAAGGCGTGCAGCCGATCCAGGTTCGAATCGTCCGCCGAATGGATGGGAAGCGATTGCGACATTCAGGATCCCGGGGCGAGACGATCTGGCAAGCGCTCCCGTGGCGACGCCCGGGGCCGCCGGAAATTATGCCATGGAACCGGGCGGCTCCGGTATCTGTCGAAAGAGGTAGTGGCCACGATCAACGACGCGCCAACGCGCCGTCAGTCGTTCAAGCCCTTGCCGTCGAGGATCCGGGGCAGGCATTTTTCGATCCGCGCCGTACGCGTCGCCGACTGCTTCGGAGCGGCGAAATGCAGGAGATAGCCGCGCTGCCGCCCGGGCGTGAGCGCTTCGAACGCCGCCTTCAGGGCCGGGACCTCGGCCCATTTCCGGACCAGTTCCTCGGGCGTGGCGAAGTCCTCGGTGCTCCTGAACTCGACCTTGCCGCCGGACGCCTCGACCGCGATCGCTTCGCGGACGTAGGTCGCGAGAACAGGCCTCAGCGCGAGCACCTCGGCGACGTCGGCGAACCGGATCTGCCGGGCCGACTGCACGTTCTCGGTCTGGCGGATCAGGACGCGCTCCGGGTCGGGCAGGAGCGCCCCCTTCATGAACAGAATCGCGCAATAGTCCTTGAAGCCGTGGATCAGCGCGACGTTGCGTCCGTCGTGGGCGTAGCAGGGCTTGCCCCACTTCAGCGTCTCGGTGAGCCCGGCGTCGAGCAGGATAGCCCGCAACGCCTCGAACGCCGCGCGCCATTTCGGCTCCGTGTCGAGAAACGCGACGATCTTCGGGTCCATGGCCGGCATCGGACGTTCCGTCAGCCGCCGTAGCGCGCGGCGAAGCGCGTCAGATTCACCGCCCCTCGCCGATCCTGCGCGTTCCATCATGCGCCTCGACCGCGAACAGGATGCTGCGGCCCTCGACCGCGAGCACCCGCGCCGTCGCCGTCACGGTCGCGCCGACCGGCGTCGGCGCGAGGTGGCGAATGTCGACCTCGCTGCCGACCGTCACCCAGTCCGGCGGCAGATGACCGGCGATCGCCGCGCCCGACGCCTTCTCCATCAGCATGATCATCATCGGCGTGGCGTAGACCGGCGGCATGCCCGGGACGTGGCCGCCGACCGTCAGGTCGAAGGTCACGGTCTCCCGAAGGACGCCGGTCATGCCGACGGCGATCGCCTTCAGCGGATCGGCCTGCTCGGGCATCTCCGTCATGGCGGTCCCGCTCCCGCGCCCGTCGGCGCGCGCGCTCGGCGCGCCCCGCGGCGCAAGCCTCAGCCTGGCAAGGCGCCTTCGATCGTCGCGCCCCACGAACCCCAGATATAGATGCAGCTGAACAGCAACAGCCAGACGATGTCGACGAAGTGCCAGTACCAGGCGGCGAACTGGAAGCCGAGGTGCTGGCGCGGCGTGAACTGGCCGGCGAAAGCGCGGATGAGGCAGACGCTCAGAAACAGCACGCCGATGATGACGTGGACGCCGTGGAATCCGGTCGCCATGAAGAAGGTGGCGCCGTAGATCGAGTTGCGGAACGCGAACGGCGCGTGGATGTATTCGTAGGCCTGACCGGCGACGAACAGCAGGCCGAGCCCGATCGCGACGAGCAGGTAGTTCTTGAACCCCTGGCGGTTGTCGTCGATCAACTCCTCGTGCGCGATGTTTACCGCGAAGCTCGAGGCGATCAGGACGAAAGTGTTCATCAGCGGCAGCTTCAGGGGATCGATGACCTCCGTCCCCTTGGGCGGCCATATCCCTCCGGTGAAGTCGAGGCGTCCGTAGATCTGCGGATCGTTCGAGCCGAGCGACGAACCGAAGAACGCCCAGAACCACGCGACGAAGAACATCACCTCGGAGGCGATGAACAGCAGCATGCCGAGCGTGAGCCCGTTGCGGACGAGGATGTTGTGATGCCCGGTCTGGGCCTCGATGATGACGTCGCGCCACCACCCGGCCATGGTGAAGAGAACGGCGGCGATGCCCAGGGCGAGCACGAGCGGGCCGGTCTTCGGGCCGCCGAGGCCCTTCATCGTCATGATCAGCCCGACCGCGGTCACCAGGGCCGCGATCGATCCGACCAGCGGCCAGGGACTGGGATCGACGAGATGAAAGCCCGGCCGCTCGGCGGCCGGAGCCTCATGAGCGATCGAATGTTGCGCGACCATCGGCGCGTCGGTCATGCTCTTCCTCCTCGCGTCAACCGGCCGGGCCGGCGCGCCGTGACGATTCTTCGGCCGCGCCCGGGTCGGGCGTGGCGAACAGGGTGTAGGACAGCGTGATCGAGCGCACCTCGGCCATCGAAGCGTCCTTCTCGAGCGCGGGATCGAGGTAGAACACCACCGGCCACTCCGCCGACTCGTGCGGCCCGAGGCGCTGCTCGTTGAAGCAGAAGCATTGCACCTTGTCGAACCAAGCGCCGGCGAGCTCCGGCGTCACGTTGAACACGGCGCGCGCCGAAACCGTGCGGTCGCTGCGGTTCTCGGCGCGGAAGAACACCGTCGCGGCCTTGCCGACGCGCGCGTGGATCGATTCGGTTTCCGGCTCGAAGCGCACCGGGAGCCCGGCCGCGACGTTGGCGTCGAAGGCGACGCGCAGGATGCGATGGCCTTCCCCGACGGCGTCGCCGACCACCCTCTGCGGCGTGCCCTCATAGCCGGTCGCCCGGCAGAACAGCGCGTAGAACGGCACGGCGGCGTAGGCGACGCCGATCATGCCGATCGCGAACGCCGCGGCGCCGAGCGCGTGCCGGCGCGCGCTCCGGGAGGCGGCGGCGTCTCTCAACCGTGGCCTCCGCGCCCGGCGTAGGCCGGAGCCTCATGATCGTCGTAGCCGGGAATGTGCGGCGGGGTCTCGAACGTGTGGAACGGCGGCGGCGAAGGCAGCGTCCACTCGAGCGTCGTCGCGCCCGGCCCCCACGGGTTGTCGCCGGCGAGCCGCTTGGCCTTGAACGCCTCGTAGACCAGGTAGAGGAAGAAGATCGTCGCGCCGCCCGAGACATAGGCCCCGATCGAGGAGATGAAATTCCAGGTGGTGTAGGCGTCGGTATAGTCGACCAGGCGCCGCTCCATGCCGGCGAAGCCGAGGAAGTGCTGGGGGAAGAAGGTCAGGTTGACGCCGGCGAACATCGACCAGAAGTGCCACTTCGCCAGCCGCTCGTCGTACAGGTAGCCGGTGATCTTCGGGAACCAGTAGTAGAAGCCGGCGAAGATCGAGAACACCGCGCCGAGCGACATCGTGTAGTGGAAGTGCGCGACGACGTAATAGGTGTCGTGCAGGTAGCGGTCGACCGACGCGTTGGCGAGCACGACGCCGGTGACGCCGCCGACCGTGAACACGAAGATGAAGCCGATCGCCCACAGCATCGGCGGCCGGAGCGACAGCGAGCCGCCCCACATGGTCGCGATCCAGGAGAAGATCTTCACCCCGGTCGGCACCGCGATCACCATGGTGGCGAACACGAAATAGCGCTGCGCGCCGAGCGAGAGGCCGGTGTCGAACATGTGGTGGGCCCACACGACGAAGCCGAGCAGGCCGATCGCGCACATCGCGTAGACCATGCCGGTGTAGCCGAACACCGGCTTGCGCGAGAAGGTCGCGACGATCTGGCTGATGATGCCGAAGCCCGGGATGATCAGGATGTACACCTCGGGATGGCCGAAGAACCAGAACAGGTGCTGATAGAGGATCGGATCGCCGCCGCCGGCCGGCTCGAAGAAGGTGGTCTGGAAGTTGCGGTCGGTGAGCAGCATGGTCAGCGCGCCGGCGAGCACCGGCAGCGACAGCAGCAGCAGGAAGGCCGTCACCAGCACCGACCAGGGAAACAGCGGCATGCGCATCATGGTCATGCCGGGCGCGCGCATGTTGAAGATCGTGGCGATGAAGTTGATCGAGCCCAGGATCGACGAGACGCCAGCCAGGTGCATCGACAGGATGATGAAGTCCATCGCCGGCCCCGGCGCGCCGACGTTCGACGACATCGGCGGGTAGAGCACCCAGCCGCCGCCGAACCCGCGGAACCCCGGCGAGCCCTCGACGAACAGCGAGCTGAACAGCAGGCAGAACGAGGCCACCAGCATCCAGAACGACATGTTGTTGAGCCGGGGGAAGGCCATGTCGGGGGCGCCGATCATCAGCGGCACGAACCAGTTGCCGAAGCCGCCCATCAGCGCCGGCATCACCATGAAGAAGATCATGATGACGGCGTGGCTGGTGAAGAACACGTTGTACATGTTCTTGGCGGCGTCGAGCGAGCCGTCGCCCGCCAGAATCGCCGAGATCGTCGGAAACACCTGGATCCCGGGCGTCATCAGTTCGGCGCGGATCGCCACCGACAGCAACGTTCCGAACACCCCGCCGCACACCGCGAAGATCAGGTAGAGCGTGCCGATGTCCTTGTGGTTGGTCGAGAACAGATAGCGCCGCCATCCCGTCGGGACGCCGTGATCCTCTCCGTGGTGCGCGTGCGCGGTGTCGACGGTGCTGGTGTAATGCGCCATGGCGTTGCAGTCCTAGCGATGGTTGGGCGAACCGGCCCGCGTCACGGACGCGAGACGGGAGCAGCGGCGACATCGACGCCGTCGGCGGATGCAAAGGCCTTCTTCGCCTGCACCAGCCAGGCGTCATAGGCCTGCTGACTCACGACATGGAATTCAATCGGCATATACGCGTGGTCGATGCCGCAGATGTTGGAGCACTGGCCGTAGAAGACGCCTTCGTGCTCGGCCCGGAACCACGCCTTGTTGAGCCTGCCCGGAATGGCGTCGACCTTCACCCCGAACGAGGGGATGGAGAACGAGTGGATGACGTCCTGCGAGACGATGTCGAGCTCGACGACCTTGCCGACCGGCACGTAGGCGGCGTTGTCGACGGAGAGCAGGCGAATGTCGCCGGGCTTCAGCTCCTTGTCTTCCTTGATCAGCGAATCATAGGAGAACCCGCCCGCCGCCTTGGGATAGGCGTAGCTCCAGTGCCACTGCGAGCCGGTGGCCTTGATCGTGAGGTCGGGCTCGGGGATCACCAACTGCTGGGTGAGCAGCCGGAACGAGGGCACGGCGATGATCACCAGGACGAGCACCGGCAGAACGGTCCAGGCGACCTCGAGCGGCCCGTTGTGGGTGGTGCGCGACGGAACCGGGTTCGCCTTCTCGTTGAAGCGCCACACCACGTAAGCGAGCAGCGCCAGAACCAGGAGCGAAATGCCGACCGTCACCGGCAGCAGAATGGCGTTGTGCAGCCATTGGATGTCGTCGGCGATCGCGCCGGCGGCCGGCAGGAAGCCGATCTGGCCGCGCTCGGGCGCGCCGAGCATGCCCGCCGCCCCGGCAGGCGCCGCGCCCGAGCCGAGAACCGCGGCTCCGCAAAGGAGTCGAATCGATGCGCCTCGCCTCAACGCAGTCCTCCGTAAATAGCCTGGGCCGCTGCGATTTTCGCCCGTCCCGGCCCAAAAAGCCGCCCGCCGATTTTTGTTTTTCATTGCCGCGACACTACATCGCACCGCGGACGATTGACAACCTGCTTTCTCGTCGTCGCATTTTCGGATTGCTTGCGTAATTCTTGCGCGCGCGCCGGCTTACGGCGCCCCGGGCGCGCGCCCCCGCCGCATTCCCCAGGCTCGGACCGTGCGTCGATTTACCGCTTGGCGGACCCGCCGAGACGCGCTCTAAGTCAGGCCGTCCGTGGGCGCATGACCGTCGTCGCGCGTTGAAGTGGCCGAAGGGGAAAGGCGTCATGGCGCTAGTTGCAGGCGACGACTTCCGGCGGCCGGTCACGCTCGCATTCGCGGCGCTCGCGCTGATCGGCTGGCTTCTGGCCGGTTTTCTCTGGTCGCAGGCGTCCAGCGTGCAGAGCGAAATGACCAAGACGCTGCGCGCCGCCGAAAAGGCGCGGGAAGGCCTGGCGTCGGATTTGCAGAATCTGCAGAAGGCCGCGGGCTCCGCAGCCGAACTCAGGCTGCAGGCGGCGGCGGCGGAGAAGGCGCTCTCGGAAGCCTCGGGGGCGCGCGCCTCGGCCCAGACCGAATTCGCCGACCTCACCCGTCAGATCAACGACACCAAGCTCGCGATCTCCGGCGCCCAGGAAGAGGCGAGCGCGCGATCCCGCGAGCTGCAGGCGGTCGACGCCCGCCTCAAGGAGGAGACCGACCGGCTCGGCGCGCTGCAGAGCCAGACCCAGAACCTCGCCGCAGAGCAGACCCGCGCCCAGGGCCAGCTCGACTCCGCCCGGGCGGCGCTCGCCGACACCCAATCCCAGGCGGTTGCGGCGCAAAGGCAGCTTCAGGCGTTGCAGGACCAGATCAACGCGGCAAACGCCGAGTTGAACGCGACCCAACAGCGGCTCCGCGACGCGCAGAACGCCGCCGGCTCGGCCCATTGAGCGCCGTCCTCGGCGCCGCGACCCGTGAACGCGCTACTTTTGCGCGCGTTGCCGGGCGCGCCGGGCATGTTACAACCCCTCCAGGGGTGCGCGCAGGAACTCGATCGGCGGGAGCGTCGCGCGTAGGAGCGAGGTGAGATGAGCGATCTCGTCATCAACGGCAAACATGCGCCGGCCGACTTGGGCCGGCTGCCGACGGCGGACGAACTGAAGTCCGCAGTGCTTGCCAAGCTGACCTATTCCGTCGGCAAGGTTCCGGAGGTCGCCAGTCCGCGCGACTGGTTTCTCGCCGTCGCGTTCGCGACCCGCGACCTCGTCGTCGAGCGCTGGCTGCACTCGACCGCGGAGGTCTACGGCGACGGGCGGAAACGCGTCTACTACCTCTCTCTCGAATTCCTGATCGGACGCCTGCTGTTCGATTCCATGACCAATCTCGGCGTCGCCGAGCGGATGGGCGAGGCGCTCAAGGAGCTCGGCGTCAACCTGACCGAACTGAGGCGGGTCGAACCCGACGCGGCGCTCGGCAATGGCGGCCTCGGCCGCCTCGCCGCCTGCTTCATGGACAGCATGGCGACGCTGCAGATCGCCGCGCACGGCTACGGCATCCGCTACGACAACGGCCTGTTCCGCCAGATCATTCGGGGCGGCTGGCAGCAGGAGGCGCCGGAAGACTGGCTGACCAACGGCAATCCGTGGGAGTTCGAGCGCCTCGAATACACCTATGCGATCGGCTTCGGCGGCTGGGTCGAGATGGTCCACGGCGACGACGAGCGCACCCGCCACATCTGGCATCCGGGCGAGACGGTCGAGGCGGTGAGCTTCGACACGCCGATCGTCGGCTGGCGCGGCCGGCACGTCAACACGCTGCGGCTGTGGTCGGCGCGCGCGCCCGACCCATTCAAGCTCGACGCCTTCAACGCCGGCGACTTCGTCGGCGCCCAGTCCGACGCCGTGCGCGCCGAAGCGATCTCCAAGGTGCTCTATCCCAGCGACGCGACGCCGGCCGGACAGGAACTGCGCCTGCGCCAGGAATATTTCTTCGCCTCCGCTTCGCTGCTCGACCTCGTCCGCCGCCACATCCGACAGCATGGCGACATCCGCACCCTCGGCGACCACGCCGCGATCCAGCTCAACGACACCCATCCCGCGATCGCCATCGCCGAATTGATGCGCATCCTGGTCGACCTCAACGGACTCGAGTGGGACGAGGCGTGGACGGTGACGCAGGCGTCGATCTCGTACACCAACCACACGCTGCTGCCGGAGGCGCTCGAGAGCTGGCCGGTGCCGCTGATGGAGCGGCTGCTGCCGCGCCACATGCAGATCATCTATCTGATCAACGCGGCGCATCTCGACGGCGCGCGTCGCCGCGGCTTCATGGATTCCGGGCTGCTGGCGTCGATCTCGCTGATCGACGAGCACGCCGGCCGGCGCGTGCGCATGGGCAACCTCGCCTTCGTCGGCTCGCACAAGATCAACGGCGTGTCCGCGCTGCACACCGATCTCATGCGCAAGACGGTGTTCCACAACCTCAACACCATCTATCCCGGCCGCATCGTCAACAAGACCAACGGAATCACTTTCCGCCGCTGGCTGATCGAGTGCAATCCCGGCCTCACCAAGATCATTCGCAACGCGGTCGGCGAGCGCGCCCTCGAAAGCGCCGAGGCGCTCAAGGGATTCGCGGCCTTCGCCGACGATCCGGCGATGCAGGACGAGGTCGCCGCGGCGCGCCGGACGGCGAAGACGGCGCTCGCACGCCACATCGCGGTTCAGCTCGGCCAGCGCATCGATCCCGACTCGATGTTCGACGTCCAGATCAAGCGCATCCACGAGTACAAGCGCCAGTTGCTCAACATCCTCGAGACCGTCGCGCGCTACAACGCCATCCGCGCCAATCCGACGCTCGATTTCGCCCCGCGGGTGAAGATCTTCGCCGGCAAGGCGGCGGCGAGCTACACCCAGGCCAAGCTGATCATCAAGCTCGCCATCGACGTGGCCAAGGTGGTCAACGCCGACCCGACGGTGCGCGGCCTCCTCAAGGTGGTGTTCCTGCCCAACTACAACGTCTCGCTCGCCGAGACGATCATTCCCGCGATCGACCTGTCCGAGCAGATCTCGACCGCCGGCATGGAGGCGTCCGGCACCGGCAACATGAAGATGGCGCTGAACGGCGCGCTGACCATCGGCACGCTCGACGGCGCCAACGTCGAGCTGCGCGGTCTCGTCGGCGACGACAACATCTTCATCTTCGGCCTGACGGCCTCCGAGGTGGAGGCCGCGCGCGCGCAGGGCATCGACGCCGCGGCGCGGATCGCGGCCTCGCCGCCCTTGCGCGAGGCGCTGGACGAGATCGGCTCCGGCGTGTTCTCCAACGACGACCGCGGACGCTACCGCGGCCTGGTCGATACGCTCACGCACTACGACTACTTCATGCTGTGCGCCGATTTCGACGCCTACTGGCAGACCCAGAAGCGCGTCGACGAGGTCTGGCGCGACCGGACGCGGTGGATGCGGTCGAGCATCATCAACACCGCCAACGTCGGCTGGTTCTCGTCCGACCGCACGATCGGCGAATACGCCTCGGAAATATGGAACGCGCCGTTCAAGCCGATTGGCTGAGAACGTCGCCGGGAGGGCTAAATGGAGGTTTGGAGAGCTCGGGACGCCGATATCGAGGCGATCCACGCAGCACGCAGCGGTAACCCGTTCGCGGTGCTCGGCCCGCACCTGACCAGCGCGGGCTGGGTGATCCGGGTGTTCGCGCCCGACGCGCTCCGGGTACGGGCGCTGACCCGCGACGGCGGCCCGCTCGCCGACCTCGAGCGGCGCAAGGACGACTTCTTCGAGGCGCTGATTCCGAGCGCGACGGAGCGGCCGCTGTACCGCGTCGAGGTCGAGACGCCGCAGGGAACCTCGTCCTACATCGACTCCTATTCGTTCGGCCCCGCCCTCGGTCCGCTCGACGACTATCTCCTGCGCGAGGGCTCGCACCGGCAGCTCTACAAGCGGCTGGGCGCGCAGATCACCACGCACGAGGGCGTCGACGGCGTGCTGTTCGCGCTCTGGGCGCCGAACGCGTCGCGCGCGTCCGTGGTCGGCGACTTCAACCACTGGGACGGCCGGCGCTGCCAGATGCGCAAGCGCTTCGACAGCGGCCTGTGGGAGATCTTCGTTCCTCACATCGGCGCCGGGACGGTGTACAAGTTCGAGCTCTCGGCGCCGGGCGGCGGCGCCCTGCCGCTGAAGGCCGATCCGTTCGGCTTCGCCGCCGAGATGCGGCCCTCGACCGCCTCGGTGGTCGCCGACAGCGCCGATTTCGAATGGACCGACGGCGAGTTCATGAAGCGTCGCGCGGAAGGCGAGCCGCGCCGCAAGCCGATGACCATCTACGAGGTCCATCTCGGCTCGTGGAAGCGCCATCCCGACGGGTCGTTCCTGACCTACGAGGAGCTCGCCGACCAGCTGATCCCCTATGTCGTCGACATGGGCTACACCCACCTCGAGCTGTTGCCGATCAGCGAGCATCCGCTCGACGAATCGTGGGGCTACCAGCCGATCGGGCTGTTCGCGCCGACCAGCCGCTTCGGCGACCCCGCCGGTTTCGCCCGTTTCGTCGACCGGGCCCACGCCGCCGGCCTCGGCGTGATCATCGACTGGGTGCCGGCGCATTTCCCGACCGACGAGCACGGGCTCGCGCATTTCGACGGCACCGCGCTCTATGAGCACGCCGATCCGCGCAAGGGCTTCCACCCCGACTGGAACACGGCGATCTACAATTTCGGCCGGTTCGAGGTGGCGAACTTCCTCTACTGCAACGCGCTCTACTGGGTCGACCGCTTCCATATCGACGGCCTGCGCGTCGATGCGGTCGCCTCGATGCTCTACCTCGACTATTCCCGCCGCGAGGGCGAGTGGCTGCCCAACGCCGACGGCAGCAAGGAGAACCGGGAGGCGATCGCCTTCCTGCGCCGCGCCAACGAACTGGTCTACGGCGGCTTCCCCGGCGCGATCACCATCGCCGAGGAATCGACCGCCTTTCCCGGCGTGTCGCAGCCCACCAGCAACGGCGGGCTCGGCTTCGGCTTCAAGTGGAACATGGGGTGGATGCACGACACGCTCGACTACATGTCGCACGATCCGATCTATCGCCGCTGGAGCCACGACAAGATGACGTTCGGGCTCCTCTACGCCTTCAGCGAGAATTTCGTCCTGCCGATCTCGCATGACGAGGTCGTCCACGGAAAAGGCTCGGTGGTCGGCAAGATGCCCGGCGACGAGTGGCAGCGCTTCGCCAACGCCCGCGCCTTCTACGGCTTCATGTGGGGCCACCCGGGCAAGAAGCTGCTGTTCATGGGCCAGGAATTCGGCCAGACGATGGAGTGGAACTCGAACGAGTCCCTGCCGTGGTGGCTGCTCGACCACTGGCCGCACCAGGGCGTGCAGGCGCTGGTGCGCGACCTCAACCGCGTCTATCGCGGAACGCCGGCGCTCTACGCGCGCGACTGCGAGCCGGAAGGCTTCCGCTGGATCGTGGTCAACGACGACAGCCAGTCGGTTCTCGCCTTCCTGCGCCGCGGCGCGCAGAGCGATCCGCCGGTGGTGGTGGTGTGCAACTTCACCCCCGAGCCGCGGATGAACTACCGCGTCGGCCTGCCCTACGCCGGCCACTGGCGCGAGGCGGTCAACACCGACGCGGCCCTCTATGGCGGCTCGAACCTGGGCAACCTCGGCGACATCATCGCCGAGCCGCGGCCCTCGCACGGCTTCCCCTGCTCGGCGACGCTGGTGTTGCCGCCGCTCGCAACGCTCTATCTCGTCTTCACGCCGCCGGCCGAAGATCCCGCCGTCTGAGGAGAAACTGCGATGCTCAAGACTCGCACCGCCAAGGAAATGGGGCTTTCGCCGCCCTATGCCCGTCACGCCATGGCCTATGTGCTCGCCGGGGGGCGCGGCAGCCGTCTCCTGGAGCTGACCGACCGGCGCGCCAAGCCGGCGGTCTATTTCGGCGGCAAGTCGCGCATCATCGACTTCGCCCTCTCCAATGCGCTCAACTCCGGCATCCGCCGCATGGCGGTGGCGACGCAGTACAAGGCGCACAGCCTGATCCGCCACCTGCAGCGCGGTTGGAACTTCCTCAGGCCGGAGCGAAACGAGAGCTTCGACATCCTGCCCGCGTCGCAGCGCGTCTCGGAGACGATGTGGTATCTCGGCACCGCCGATGCGGTCTATCAGAACATCGACATCATCGAGAGCTACAATCCGCATTTCATGGTCGTGCTCGCCGGCGACCACATCTACAAGATGGACTACGAGAAGATGCTGCGCCAGCACGTCGACTCGGGCGCGGACGTCACCGTCGGCTGCCTCGAAGCCACGCTCGAGGAGGCCAAGGGTTTCGGCGTCATGCACGTCGACGAAAACAACAAGATCATCGAATTCCTGGAAAAGCCCAAGAATCCGCCGCACATGCCGGGCAAGCCGGACGTCGCGCTGTGCAGCATGGGCATCTACGTGTTCGAGGTCTCATTCCTGCTCGAACTCCTCAAGCAGGACGCCGCCGACCCCGACTCGAGCCACGATTTCGGCAAGGACATCATTCCCTACATCGTCAAGCACGGCTCCGCGGTCGCGCACCATTTCTCGGAATCCTGCGTCCGCTCGTCCGAGGAGGCCAAGTACTACTGGCGTGACGTCGGCACCGTCGACGCCTACTGGGAGGCCAACATCGACCTCACCGACGTCGTGCCCGACCTCGACCTCTACGACCGCGGCTGGCCGATCTGGACCTATGGCGAGATCACCCCGCCGGCCAAGTTCGTCCACGACGTCGACGGTCGCCGCGGCCTCGCGATCCAGTCGCTGCTCGCGGGCGGCTGCATCGTCTCGGGTGCCTCGCTCAGCCGGTCGCTCGTCTTCACCGGCGTCCACGTCCATTCCTACTCGACCATCCACGAGGCGGTCATCCTGCCCTACGCCCAGATCGGCCGGCACGTCCGGCTCAACAAGGTGGTGATCGACAGCGAGGTGAAGATCCCCGACGGCCTCGTCATCGGCGAAGATCCCGTCCTCGACGCGCGGCGCTTCCGGCGCACCGAGGCGGGCGTGACCCTGGTCACCGGACCGATGATCGAAAAGCTGAAGTCATGAGCGGCTTGAAGGTCCTGTCGGTCGCTTCCGAGGTCTTCCCGCTGGTCAAGACCGGCGGCCTCGCCGACGTCGCCGGCGCCCTGCCCGGCGCGCTGGTGCGCGAGGACGTGGACATGCGGACGCTGATCCCGGCCTACCCGCAGGTCCGGCACAAGCTCGGCGACGGCGTCGAAGTCGCGAGCGAATACGAGGACCTGTTCGGCGGCCCGGCGCGGATCCTCGCCGGCCGCGTCGCGGGCCTCGACCTGTTCGCCCTCGACGCGCCGCATCTTTTCGACCGTCCCGGCAATCCCTACCTCGGCCCCGACGGGCAGGACTGGCCCGACAACGCCCGCCGCTTCGCCGCGCTCGGCCGCGCCGGCGCCGATATCGGGCTCGGCGCGATCGCGGCGTTCCAGCCCGACGTCGTCCACGCCCACGACTGGCAGGCGGCGCTCGCGCCGGCCTATCTGCATTATTCCGGGCGACCGGGGCCGGGCTCGCTGGTCACCATCCATAACCTCGCCTTCCAGGGGCATTTCCCCGAGTCCGTCTTCTGGGAGCTCGGCCTGCCGGCCGAGGCGCTATCCCTGGAAGGCGTCGAATATTACGGCGGCGTCGGCTACCTGAAGGCGGGCCTGCTCTTCTGCGACGTGGTGACCACCGTGTCGCCGACCTATGCGCGCGAGATCCGGACGCCCGAATTCGGCATGGGCCTCGACGGCCTGCTGCGCTCCCGGGGCGCCGCCGTGCACGGCATCGTCAACGGCATCGACGAGGCGGTGTGGAATCCCGGGGCGGACAGCGCCATCGCCCAGCCCTACAATCCGCTGCGCATCGACATGCGCGCGCGCAACAAGGCCGCCCTGCAGCGGCGGCTCGGGCTTCAGCTCAGCGTCGACCGGCCGCTGTTCGGCGTCGTCTCGCGCCTCTCGCACCAGAAGGGCCTCGACCTTCTGCTGCACGCCCTGCCGGCCTTGCTCGACAAGGGCGGCCAGCTCGGCCTGCTCGGGGCCGGCGAACGCTGGCTCGAATCGGGCTTCGGCGACGCCGCCGCCAGCCGCCCCGGCTCGGTCAGTTGCGTGTTCGACTACGACGAGAAGCTCGCCCATCTGTTCCAGGCCGGCGCCGATTTCATCCTGGTGCCTTCGCGTTTCGAGCCGTGCGGGCTGACCCAGCTCTGCGCGCTGCGTTACGGCGCGACGCCGATCGTCTCGCGCGTCGGCGGTCTGGCCGACACCGTGATCGACGGCAACGAGGCCGCGCTCACCGCGGGCGTGGCGACCGGAATCCAGTTCGCGCCGCCGACCGTGGAGGCGCTCGCCTACGCCATCGAACGGGCGTTCGAGTTCTTCGGCGATCCCGCGGCGATGCGCCGGATGCGGCTCAACGGCATGCGCTCGGACGTCTCCTGGCGGGGTCCGGCCAAGCGCTACGCCGACCTCTACCGTTCGATCGCGCGCAGCGCCGCATGAGCGCGGGCGCAGCCGGCCTCGGCGTCGTCGTCGGCCCGCGCGGGCTCGAGGCGGCGCTCGACCTGCCCAACGCCGCCGGCGTTTCCCTCTGCCTGTTCGACGGCGACCGCGAGATCGCGCGGGTCGCGCTGGCGCGCGGGGCCGACCGCGTGTTCCGCGGCGCGGCGCCCGGATTCGCCGCCGGCGCCCGCTATGGTTTCCGGGTCGACGGCCCGTTCGACCCGGGCCGCGGCCATCGCTTCGACGCCTCGAAACTGCTCGCCGACCCTTACGCCTACGCCTTCGACCGGCCCTTTCGCCTGCACCCGTCGATGTTCAGGCGGGGCGAGGATTCCGGGCCTTTCGCCCCCAAGGCGATCGCCGGCGCGCCGCAGGAGGGCGAGCCCGGCCGCAAGCGGGTCGCAGCCGAGGCGCTGGTCATCTACGAGCTGAACCTGCGCGGCTTCTCCCGCCTCAACCCCGCGGTTCCCCAGGCTGCGCGCGGGACCTTCGCCGGTCTCGCCGACAAGGCGTCGATCGCGCATCTGTCCGCGCTCGGCGTCACCGCGGTCGAGATCATGCCCGCCGACGCCTTCGTCGACGAGCGCCACCTCGGCCCACTCGGCCTCGCCAACGCTTGGGGATACAATTCCGTCGTCTTCGGCGCGCCGGATCCGCGCCTCGCCCCCGGCGGCTGGGCGGAGGTGCGCGCCGCGACCGACGCGCTGCACCAGGCCGGGATGGAGGCGATTCTCGACGTCGTCTTCAACCACAACGGGGAGAGCGACGCGTTCGGCCCGACGCTGTCGTTCCGCGGCCTCGACAACGCGACGTTCTTCCGCCTCGACCCGCGCGATCCGGCGCAATACGTCAACGACACCGGCTGCGGCAACAGCGTCGCGCTCGACCATCCGCTGGTCGTCGCCATGACCGTCGGCGCGCTGCGGCGCTGGATGGTCTACGGCGGAATCGACGGCTTCCGCTTCGATCTCGCCACCGCGCTCGGGCGCGGCCCGAACGGGTTCGACCCCCGCGCGCCCTTCTTCCGGGCGGTCGCCGAGGACCCGATCGTCAGCCGGGCGCGGCTGATCGCCGAGCCGTGGGACATCGGCCCCGGCGGCTACCAGCTCGGGCGCTTCGGCCCCGCCTGGGCCGAGTGGAACGACCATTTCCGCGACGCCGCGCGGCGCTTCTGGCGCGGCGACGCCGGCGCCCAGGGCGACGCCGCAACCCGGCTCGCGGGCTCGCGCGACATCTTCGCTGACGCCGCGGCGCCCTCGAAGAGCGTCAACTTCGTCGTCGCCCACGACGGCTTCACCCTCGCCGATCTCGTGTCCTACGCGCGCAAGCACAACGAGGCCAACGGCGAGCACAACCGCGACGGGACCGACAACAACTGTTCCTGGAACCACGGCGTCGAAGGGCCCAGCGCCGATCCGGCGATCGTCGCGGCGCGGGCGCGCGACGCGCGCAACCTCATGACGTTCCTGATGGCGGCGCGCGGCGCGCCGATGCTCGGCATGGGAAGCGAACTCGGCTTCAGCCAGTCCGGCAACAACAACGCCTATGCGCAGGACAACGACACGACGGCGATCCACTGGGATCGCGCCGACGCCGGCCTCGCCCGCTTCGTGAGCCGGCTGATCCGGGCGCGCAAGGCCCACCCGGCGCTCAACCGCGACGCCTTCCTCACAGGCAAGCCGATCGACGCGAGCGGGCTCCCCGACGTCGAATGGCGCGACGCCGAAGGGCCGATGACCCAGGCGGGCTGGAGCGATTCGGCCGGGCCGGTGCTGGTCGCGGTGTTCGCCGCGCCCGAAGGCGGCGACCGCGTCGCGCTGGCGATGAACCGCGGCGCCGCCGACGTGGAGCTGAGCCTGCCCGAGCCGCGCGCCGGCATGAGCTGGCGCGTGATCGCCGACGCCGAGGCGCCCGACGCGCCGGAGCGGGCGCTCGCGCTCGCCGACCGCTGCCGGCTGGCGGGGCGAGCGTCGCTGATTCTCGCCGAGGGCGCGGCGCGCGCGAAAGGCGGCGCCCCGACGGCGAAGACGGTCGACGCGCTCGCCGACGCCGTCGGCATCGCCGGCGAATGGTGGGACCTCGGCGGCAAGCGCACCATCGTGTCGCCCGAAAGCAAGATCGCCCTGCTGGCGGCGCTCGGGCTGGAGGCGACCCGCGAAAGCGACGCGCGCGACAGCCTCAGGCGCGTGCTCGACGAGACGCGCGTGCGGCGCGCGCCGTTCTCGCTGCTCGTGCGCGAGGGCGAGGCGGCGCTCGCGCCGCTACGCGACGCGCCGGGCGCGTGCGACGCGCGGATCGAATGCGAGGATGGGCGCGTGATCGAATGGCGCACGCCCGCGGGCGAGGGCGCCAAGCGCGCGCTCGCGGACGGCCGGACGGTCGCCGAACGGATGGTCGCGCTGCCGACCCTGCCGCTCGGACGGCATCGGCTGATCGTCGACGGCGTCGATTGCGCGCTGACCGTGGCCCCGCCCGCCTGCTGGGACGGCGGCGTCGGCGCGCGCAAGCGCTTCGGCGTCACGGCGCAGCTCTATGCGCTCAGGCGCGCCGGCGATCAGGGGATCGGCGATTTCACCAGCCTCGCGGAGGCGGCGGAAGCCGCCGGACGAGCCGGCGCCGCCTATGTCGGCGTCAGCCCGATGCACATGCTGTTTCCCGGCGACCGCGAACGGGCGAGCCCCTACTACCCGTCGGACCGCCGCTTTCTCGATCCGATTCTGATCGACGTTTTCGACCCCGGGCTGCCGCGCGACGCGGCCGCCGAACACGCGCTGGCCGCGCTCGCGCCGGCGGCGGCCTCCGCGTCCCGCCCTCGTCACGTGGACTATCCCGAAGTCTGGCGCATCAAGCGCACGGGGCTCGCGGCGCTGCACGCGGCCTTCGCCAAACTCGCCGCAGCCAAGCCGAACGCCGCCCTCGTCGTCGAACACCGCGCCTTCGTCGCCGCGGGCGGCGAGGCGCTGCGCCGCTTCGCCGCCTTTCAGGCGATCGCGGCGGGCGAAGCCGGCGAAAACTGGATGCGATGGCCGGACGGACTGCGCGACGGCGACCCGGCCGCGATCGCCGCGGCGATCGACAAGAATCGCCCGGCGGTCGATTTCGCGCTGTTCTGCCAGTGGCTCGCCGACCGGCAACTGGCGCAAGCCGCGCAAAAGGCGAGCGCCGGCGGTCTGGCGCTCGGCTTCTACCGCGATCTCGCAGTCGGGTCGGCGCCGGACGGCGCCGAGGCCTGGGCGCATGGCGGGACGTTGACGCGCGGCGCGACCGTCGGCGCGCCGCCCGATCCGTTCTCCGTCGACGGCCAGAACTGGAGCCTGCCGGCGCCGAATCCGCTCGCCGGGGCGCGCCGGGGCTGGAGCGACCTGTCCGCGCTCTACGCCGCCAACATGCGCCACGCCGGCATGCTGCGGATCGACCACGCGATGGGGCTGCAGCGCCTGTTCCTGATTCCCGACGGGGCGAAGCCGGCCGACGGGGCCTATCTCGGCTACCCGCTCGACGATCTCCTCGGCCATATCGCGCTCGAAAGCCGGCGCGCCCGCTGCATGGTGATCGGCGAGGACCTCGGCACCGTCGCCGAGGGCTTCCGCAGCCGGATGACCCGGGCCAACGTCATGGGGATGCGCGTGCTGTGGTTCGAGCGCGACGGAACCACGTTCGCGCCGCCCGCCGGCTATCCGCCGCTGTCGGCCGCCTGCGTCGCGACCCACGAC
>CAMFKX010000050.1 GCA_945957375.1 uncultured Roseiarcus sp.
CCTTGTCCCGGCCGGCGGACTACTTGGCCGGCGGCGTGCAGACGACGTACTGATCGGCGATCGCCTCACGGTCGCCCTGCTTCTCGCGCTGGAAATAGAGATAGCACACGCTCAGCGCGCCGGTGCGATAGTTGACGCGGAAAACGCCACCCTCCTGCTCGTGACGGGTCGCGACCAGACCGTACTCGCCGGCCTCCTGGCCGCTCGCGCCCTCGCCGGAACGATAGCAGGCGGTGACCCCGAAGGCGCCGGGTCCGACATCGGACCGCCCGGGGTTATGGGCGAACTGGCAGGCGACGACGTCGCCGGTGAGCTTGTCGACCCGGTAGACGAGCGACAGGTTGATCTGCGGGGCGGCGAGAAACTCGTACTGCGCCGCGAGCGCCGAGGTCCCGGCCAACGCGGCCGCCAGACCGCACGCCGCCGCTGCGACCCGTCCCGTCATCGCCCGCCTCCGACTGAACGAATCGCCCAAACCATCTCTCCGGGTCCGTCGGCCAGCCAAACTGCAGCCGGTTCAGCCGGTCAGCACGTCCTTGGACGCGACCGTCGAATCCGCGTTCAGACGGTACACAAGCGGCACGCCGGTCGCGAGCTCCATCGTCGGGATGGTCTCCGGGGTGAGCTGGTCGAGCACCATCACCAGCGCCCGCAGGCTGTTGCCATGCGCCGCCACCAGGACATGCTTGCCGCGCAGCACGTCGGGAAGAATATGCTGGCAGTAATAGGGGAGAGCGCGAGCGACCGTGTCCTTGAGGCTTTCGCCGCCGGGAGGCTGCACGTCGTAGCTCCGCCGCCACAGGTGGACCTGCTCCTCGCCCCACTTCTTGCGCGCGTCGTCCTTGTTGAGGCCGCAGAGGTCGCCGTAGTGCCGCTCATTCAACGCCTGATCGCGAAACTCGGGCAGTCCGCTCTGGCCCATCTCGGCGAGGGCGAGCGCGAGGGTGTTCTGCGCCCGGGTCAAGGCCGACGTGTAGGCGACGTCGAACTTGACCCCGAGCGCCTTCAGCCGCCGGCCCGCGTCCTTCGCCTCCTCGACGCCGGTCGGCGAAAGGTCTGGATCCCGCCAGCCGGTGAACAGGTTCTTCAGGTTCCATTCGCTCTGACCATGGCGCAGGAGAACGAGCAGGCGTTCGCTATTGGGCATCGGACTTCACCGGATTCGTGGACCGCCGACTTTTTATTCTATCGGCTCTCCGCGCGCCAGTCGGACAATCGACGCAGGCTCGGCCGAGACGGAGATCTGGCGGCGGACGCTCGGCGACAGCGCTGGAGCCGGAGCGACCAGCGCCCGGCGGGACTCCACGGCGCGCACGCCGACGGGACGATGGACCTGCTTCACCGCCTCCACCACGTAGACTCCGGCGAACGGCAGGCCGAAGGCCGCGCCGACGCGTTCGATCGTAGGGGCCGAGCGAATCCAGGCGCGATGCGCCAACGGCGGGGCGAACAGCGCCTCCCCCCAGAACACCGGCGAGAACACCGCGCCCTCGAGCAGATCCCGCAGCTGCGTGCGCGAATAGGGCAGGCCGTGGCCGAACGGCGTGCGGTCGACCCGCGCCCAGACGCCCCGGCGCGACGGCGCGACGATCAGCACTCGCCCCTCCGGGGCCGTGACCCGCCACATCTCGCGCAGCAAGGCCGCCGGGCGTTCCGCGCTTTCCAGCGCGTGGACGACGAGGAGCCGATCGACGCTGTTGTCCGGCAGCGGCAACATGTCCGGCTCGACCAGCGCGACGGCGGAGCATTTGCGGTCGGGCCAGACCGTCGCCCCCTGGGCGGCGGGCATCAGAGCCAGACAGCGCTGCGCCGAATCGCGAAACCGGTCGAGATAGGGCGTGCCGTAGCCGAGGGCGGCGACGCTCATGCCCGCGGCGCTCGGCCAGCGTCCGCGCACGATCCGTCCGATCAGCCGCCGTGCGAGGTCGCCGAGCGGAGAATCATAGAAGTCGCGCAGGGTCTGGGCGTCGGGAACCATCGCACCGGGCCGGGTTTTGGCGCGAAAGTTTGACCGAGAGAACGCGCTCGCGCAATCCCGCTTCAGCTCTCGTCACGCACGACCGCGCCGCCCGCCGTCAACCCTTGCCGCCCGCGAGCGTCTCCAGCTTCTTCTGGATGTCGGAGAGCTGCTTGCGCAACTCCTCGATATCCTCCGACGAACTGGGCTTCTTCGCGCCGTCGACCCCCGGCAGCGCCGCCTGAAACGGCGAGAAGATGCCGAGCGCCTGGTTGAACGCGTTCAGATTGCTTTGCGTCAGCTCCTGCAGGGTCACGAACGACCCGGCGGAAAAGGCGTCGGCTCCGAACATCCGGGTGGCGGCCTCGCGCATGGCCTGCCGCTCGCCGCTGAAACGGTCGATGGAGAACTCCAGGTAACTTGGCAACAGCGCCTGCATGCTGTCGCCGTAGAACCGGATAAGCTGCCTGAGGAACGTCGTGGGAAGCAAAGACTGTCCCTCGATGCCTTCCTGCTCGAATATGATCTGGGTGAGCACCGACCGCGTGATGTCCTCGTTGGTCTTCGCATCAAATACTACGAAGTCTTCTCCGCCCTTCACCATCTTGGCTAGATCGGCCAAAGTCACATAGGCGCTCGACGCCGTGTTGTAGAGCCTTCTGTTGGCGTATTTCTTGATAGTGATCGGAGACTTGTTCGCCATATGAATGCGCGTCCTGATGATACGCAGGTCTGAACCGCTTGCCCCAAGATAGGCGGTTTCTTGTTGCTGCGCACTCTCTTTTTTGGCGCCGCAGGTGTCAAAATCACGCGTCTTCCGCGGCGCCGAACAGGGCCTGCGCCTATCGGCTACTGGCGCCTGCGCGACCGGATCGTGTAGGAAAGCCGCGGGCCCAACGGCGTCATACTCGCGGCGGCCGCGCTCCGTCACCCGCGACGGAAGGCGCCTCGGCGCAAAGACGTCACCAGACTTTAGGGAGGACACATGGCCAGGGTTGCAGTAGTCACCGGCGGCACGCGCGGTATCGGAGAGGCGATTTCGAAGGCGCTCAAGGCGGCCGGATACGAGGTCGCCGCGACATATCACTCCAACGACGAAGCCGCGGCCAAGTTCAAGGCTGAGACCGGCGTTCACGTCTACAAGTGGGACGTCTCGAAATACGAGGATTGCACGGCGGGTCTCGCCCAGGTCGCCAAAGACCTCGGACCGATCGACATCCTGGTGAACAACGCCGGCATCACCAAGGACGGCTTCTTCCACAAGATGACGCCCGAGCAATGGTACGGGGTCATCAACACCAACCTCAACTCGCTGTTCAACATGACCCGACCCGTGATCGAGGGCATGCGCGAGCGCGGCTTCGGCCGCATCATCAACATCTCTTCGGTCAACGGACAGAAGGGGCAGGCCGGTCAGTCGAACTATTCGGCCGCAAAGGCCGGCGACATCGGCTTCACCAAGGCGCTCGCCCAGGAGAACGCCAACAAGGGCGTCACGGTGAACGCGATCTGCCCCGGCTACATCGCAACCGAGATGGTCCGGGCGATCGCCAAGGAGGTCGTGGACAAGAACATCCTGCCGCAGATCCCGCTGCGCCGCCTCGGCGAACCGGCGGAGATCGCCCGGATCGTGGTGTTTCTCGCGTCCGACGACGCCGGCTTCATCACCGGCTCGACGCTGTCGGCCAACGGCGGCCAGTACATGGTCTGATCGCCTTGCGCCGCCCCGGCTCATGCGCGGGGCGGCGCGTTTCGGCTAACGAGCCGGTCTCGGGGCTATGCGTCGCCGCGTCGCCTCGTTGAGCCAGCGCCGCGTCGCGGTGTCGAGGAGCGGCGACAGGGTCTTGCGCACCCGCGCGTGATAGGCCTCGAGCCACTTGACCTCGCGCTCGTCCAGGAGCTTCCAGTCCACGAGGCGCAGGTCGATCGGCGCCAGCGTCAGGGTTTCAAACCCCAGCATCTCGCGCTCCGCCCCCCGGATGGCGCGCGGCTCGACCGCCATCAGATTCTCGGTGCGGATTCCGAACGCGCCAGGGGCGTAGTAGCCCGGCTCGTTCGACAGGATCATGCCCGGCGCGAGCGCCGTCGTCCCCGTCTTGGCGATTCGCTGCGGGCCTTCGTGAACCGACAGATACGACCCCACGCCGTGCCCGGTGCCGTGATCGAAGTCGGCGCCGATGTCCCACAGCGCCTTCCTGGCCAGGATGTCGATCTGCGCGCCGCTTGTTCCCTTCGGGAAGACGGCCTGGGCGATGGCGATGTGCCCCTTGAGCACCCGAGTGAAACGGTCGCGCATGAGGCCGGTCGGCCTGCCGACCGCGACCGTCCGGGTGACGTCGGTCGTCCCGTCCTCGTACTGGCCGCCGCTGTCGACGAGGAAGATCCCGCGCTCGATCTTGCGGTTGCTGGCGAGGCTGACGCGATAGTGCGGCATCGCCGAATGCGGCCCTGCGGCCGCGATGGTCGGAAACGAGATGTCCTTGAGCGCCCCGGTCTCCCGCCGGAACGATTCGAGCGCGGCGACGGCGTCGATCTCGGTCAGACGCCCGCGCGGCGCCTCGACATCGAGCCAGGCGAGGAAACGAGTCAGCGCCACCCCGTCGCGCTCGTGCGCCGTCCGCGCCCCGGCCAGTTCGGTCTTGTTCTTGGCGGCCTTCATCAGGCTGATCGGGTCGGCCCCGACGCTCGCCTTTCCTCCGGCCGCTTCGAGCGTCTGCGTCAGCAGCGCCGGCGCCGTCGCTGCGTCGAACGCGATCCGCGCCCCCGCCCGCCCGAGCCGCGTCATCAGTTCGACGAGCGTATCCGGCTCGGCGAGGTCGGCGTGCTCGGCGAGACCATCGCGCACCGCGGGCGACAGCTTCTGCGCGGCGACCAGCAGAGCCGGACGGCCCTCCCGCGGGACATAGCCGAACCCCAGCGGCAGGGGCGTGTGGGCCACGTCGGAACCGCGGATGTTGAACAGCCAGGCCAGGTTGTGCGGATCGCTCACCACGAGGCCGTCGTCGCGGCCCAGCTCCGCCTTGACGCGCGCGATCTTGGCGGCGACCGATTCGCCGGCGAGCCGGGTCCGGTGCGGCGTGACGGCGCCGGACGGCGCGCTCGGCCGATCCTTCCAGATGACGTCGACAGGATTTCTCGGCGTCGCGACGAGTTCGGCGCCGGCGGCCTCGCAGGCCGCGGCAAAGCGCCGCACCGCGTCCGGCGTGTGCAGGCGCGGATCGTAGCCCAGTCGTGCGCCCTTCGCGAGCTCGCGCCCGAGCCATTCCGACGGCGGCTCCTCGGCGACGTGGCGAATCTCGAACACCGCGCCGTCCACCTGGGCCTTGGCTTGCTCGGTGTAGCGGCCGTCGACGAACAGCGCCGCCTTGTCCTCGAGCACGACGGCGACGCCCGCGGAGCCGGCGAAACCGGTCAGCCACAGCAGGCGTTCCGCATTGGCGGGAACATATTCGTTCTGATGTTCGTCGGCCCGCGGCACGATGAAGCCGTGTAGCCCGTCCTCCCTCAGCGTCCGCCGCAACTCGGCGACCCTCGCGGCCCCGTTCGTGGGTCCGCCGAGATCGGCGAACGACTGAAATCGGCTCTCAAACACCCGGATGCTCCAGATCTGACGGCGGGACCAGCGTTGCTTGCGCCTAGTCTTCGTCCTGTTCCGTCACGACGCGGCCGATGAACGGCAACTCGCGGTAATAGTGGGCGACGTCCATCCCGTAGCCGACCACGAACACGTCGGGGCAGACGAAGCCGACGAAATCGGCCTTCACCGGAACCGCGAGCTTGCCTGGCTTCTCGAGCATGGTGCAGATCATCACCCGTCGCGCCCCGCGGGCGACGAGAAGGTCCTTGGCGAAGGCCACCGTACGGCCGGATTCGAGGATGTCGTCGATCACCAGAACGTCGCGGTCGCGCACCGTCGAATCGATGTCGCGCAAGATCCTCACCGTGCCGCTCGACACCGTGCCGTCCTGATAACTCGACAGATGGAAGAACTCGACCTGCGGCTCGAGGCCGGCGCGATGCAGCGCCCGCAACAGGTCGGCTGCGAACATGAAGGAGCCCTTGAGGATGGCGACCACCAGAAGGTTGTTCGGCCCGGCCGCGGCGATATCCTTCGCCAGCGCCTCGGTGCGCATGGCGATGGCCTCAGCGTCGTATAGGACCTTGACCCGTCTCTCGCCGCTCATCGCTGCCCCGCATGATAGGACGTCCGTCCCGTTCGCTCCGAACCGTCACCATAACGGGCGGCGGGCCCGATTTCCAAGCGATCGCGCTTCGCTTTCGGGTTCGCGACGCTTCTTTTCGCGCCTCGGCGGGATCGGGGCTCGATTGCCGAACCGCAACGCACTAAAGACAATGGCGACGGAGGGTCGTTCTTGGTCACGGGCAACATGATCGCGCTATCCGCCGGAGCATTCGGTCCGCCTTTACCGCAGCCTGGCGCGAGACGGATCGTCCGCCCCTGCGCCGAAAGGTTCTGACGGGGCGCGCCCGGACCGGGCCGCTCGTTCTCACCGCGGTGGATCGCTTGCTACGCTTCGAAAACGTCGCCTTGCGTTACGGATCCGGCGAAGAGGTCGTCAGCGACCTCAATTTTGCTATCGCCCCCCAAAGCTTTCAGTTCCTGACCGGACCGTCGGGCGCCGGCAAGACGACGCTGTTGCGGCTGATGCTCCTGTCGCTGCGGCCCACCCGCGGCGCGGTCCACGTGTTCGGCCGCGACGCCGCGACCCTCAGCAAGGACGAGCTGACCGCGCTGCGCCGGCGCATCGGCGTCGTCTTCCAGGATTTCCGCCTGCTCGACCACCTGACGACCTACGAGAACGTCTCGCTGCCGCTGCGCGCGCTCGGCCGGGCCGAATCGAGCTACCGCAGCGAAGTGGTGGAGCTGCTGCGCTGGGTCGGCCTCGGCGCCCGCATGAACGCCGTGCCCCCGGTCCTGTCCGGCGGCGAGAAGCAGCGCGCCGCAATCGCCCGGGCGCTGATCGTCCGGCCCGAACTCCTGCTCGCCGACGAGCCGACCGGCAACGTCGACCCCGGCCTCGCCCGCCGGCTCCTGCGCCTGTTCGTCGAGTTGCATCGCCTCGGCACGGCGGTGGTGATCGCCACCCACGACCTGCAGCTGATGGACCAGCTCGGTTTCGCCTCTCGTCTCGTGGTCGGCGACGGCAGGGTCGAGATCTTCGCCGGCGCGTCCGAATGAGCGCCGCCGAGGCCGACGATTCGCGGCCGAAGCCCGCCCCCGAACCGGCGTTCGACCGGCGCATGCCGCTCATCCCGGGCGACTCGATCGCCGGCCGCGCCCTGATCGTCGTCGTCGCGATCATGACCTTTCTCGCGTGCCTCACCGCGGGGAGCGCCCTGCTGGTGGCCGAGGCGTCGCACGCCTGGCGCGCCGACGTGCTCAGCGACGTCACCATCCAGGTGAAGCCCGGCCCGAACGACGACGTCGACCGCATCGTCGAGAAAGCCGCCGCGATCGCGGCGAAGTCGGTCGGCGCGGCGAACGTGCGCGCCTACAGCGCGGATGAGTCGCGGAAGCTTCTGCGCCCGTGGCTCGGCGACCGGCTCGACCTCACGCTGCTGCCGGTGCCCCGGATCATCGTTGTCCGCATGGCCGGCCAAAGCGACGCCGACATCGCGGCGCTGCGCGCCGCGCTCGCCAAGGACGCGCCGCAGGCCGACCTCGACGATCACCGCGTCTGGGCCGATCGGATCGGGCTCATGGCGGGCGCCGTCGTCGCCCTCGCCCTGGCGCTGTTCGTGCTCATGATCGTCGCCATGGCGACGGCGATCGGCTTCGCCACCCGCGGCGCGGTCGCCGAGAACCGCGAGATCGTTGAAGTGCTGCACTTCGTCGGCGCCTCGGACCGCTTCGTCGCCAACGAGTTTCACGGCCACTTCCAGCGCCTCGGCCTGCAGGGCGCGGCGATCGGCGGCGGGACCGCGATCGCCTTCTTCCTCGCCGCCGAAGGCCTGTCCCGCTGGGCGGCCAATTCGCCCGGCGGGGCCGAGATCGCCGCGCTGTTCGGCTCCTTCGCCCTGACCCTCACCGGCTATGTCAGCCTTCTCGTCGTCGCAGCCGTCGTCGCGCTGCTCACCGGCGTGCTTTCGCGCCGGATCGTGCTCCGTCACCTCCGCGCGCTGCAATGACGATCCGCCGTCCCCTCTCGCCCAAAGACTCGCCCGCCATGCTCGTCGTCCGCTCGATCGTCTTCAACATCCTGTTCTATGTGACGCTGTTCGTCCTGATGGTCGTCGGCCTGCCGGCGATGCTCGGCGGCCGGCGCGGCGTGTTCGTCATGGCCAACGCGTGGCGCGTCACGGCCGTCTGGCTGCTCGAGACCATCTGTGGCCTCAAGGTCGAATATCGCGGGATCGAAAACGTCCCGCCCGGCGCGGTGCTGATCGCCGCCAAGCATCAGTCGTTTCTCGAGACCTTCGCGCTGCTCAAATACGCGCCCGACTTCGCCATCATTCTCAAGAAGCAGCTGACCTACATTCCGTTCTTCGGCCTCTACCTGATCGTGTCGCGCCAGATCGCGATCGACCGCACGCGCGGGCGGCAGGCGTTGCAGCAGATCATCGACGCGTCGCGCGTCGTGTTCGCCGCAGGGCGACAGGTGTTCATCTATCCCGAAGGCACCCGGCGGCCGCCCGGCGCGCCCCCGAAATACAAGACCGGCGTGACCGCGATCTACGCCGGCGCCGGGGTCCCGTGCCTGCCGGTCGCGCTCAACACCGGCCTCTACTGGCGCCGGCGCGGCTTTCTGCGCCGTCCCGGGGTCGCGGTGATCGAATATCTCCCGCCGATCGAACCCGGACTCGACCGCAATGCGTTCGCGGCGAGGCTGCAGGAGGCGATCGAAACCGCCTGCGACCGCCTCAACGCCGAAGCGGTCGCCCACGATCCCGCCCTCGCGGCATTGATCGCCGAGGGCGCCGCCTACGACCACAGCGACGAAGCGACGTCTACGGCTTGACGTTGATCCCTTTATGTTCTACTCATGTTCTCGTTCCGATGAGGGCGATGACCATGTTGTCTTTCGACGCCGGCGAGGATTCGAGGGGAATATATTCGGTCGCAGCGCCGCCGAGCGCGCGGGCGGGAGGCCGCTTCGCTGCGCTCTCGCACACCGCCTTTGCGTCGCGCTACCTGTCGTGGAGCGGCGCTTCCGGCAAGAGCTACGTCTTCTCGGTCTATCCCGCGTCCGACTGTCCGGCCTTCTGCGACGCCGTCATGCTTGCGGTGGCGACGGACGGTCAGGACGGCCGGCGGGCGCTCGCGGCGTTCGACACCGGCGCCTTTCCCGAGCCGGTCCTCGCCCGCGCCCAGCGCGAACACGGCCGCCGCAACCTCGAACTTCACGTCCACCTGCTCAGCCGCGATCCGTCGGAACGGCGGGCCGCGCTCGCCGATCTCGAATCCGCGGTCGCGCCCGTCAGGGCGGCAAGGCGATAGCTCTCGGCGGCGTCAGCCTGCGGGCGAGCCCGAGTCCGGTCCGCGACGGCCGAAGTCCGGCGCCGCGGTCTCCTGGCCCTGCGCGACGATGCCGAGCCGGATCGCGCGCGTCCGGGCGAACAGCTCGAACAGGCCGTCGCCGTCGCCGCGCCGGATCATGCGCTGCAGCGCCGTCAGGTCCTCGCTGAAGCGGCCGAGCATCTCGAGCACGGCCTCCTTGTTGTGGAGAAACACGTCGCGCCACATCGTCGGATCAGAGGCCGCGATGCGGGTGAAATCGCGGAAGCCGCCGGCGGAGAACTTCATCACCTCGGACTGCGTCACGTCTTCGAGGTCGGCCGCGGTGCCGACGATGTTGTAAGCGATGAGATGCGGCACGTGGCTGGTGATGGCGAGCACGAGATCGTGGTGGGCGGCGCCCATCACCTCAACATTGGCGCCGATCGCCTCCCACAGGGCGCGCACCTTCGCCACCGCCCCGGCGTCGGCGCCGTCCGGCGGGGTGAGGATCGACCAACGGTTGACGAACAAGGTGGCGAACCCGGCGTCGGGACCCGACTGCTCGGTGCCGGCGACCGGATGCGCCGGGACGAGATGCGCGTGCGCCGGCAGGATCGGCGCAAGCTCGGCGATCACCGCGCTCTTGACCGAACCGACGTCGCTGACGATCGCGCCCCGCTTCAGCGCCGGCGCGATCGCCCGGCCGATCGCGGCGTTGGCGCCGACGGGCGCGCACAGGATGACGCAATCGGCGTCCACGACCGCGGCCGGCAGGTCGGCGGCATAGGCGTCGCCGAGACCGAGCGCCTCGGCGCGGGCGAGCGCCTCCGGGGCGGAGTCCGCAATGACGATGCGGCGGGCCACGTTCTGCTTGCGGATCGCCCGGGCAAGCGAGGATCCGATTAGGCCGATGCCGATGATCGTCAGGTCTTCGAAGACGGGATCGGAGAGCGGCGGTCCGAGCCGCTCACCCACGACCCGACCTCGCGAATTCGGCGACCGCCTCCACCACGCCCCGATTGGCGGCTTCGCCGCCGACCGTCATGCGCAGGCATTGCGGCAGGCCGTAGGCGCTGACGGCGCGCAGGATGAAGCCGCGCGCGCTCAGGAAAGCGTCGGCCTCCGCGGCGCTTCCAAGGCCGTTGCGGCCGAACTCGAGCAGCAGGAAATTCGCCGCGCTCGGCGTGACGCCGACGCCGAGCGCCGTCAGCGCTTCGGCGAGCCACGGCAGCCAGCGCGCATTGTACGCCGCCGCCTGCTCGATGTGGCCGGGGTCTTCGAGGCTGGCGACTCCGGCGGCGATCGCCGGCCCGCTCAGGTTGAACGGCGGCCGGATGCGATTGATGGCGTCAGCGACGATCGCCGGCCCGTAGCCCCAGCCGATGCGCAGGCCCGCGAGGCCGTGAATCTTCGAGAAGGTGCGCGTAATGACGACGTTGTCGCACGATGCGGCGAGTTCGATCCCAGCGGAATAGTCGTTGCGGGTGACATATTCGGCGTAAGCCCCGTCGAGCACCAGCAGGCAGTCGGCCGGCAATCCGGCGTGCAGCCGCTGGATCTCGGTATAGGGCAGATAGGTGCCGGTCGGATTGTTGGGATTTGCGAGATAGACGATCTTCGTTCGCGGGCCGACCTTCGCCAGTAGCGCGTCGACGCTCGCGGTCCGGTCGGTCTCGGGCGCCACCACCGGCGTCGCCCCGGCCGCGCGAATGGCGATCGGATATTCGAGGAACCCGTGCTCGCTGTAGAGGCCCTCGTCGCCCGGGCGAAGGAACGCCTGCGCGAGCAGCGCCAGGATCTCGTCCGAGCCGTTGCCGCACAGCACTCGCGCCGGGTCGAGCCCGAATCGGCGGCCGACCGCTTCGCGCAGCGCACGCGACGAACCGTCGGGATAGAGAGCGAGATTGCTCGCGGCGGCGAGATAGGCCTCGACCGCCTTCGGCGACGGCCCGAGCGGCGACTCGTTGGACGACAGCTTATGCGCCTTGGCGAGACCCGCGACATGGCTCTTGCCGGGCACGTAGGCGTCGATCGCCATGACTTCGGGGCGAGGCTCCGGGCGGAGCGAAACGGCGGCGGTTGTGGACATGGCCTCTCGATAGACTCAAGGCGCGTCCGGACGCAATGCCGACGCGTCGAATCGCGCCGCGTGCGAGCCGATCTCGACGCTGCGAACGTCGGCGGCCCCTGCGGCGCGCAAAGTCGCGGAGACGGCGTCCGGCGCAAGTTCGCCCGGCCGGCCGACGAGAAGCCCGAGCCCCATGCCTTCCGCGGCGGAGGCGATGATCTCGGCGCCGATCGCGTGCAAGACGTAAGGAAAGTCCGGCCGCCAGCGGTCGAGGACGATCGCCTCGAGCACGACGTCGCGCGCGCCCCCGTCCGGCAGCGGGCGGGAGATCACGAACACCGGCATTCCGGCCGGATGGTCGGCGCGCTCGACGAACGGCAGACGCGCGATCACCTTGGGGGCCGCCGCAGGCGTGAGCCGGGTCCACCAGGCGTCCATCCGCGGGCCGCCGTCGAGCGCGAACATGCCGAGGTCGCCGGTCGATCCGGCCACCGCGGCGATCACGTCTACGGCGCTCAGATGCGGCACGCACGGGACGGTGAAGCCGAAATGGAACCGCGCCGAATCGCGCATCCCGGCGTCGCCGCGCGAGACGTCGACGTGAACGCTGTAGGGCGCCTGCATGTAGGTAAAGGTCGATATGATGATCCGCCAGATGCCCTCGACCGTGTCGAGCGGCAACAGGCCGCGATGGCGCTCTGCGATGGCGCGCATCATCGAGGCCTCGCGCGCCGGACGGAAGGCGGAGCCGCCGCCCTGCCGCGCCTTGATCTCGATCAGCCGGTCGATGATCCGCCCGCGCTCCATCAGGAGTTCGTGCATCGCCTTGTCGATCCGGTCGATGTCGGTTCGCAGGTCGGCCAGCGTCAGCTTGGGCGCTTCGGCTTCCGGCTTCGCCTCCCCCATCGGCGCGATCTCCTGCCCTTGTCGGCGGGGCCGTCGACCCCGCCGGCGCGCTCGCCGAGCGCGCCTTACAGCCTCGCGATCAGGTGTTCATCGAATCGAAGAATCCGGCGTTGCTCTTGGTCTCGCGCAGCTTGCCGAGCAGGAACTCGATCGCGTCGACGGTGCCCATCGGATTGAGGATGCGGCGCAGCACGTACATCTTCTTGAGGATGTCGGGCGGGACCAGCAGCTCTTCCTTGCGGGTGCCGGAGCGGGTGATGTCCATCGACGGGAAGGTGCGCTTGTCGGCGACCTTGCGGTCGAGGATGATTTCCGAGTTGCCGGTGCCCTTGAACTCTTCGAAGATCACTTCGTCCATGCGCGAGCCGGTGTCGATCAGCGCGGTCGCGATGATCGTCAGCGACCCGCCCTCCTCGATGTTGCGCGCCGCGCCGAAGAAGCGCTTCGGCCGCTGCAAGGCGTTGGCGTCGACGCCGCCGGTCAGCACCTTGCCCGAGGACGGGACGACGGTGTTGTAGGCGCGGCCGAGACGGGTGATCGAATCGAGCAGGATGACCACGTCGCGGCCGTGTTCGACGAGGCGCTTGGCCTTCTCGATCACCATTTCCGCGACCTGGACGTGGCGTACGGCGGGCTCGTCGAAGGTTGAGGACACGACCTCGCCCTTCACCGAGCGCTGCATGTCGGTGACTTCCTCCGGGCGTTCGTCAATCAGCAGCACGATCAGGTAGCACTCGGGGTGATTGGCGGTCACCGACTGCGCGATGTTCTGCAGCAGCACGGTCTTGCCGGTGCGCGGCGGCGCCACGATCAGCGCGCGCTGGCCCTTGCCGATCGGCGCGACGATGTCGATCACGCGCGACGACATGTCCTTGCGCGTCGGATCCTCGACTTCGAGCTTGAGGCGCTCGTTTGGGTAGAGCGGCGTCAGATTGTCGAAGTGGACCTTGTGGCGGGTCTTCTCGGGGTCTTCGAAGTTGATCGCGTTGCACTTGAGCAGGGCGAAGTAGCGCTCGCCCTCCTTCGGGCTGCGAATCACGCCTTCGACCGTGTCGCCGGTGCGCAGACCGAGTCGGCGAATCTGGGAGGGCGAGATGTAGATGTCGTCCGGACCGGGCAGATAGTTGGCGTCGGCGGAGCGCAGGAAGGCGAAACCATCCTGCAGGATCTCGACCACGCCTTCCCCGATAATCTGGACCTCCATGCTCGCCAGCTGTTTCAGGATGGCGAACATCAACTCCTGCTTGCGCATCGTCGAGGCGTTCTCGACCTCGTTTTCTTCAGCAAACGCAAGGAGTTCGGTAGGCGACTTCTGTTTCAGGTCTTTGAGTTTGATTTCCCGCATCGGGGGACCTTTGCTTCGGACGACCGGCCCCAGGGAAGGGCTTCGTCGCGAACGGAGTGGAGAATGGGAAGCGCTCGGGAAATTCCGCGGCCTCTGAGGGCCGCTCGGGCCGGAGGGACCTGGCGGTCCATAGCCACGACGAAGGCGCGTTGATGATCAGACGGGGCTTCATAATCGGCCTCGCCGCGATTTTCAACCCGGTATTCGCAAGCGCCGGCGGGACCTCCTGGTCCGCCTCAGAACGGCTTCAGCACGACCAGCAGCACGATGACGATCATCAGAACCGTCGGGACCTCGTTGAGGACGCGATAGAAGACGGCGGGGCGGGTGTTCTCGTCCCTGGCGAAGGTCTTGACGGTCGTGGCGAGGAAGCCATGCACGGCGCCGAGGCCGAGCGCCAGGACGAATTTCAGCTGCAGCCAGTGGTCGACGTAGTAGTCGGTCGTCCACGCCAGCCAGAGCCCGGTGATGAACACCACCATCATCGATGGATTGATGATCGCCTTGAGCAGGCGTCGCTCCATCACCTTGAAGGTCTCGGACTCCGGCGAGCCCTTCGGCGCGCTCACATGATAGACGAACAGGCGCGGCAGATAGAGCATGCCCGCCATCCAGGCGATCACCGCGATGATGTGCAGGGCCTTGAGCCAGAGGTAGAGCATAAGCGGATCCTTGAGGTCGCCGCGAGACGCAAGCGGCGACAGGCGGCGGATTACGGAGCGCCGCGCAAGCGCGCAAGCCCCGTTCGCCGGAAAGACGCCTCGCGGGCCGGAAAGAACAAGGAATAGAGGAATATTGAAGTCTGATGTCTCTTTTAACGGGTCGATAACCCTGATTCCAGATTGCCGGCGATCCGCCCACAGTCCCGAGGAGGGTTCCGCCTTGGCGCGGTGACCCTCAGGGAAAACCCGATTAACGATTCATTAAGCATTTCCGGTTCCTCCGCCCCGCCTCCAGCGCGGCGAAAAACTTGTCCCCGGAATTCACCGCAGCGGCGGCTCGCGCCGCGCGGCTGTCCACCGCCCCGACGCCTGTGGACGGCGCGACCTGGCGACGAGCGGGGGAAAACCCGCTACGGCCCGGCGGGGGAACGGGTCCCGCTCTGTCCACAGGTCTATACACCGACTATAAACCTCGCGGGATTCGAGGGGACTGACCGTGGGCCGCAGCTATTTCCATCTGCATCTCGTTTCCGACTCGACCGGCGAGACCCTGATCGCGGCCTCGCGCGCCGCCTCGGCCCAGTATCAAGGCGTCGCCTCGATCGAACACGTCTACCCGCTGGTGAGGTCGCCCGAGCAGCTCGACCGGGTGATCGCGGAGATCGAGAACGCCCCCGGCATCGTTCTGTTCACGCTGGTCGATTCGAACATGTCGCGCCGACTCGAGGAGACCTGCGAGGCGTCCGGGTCGCCCTGCCTCAGCGTGCTCGGCCCGATTCTCAACCTGTTCAAGTCCTATCTCGGGCAGAATTCGACGCCCCGGGCCGGCGCGCAGCACATGCTCAACGCCGACTATTTCAAGCGCATCGACGCGCTCAACTTCACCATGATGAGCGACGACGGCCAGTTGCCCGAGAACCTCGAGCACGCCGACATCATTCTCATGGGCGTCAGCCGCACCTCGAAGACGCCCACGAGCATCTATCTCGCCAATCGTGGCTACAAGACCGCCAACATCCCGCTGGTGCCCCACGTTCCCTTGCCGCGCGGGCTCGGTCATCTTCGTCATCCGCTGATCGTGGGCCTGGTCGCCTCCGCCGACCGGATCGTGCAGATCCGGCAGAACCGGCTGCTCTCGCTCAACGCCGACGCGCAGACCGAATATGTCGACCGGATCGCGGTAGCCGAGGAGATCGCGGCGTCGCGGAGGCTGTTCGCCGAGCGCAACTGGCCGGTCATCGACGTCTCGCGCCGGTCGATCGAAGAGACCGCCGCGGCGATCCTGGACCTCTACCGCGCCCATCGGCTCAAATTCATCGCCGAGGGCTGACCCGGTGACGCCGTCGGCCGCCGCCCCGCCGAGCCGGTCCCTTTGGATCGGCCCCGCGCCGCTGATCCTCGCCTCGAAGAGCGCCAGCCGGCGGGCGATGCTCGACGCCTGTGGCCTCGCCGGCGAAAGCCTCGCGGTCGATCTCGACGAACGGGCGGTCGAGCAGCGCTTTCTCGCCGAGGGCGGCGCGGCCGAGGGCCTGGCTTGCGCGCTCGCGCGGGCCAAGGCGCTCGCCGCCAGCGCGCTCACGCCCGAGGCGTGGTGCCTCGGCGCCGATCAGACCCTGACCATCGGGACGCGCCTCCTACACAAGGCGCGCGACCGGGCCGAGGCGCGCCAGTCGCTGGCGGATCTCGCCGGGCGGACGCACCGGCTGACCTCGGCCTTCTGCGTCGCGCGGCGCGGCGAAGCGCTCGTCATCGACAGCGACGTCGCCGAATTGGCCATGCGCCCGCTCGACCGAGCGGCGATCGAGCGCTACCTCGACGCCGCTGGGCCCGAAGCGCTCGCCAGCGTCGGCGTCTATCAGCTCGAGGGACTGGGCGTGAACCTGTTCGAGAGCGTCCGGGGCGATCATTTCACCGTGCTCGGGCTGCCGCTGATGAAGCTGCTCGCCTGGCTGCGGCGCGAAGGGCTGCTCGCCCTATGAGCGCGCCGAGCCTTCTCCCGAGAGCCGGGGTGGCCGGCTGGCCGGTGGCGCATTCGCGCTCGCCGCTCATTCACGGCTATTGGCTCGAGCGGCTTGGAATCGCCGGCCTTTACCAGAGCTTTCCTGTCCCTCCCGGCGAATTCGCCGCCTTCGCCGCCGGCATCGGCCGCGACGGGCTGCTCGGCGCCAACGTCACCGTTCCGCATAAAGAGGCCGCCTTCGCCGCCTGCGACGAGCTGACGGCGACGGCGCGCGCGCTCGGCGCCGTCAACGTACTCTGGCGCGAGGACGGGCGCCTGTGGGGCGACAACACCGACGTCCCGGGTTTCCTCGCCAACCTCGACGAGCAGGCGCCGGGATGGTCGGACCGGCTGGACGAGGCGGTCGTAATCGGAGCCGGCGGGGCGGCGCGCGCGATTGTCCACGGCCTGATCGAGCGCGGCGTCGGGCGCATCGTTCTGGTCAACCGCACCTTGAGCCGCGCGGCGGCGCTCGCCGAGCCCTATGGCGACCGGGTCGCCGCGACGCCGTGGGACGCGCGCGACGCCGCGCTGGCCGGCGCCGACCTCCTCGTCAACACCAGCACCCTCGGGATGGCGGGACAGCCCGCGCTCGATCTCGACGTCGCCGCGCTGCCGGCTCACGCGGTCGTCGCCGACATCGTCTACGTCCCGCTGCGCACCCCGCTGGTCGAGGCGGCGCGCGCCCGCGGCCTGCGCGCGTCCGAGGGGCTCGGGATGCTGCTGCATCAGGCCGCGCCGGCTTTCGAGCGCTGGTTCGGACGGCGGCCCGAGGTGACGCCGGAGCTGCGCGCGCTGGTGGAGGCGGACGTCACGGCGGCGCATGGAGCGAAGGCGTGATCGTCGCTGGCCTCACCGGCTCGATCGCCATGGGCAAGTCGACGGCGGCGCGGATGTTCGCCGAACTCGGCGCGCCGGTGTTCGACGCGGACGCGGCCGTGCGCGCGTATTACGCCGGCGAGGGCGCGGCGCGGATCGAGGCCGCCTTTCCCGGCGTGGTCGTCGATGGCGTGGTCGACCGCGAGCGCCTGTCGCGGGTCGTGCTGAACGATTCGGCCGCGCTGGCCCGGCTCGAGGCGTTGGTTCATCCGGCGGTCGCCGCGATGCGCCTCGATTTCCTCGAGCGCGCGCGGGCGGAAGGGCGCCGGATCGTGGTCGTCGACGTGCCGCTGCTGTTCGAGACCGGCGCCGAGGCGACGGTCGACTGCGTGGTCGTGGTCAGCGCGCCCGCCGCCGCCCAGCGCGCCCGCGCGCTCGCGCGGCCGGGCATGACCGCCGAGAAGCTCGACGCGATCCTGGCCCGCCAGACGCCCGACGCCGACAAGCGCCGGCGAGCGCATTTCGTCGTCGACACCGGCGGCAGCCTCGAGTCGACCCGGGCGCAGATCGCGCAATTGCTGCGCGCCGCCGCCGGGCTGGAAGGACGCAAGACTCCCCATGCGTGAGATCGTGCTCGACACCGAGACCACCGGCCTGAGCCCGGCGGAAGGCCACCGGCTGCTCGAGATCGGCGCGGTCGAGATCGTCCACCAGGCGCCGACCGGGCGCGTCTTCCATCACCTCATCAATCCCGAGCGCGACGTCCCCGAGGACGCCGCACGGGTCCACGGCCACACCACGGAGGTGTTGCGGGACAAACCGGTGTTCGCGGCGCTGGTCGACGCGTTCCTCGCCTTTGTCGGCGAGGCGCCGCTCGTGATCCACAACGCCGAATTCGACATGCGCTTCCTCAACGCGGAGCTCGCCCTACTCGGGCGGCCGCCGATCGCGATGGAGCGGGTGGTCGACACGTTGGCGCTGGCGCGCAAGAGACATCCGGGTCAGGCCAACAGCCTCGACGCGCTGTGCGACCGCTATCGCATCGACCGCTCGAAGCGGGTGAAGCACGGCGCGCTGCTCGACGCCGAGATCCTGGTCGAGATCTACGGCGAGCTGACCGGCGGAAGGCAGCGCTCTTTGTCGTTCGAAGAGCGACGCGAAGCCGGCGCCGCCGCGTTGGCGCTGGCGCGCCGGCCGATCGAGCCGCGTCCGGCGCGCGCTTCGCTGCTGCGTCCGGAAGAGGCGGACGCTCACGCGGCCCACGTCGCCACCCTCGGCGAGAACGCCCTTTGGCGGGCCTATTCGCCCGCCGAGGAGCCGCGAACGGCGGCCGTCTGAGTTCAGGCGTTGTGGGTCTGCGGCGCCTGACCGCCGGCCGCCGCCAGACGCTGCAGATAGAGCGACTGGAAGTCGATCGGGTCGATGTAGAGGGGCGGATAGGAGCCCGAGCGTACGGCGTCGGCGATGATTTGGCGCGCGAACGGGAACAACAGGCGCGGCCCCTCGATCATCACGATCGGCTGGATCTGCTCGGCCGGGAAGTTCTCGATCCGGAGCACGCCGGCGTAGTTGAGCTCGAACTTGAACAGCGTGTCCGCGCCCTGACCGGCGCCGCCTTCAAGCATCAGGCTGACCTCGTAGTCGGTCGGGGCGAGTTGCCGGGCGTTGACGTTGATCTGCACCGACAGATTCGGCTGCGTCTGCTGCGGGCCGAGGGTGCGCGGAGCATTGGGGTTCTCGAAGGACAGGTCCTTGGTGTATTGGGCGAGGACCGTCAGCCTGGGCTGCGCCGTCTGCGGCGCTTCCCCGCCGTTACCATTCGTGTCGGACATTTCGTGCTCCTTATCCGCCAAGCCGATCGCCCCGAGGCGGCATGTCGCGCGGTCCGACTTGAACGGGGGCGTCGCCTAGCACGCCGGCCACGGTCGAACAAGAAGCCTGCGCAAAACCGACCCGGGCGCTTGTGTGATTTCCCCCCGGTTCAGCGTCCGCTCGCGATCCGGTTCAGGAGCGCGACGTCGGCGTAGCCGTCGGGCGTGAGTCCGTTCTTCTCCTGGTACTTGCGCACCGCGGCGCGCAGCGCGTCGCCGATCATGCCGTCGATCGCGCCGGGGTCGTAGCCCATCGCCTTCAGGCCGGTCTGAAGCGCGCGCACCTGCGCGGCCGACAGAGCGCCGTCCGTGCGCGGCCACGAATCGGGAACGGGCGCGCTGTTGACCACCGCGTCGCCGAGCAGGGCGACGGCGAGGGCGTAGGCGGTCGAGGCATTGTAGGTCTTGATGACGTCGAAGTTGGCGGTGACCAAGAAGGCGGGCCCGCGCAGGCCCGCCGGCAAGAACAGGCGCGCCTCGCCCTCGGCCGGGAACGGCCTGCCGTCGGCGCGCGCGACGCCCCGGGCGGCGAAGGCGGCGAACGGCGCCGGGCGCGCCGAATCCGCGTCGGCGAGGACGAAACCCTTCGGCAGAGCAATCGCGAATCCCCATGGCAGACCGGCCTTCCAGCCGCTGCTCGCGAGGAAATTCGCGGTCGAGGCGAACACGTCGGGCAGGCTCTTCCACAGGTCGCGCCGACCGTCGCCGTCGAAATCGACCGCAAAGGAGACGACGTTCGAGGGCATGAACTGGGTCTGCCCGGTGGCGCCGGCCCAAGATCCGACGAGCGCCCGCGGCGCGACGGCGCCGGCGTTGAGCACCACGAGGGCGGCGAGCAGTTCGTCGCGGAAGAACGTGTCCCGGTAGCGCACGAAGGCGAGGCTGGCCAGCGAACGGACAACGTCGAACGTCCCCCCGGCGGCCCCGTAGTCGGTCTCGAGGCCCCAGACGCCGACCAGCACCCCCGGATCGACGCCGTAGGTCCGGCTCGCCCTGTCGAGCCAGGGCGCGACCGCCGCAACCTTCGCCCTGCCTCGCGCGATCCGGTCGGGCGAGGCGGCGGCGGCGATATAGTCCCAGATCGGAACCGTGAACTCGGCCTGACGTTTCGTCTCGGCGACGACGCGCGGGTCGAAGGCGACGCCGGCGAAGGCGCGGTCGAAGGTCTTTCGCGACACGCCCAGCGCCTCGGCCATCGGCCGCAGGGAGGCGACGAATTCGGCGAAGCCGCGCGAGGGCGAGGCTTTGGGCGTGGGGTCCGAGGCGCCGAAAGCCACGCACGCCGGGAGGAAAAACAAGAGGCTCGTCAGGACGACGCGAGCAACGCTCAGCGATTCTCGCTTCGCGGGGTCAATCTCGCGGCTCATGGGTCGCCGTCGACCAGAGGCCGCCCGGCCCGCCGCGTCGAGAAGTTCATTTGCGGCGACGACTTCGGCCTCCCGCAAACTTTGCCGCGCCTTTGCAAGATAGGCCTCGGTTTCCGGCCTTCTCACAGGTCGATCCCGTCTCGCCGCAACTCGAACATCAGCGGCGTTCGCTCGGCATAGGCGCCTGCGGGAAAAGGCAGCGCGTTGATGACGGCCCCGGTGTCGAAAAGGATGTCGGTTCCGATCTCCGCCAGGCGGCCGCTCTCGGGCCAAAGTCCTTCGCTATCCCTCAGGAAAACCGCGACGTCATAGTCGGACTCCGGTCGTTGGTCGCCCCGCGCGCGCGACCCGAACAGAACCACGCGCTCAAGCCGCGAACCGTAGGCCTCCGTCAGCGCCGCCCGCAGTCGGGCAAGCACAGGGTCGGAGGTCGCGAGCGTCGTGCGCGTTGAACTGGTCGCCATTGCGGGAAGCATAGCAAAGCCCGGCTCGAAGGCGAAGCCGCCGGCTGTCGGGCGGGGTCGACGATCCGCCTCGCTGCCTGAGCCGTCCAGAGGAACGCCTGTCCGTTGGCGCGCTCGCCGAGCGCGCCAACAAGATCATTCCTTGATGTCGTCCGGCCGCGGCATCGAGAGGATAGTGTAGCCGGCGTCGACGGAATCGACTCGATAGGTGGAAGCGCCCGCCCGCTCCGGTCAACGTGCTTTGGTCACGCTAGAGTTTACGGCGTCAACTCCTCGCCTGGCGGATGGTCGGGTCGGACGAGCGAGGGCGCTCCGAGGCGGATTGCCGCCGCGCCGCTCCGCCAGACAAATCCTTGCCGGCCGCCCCACGACGTTCTACATTTGTTCTGGAGACGATAGCGAGGCCTCCCTTGAACGATCCCTTCCGTCGCCGCGCGACTCCTGTCCTCCCAACCTCCGGCCAGTCGGGCGGGTGCGCGGCGCGCCCGCCCGATCGGCGGAAAGCGGAAACCTTTTGCCCCGCGCGCCGCCCGCAAGCCCTTGAAAAGGCCCGTTTCGGACGAGCAAATCCAAGGAAATCCAAATATCTCCAAAGCCCGCTCCGGCGCCCTGCAGCGAACGCGCGAGGTCAGCCCGCGGAAGGCCGCGGGAATCCAAATTCGCGCAGGCCTCCGCAGATCAGATCGCGGTCGTGCTTCTTCATCGGAAGCCGGGCCGCGGCGCCTCGCGGCTATTCCTTGATGTCGTCCGGCCGCGGCATCGAGATGATGTTGTAGCCGGCGTCGACGTAATGCACCTCGCCGGTCACGCCTTCGGACAGGCCCGACAGCAGGTAGAGCGCCGCGCCGCCGACGTTCTCGATCGTCACCGTGCGGCGCAGCGGCGAATGGGCGCGCTGGAAATTGAACATGAAGCGCGCGTCGGCGATGCCGGCGCCGGCGAGCGTCCGGATCGGGCCGGCGGAGATCGCGTTGACGCGGATGTTGTCGGGGCCGAAGTCGGCGGCGAGGTAGCGCATGCTCGCTTCGAGCGCGGCCTTGGCGACGCCCATGACGTTGTAGTTGGGCATCACCCGGGTCGAGCCGCCGAAGGTGAGCGTCAGCATCGAGCCGCCCGAGGGCATCAGCGCCGCGGCGCGCTTGGCCACCTCGGTGAACGAGAAGGCCGAGATCACCATGGTGCGCACGAAGTTCTCGCGCGTCGTGTCGGCGTAGCGCCCTTTCAGCTCGTTGCGGTCGGAGAAGCCGATGCTGTGGACGAGGAAGTCGAGCGATCCCCATTCCGCCCCGATCCGCTCGAATGTCGCGTCGACCGAGGCGAGGTCCTCCACGTCGCACGGGACGACCAGCGTCGATCCGATGCTCTCGGCGAGGGGCGTCACCCGCTTGCCCAACGCCTCGCCCTGGTAGGTGAAGGCGAGCTCGGCGCCCTGCGCGGCGAGGGCGCTGGCGATTCCCCAGCCGATCGAATGGTCGTTGGCCACGCCCATCACGAGACCGCGCTTGCCGTGCATCAGCCCCGACGCCATCGCCCGCCCCTCTCTTGCCGGATCGCGTCGATTCGCGCTCACGCGTCGACGTGCTTGAAGACGAGCGTCGCGTTGGTGCCGCCGAAGCCGAACGAGTTTGACAGCACCGCACGCAGGGCGACGTTGTCGCGCCGCTCGCGCACGATCGGCATGTCGGCGAAGGCCGGGTCGATCTCGTCGATGTGGGCGCTCTCGCAAATGAAGCCGTTCTTCATCATCAGCAGCGAGTAGATCGATTCGTGCACGCCGGTCGCGCCCTGCGAATGGCCGGTGAGCGACTTCGTCGCCGAGATCGGCGGGCACTTTTCCCCGGAGCCGAACACTTCGCGCAAAGCCTCGATCTCCTTGACGTCTCCGACCGGGGTCGAGGTCGCGTGCGGGTTGATGTAGTCGATCGGAAGCTTCACCGTCGACAGCGCCTGGCGCATGCAGCGGGCCGCGCCCTCGCCCGACGGCGCCACCATGTCGTGGCCGTCGGAGGTCGCGCCGTAGCCGACGATCTCGCCGTAGATCTTCGCCCCGCGCGCCCTGGCGCGCTCGAGATCCTCCAGCACCAGCACGCCGGCGCCCGCGGAGATGACGAAACCGTCGCGGTTCTTGTCGTAGGCGCGCGAGGCGCGGGACGGCGTCGCGTTGTAGGCGGACGACATCGCGCCCATGGCGTCGAACAGCGCCGACAGCGTCCAGTCGAGCTCCTCGCAGCCGCCGGCGAACATCACGTCCTGCTTGCCCATCAGGATCTGCTCGTAGGCGTTGCCGACGCAGTGGTTCGAGGTCGCGCAGGCGGACGAGATCGAATAGCTGACGCCCCTGATCTTGAACCAGGTGGACAGCGTCGCCGAGGCGGTCGAGCACATCGCCTTCGGCACCGCGAACGGTCCGATGCGCTTCGGCCCCTTGGCGCGGGTCACGTCGGCGGCCTCCACGATGGTGCGGGTCTAGGGCCCGCCCGAACCCATGATGATGCCGGTGCGTTCGTTGGAC